>JACRHH010000038.1 GCA_016212095.1 Nitrospirota bacterium
ACCTACGACGGCCTTCACCGCCTGACCGGCGAGGCGGGATCGACAATGGCCCCGCGGCTTCCGCAGGATTCCCCGCTTGGGTATTCCGCCGTCAACCCGCATCTGCTCACAAGCTTCACAACCGGCGGAAGCACATATTCATTCACATACGACAAAAACGGCAACATGACGCAGGGCTGGGAGGCAACCACGAATCCCGCCCAGCGCACGATAACCTGGAACGCCGACAACATGCCATCAAGCATCACCTACGGCGGCCAGACAACCACGTTTTTCTACGACGGCAGCGGCACGCGCGTCAAGAAAACCGGCCAGTACGGCACGACGTACTACATCGGCAAGCACTTCGAGATTGTTAACGGCGTGAAAACAAAGCACATTTTCGCCGGTGGAATGCGGATAGCCCAAGTTGCGGGCGGCAAGCGGCACTATCACCACAAGGATCATCTCGGCAGCACGATAGGCGTGGAGTGAATGACGCGGGAAAATTCGCTTCAAACACGCTATAATAGCAGACCCCAAAAACAGTCGGGACGTAGCGCAGCCTGGTAGCGCACTCGCTTGGGGTGCGAGAGGCCGCTGGTTCAAATCCAGTCGTCCCGACCATTTTCCCAACTCACGTATCACCCTCTCTGATATGGATACTTAAATGCCAGTTTCCTGTAAATCGGGACATCAGCATCATCTAACCATTCCGGCAACTATCCCGGAGCTTGTCGCCGCCTCAAGCGGCGATGCAGCCTGTTCGCCGGACAAAATCGTTCTCCGGTTTTGGGAGAACGGGAAAGTTGCGTTGTGCCTGACAAAACGCGAGTTTATGGCGAGGGCGTCCGCTGTTTCCGCTCAGTTGGCCAAACTGGATGTTCCGGCTGGCGGGCGCGTGGCGCTTATCGGCCCGAATCATCCGGACTGGTGCGTGTCGTATCTTGGAATTGTGTCTGCCGGAGCGGTTGCCGTGCCGCTCGACGCCCAGATGCCTGTCGCCGACATGGCCGCGATTTTTGGCGATTGCGAGCCGTCGGCTGTCATTTACGCCGACAGTCTCGATACAGTTGTCGATGCCGCTGATCCCGGCAAACGCATTCCATTCCTCCGCATGGGTTCTATTGGCGATGCGCCATCTTCTCCGACTCGTGTATCCGCTGTCAATCCGGACGATATTGCTTCCATAATCTACACTTCCGGCACAACCGGCAGGCCGAAGGGCGTGATGCTCTCCCACGCCAATTTCTGCTCGAACGCCGCAGCGCTTGTTGAAACCGGCATCATCCGGCGTCAGGACAGCATCCTTGGAATTCTGCCGCTTCATCATGTCTATCCGTTCATGGTCACGTTTCTGGCCCCTCTTGCCGCCGGAGCAACGGTGACGTACTTGCAGTCGCTGAAAGGGCCGGAGATAACCGGAGCCATACGCGACGCCGGAATAACCATTCTGCCAGGCGTGCCGCGCCTCTTTACGCTTATGCGAAAGGCGATGCAGGATGCGATCGACGCAAAGCCTCCGGCGGTTCGCCGCATGTTGAACGCGCTTGCGTCTCTTTCGCTTCGCGCGCGCGGCAGCCTCGGCATCAATCCCGCGCGTCTTGTTTTCGCGCAGGCTCACAAGAAGTTCGGGCGGCAATTCCGGTTCTTCGTGTCGGGCGGAGCCCGTCTCGACCCGGAGGTGTCGTCTGGGCTGGAATCGCTCGGATTCACGATTCTGGAAGGATACGGGCTGTCTGAAACGTCGCCGGTTGCGGCGTTCAACAGGCTGGGCGCGTCGAAGCGCGGTTCTGTGGGACAGGCGCTTCCGGGCGTTTCGATCCGGATTGCGGAAGCTGCCGCAGGCGCTGACGGCGAGGTATTGATAAGCGGGCCTAACGTGATGAAAGGCTACTACCGGATGCCGGAGGAAACAGCCGCCGCGCTCAAAGACGGATGGCTTCATACCGGCGATCTGGGATTTGTGGACGCCGACGGATTCCTGCATATCACCGGACGGAACAAGGAAGTTATAGTGCTTTCCTCCGGCAAGAACGTGTATCCGGAGGATGTGGAGAAGCATTTCCTGTCCGAGCCGGTTATCGGCGAGATATGCATATGCCAGTCGGTAGGCGGGGCCGATGCTGTCGAGGCTGTCATCGTTCCCGGCGAGACCGTTGCCGCAAAGCTTGGCAACGATCCGGCGCGCATTCAGGCGGCTGTGCGCGAGGCCGTGAGCAGCGTATCGGACAGGCTTCCGCCGTATCAGCGTCCGCGCGGATTTCGCATTCTGCGCGAGCCGCTTCCCCGCACGCCGCTTGGCAAGTTGCGGCGCTTCAAGGTTCGCGAGATGCTTCAGCAGTCGCGGCAGGAATCGGCGGTGCGAAAACTGTCAGCCGAAGAGATGGCTGTGTTGGCATCGCCTGCCGGAAGGCGGGTTGCCGGGGTTCTTCGTTCGCATCTTGCCGATTCTGAATCCACGCCGATACGTCCGGAATCCGATCTTGAGATGGATTTGGGCATCGACTCGCTTGGCCGGATAGAGATATTCACCGCGCTCAATATCGGAACAGAAGTTGATGGCGCTTCCATACGGACGGTGAAAGAACTCGTTGCCGCGTCGGATGGCGGCGTTTCGGCAAAGATGGAAAAGGCCGGATGGGATGTTATCCTGCGAAGCGCCCCGGATGACGATGACGCGCTCAAGATGAGGGAGCGGAAAACCGGCGGAGTTTCATTTTTTCTCGGCAGATGCCTGGTTAACAGCGTATTAGCCATGTTTTTCGGTCTGCGGTCAACAGGCCGCCATAACCTGCCGGACGGCCCGTTCATCATCGCGGCCAATCACGAAAGCTATCTGGACGGTTTTGCCGTGAGCGCCGCCGCGCCACGCAATGTTGCAGGCAGGCTGTTCATGGTTGGGCTGGAGCAGTTCTTCCGGGGGCCGCTATCATCGCTGCTCACCGCTGCCGCGTGGGTGATTCCGATAGACACGGAAAGACATCTCGAACGCGCCATGAGGATGTCTGCCGAGGTTCTGCGCCACGGCAACGCGCTCTGCATATTTCCCGAAGGTGGACGATCATTCGACGGCGAACTGATGGAGTTCAAAAACGGGGCTGGAATACTTGCCGTGGAGATGAACGTGCCGATAGTTCCATGTTTCATAGAAGGCGCGTTCGAGGCGTATTCAAGACACATGCGCTTCCCAGCGTCGTTTCGGCGAATTACGGTTACGTTCGGCAAGCCGGTGCATCCTTCTGCGGTTCCGGCGGGAACTGATCGAGCCGAGGTTTATGCCGAAACCATCAGGCGCGTGCGAAATGAGATTGAATTAATGAAAAAATCCGCTATTTCTTCGGATTGACCCACCAGTCGCTCTTGTCCGAGAACCACCAGAGCGACGAATCCGTGGTCAGAATAGTATCGGCAAGCTTCCTCGCTTCCTCGCTTTGAAGCCGCTTCATGGCGAAATCTAGCCATTCCTGCGCGTAAACATTGCCAAGATCCTTGTATTCCTTCAAGGCAAGTATCATCTCGATCTGATCGGCGTCGCGCGCAAGCCATGCCTCGGCGGTTTTGCCGTCGTTGAACTCCTCGATCAGCGACTTGATCTCGCCGCCGAACGGAAGCGTGGCGGACAGATCGTCAACCGCTTTCTTCTCGTCCGTGGTAACGTATTTTTTGTTCACATAGTTCAGATCGCCGGTGCGCGCCTCCGGAAGATCGTGAAACAGGCACATCTTGATGATTCTGTCGGCGTCAACATTCTCAACCATCCGGCCAAGCACGAAGCCGATGTATGCTGTGCGAAAGATGTGTTCAGCCACAGATTCCGCCCCGGAACCAAGGAACTGGAATCCGGAACGCGGCGTGCGCTTGAGCATTCCGGCCTCGAAAAGGAAATTGGCGAGATTTATCACTGAAACCACCGGGCTTTCTGAATAATTACCCGGTCAGGCGGCGCCGACCGGATGGTAAATCATTTCCGACTGCGTTTACACCAGCCGGAAGGTGGAATTATACTTGATTATGAACGACGAGAAAAAGACCCTGCCGCTGTTGGTGAAACCGAAGTGTCCGGACTGCGAATTCTGTCAGGTATGCAACGAACGCAGATGCGCAATGTGCCGCCCTGTGTCGAAATCGAAGAAAAAAAAGGCTGGGGACAGAGAACCTATCCCGCGATGAGCTGCTCCTGAATCTGTTTGGCCCTGAATTTGGCCAAGGTTTCATAATGCGCCAGAAATGATTTCTGAAGACTGCCGACAAGCTGGGCAATCCCTGGGCCAGCTTCGCTTATATGCGAAAATCCGTAGAAATCGGTGGCGTTTCGCTCGATTTCAAGCGCGGCATTCAGCACATCTTCCAGCGAGGGTTCCGCCGTGGACGACATGAGCCGCGCCATTTTGCTTGTCGATTCCTGGATGCCATCCATGTTCAGATCGACCTCTCCGAAAAGAAGCGGATTTTGCCTGGCGATCCGGCGGATGTACTGGACAAGATTGATATTCGATTCTTCCTCCACCTTCATGCAGTAGAAAAAGCTGGATGTTTCATAGTCATCGACAAATGACCTTCCGCACCATTCGTAGAAAAGTGCCAGCTTTCTTTCAAACTCCTCAATAGGTCTGAGCGCTTTCAGGATTTCCATGGTTCCGCCTTTAGCTGAGTTGGTTGCACAGCTTACATATCGGAAACCGGGTTGAAAAAATTTAGCTAGCCTTTCTGTGCGAAGGCAGACGCACCGAAAGAACCGGGCAGCCCGCCCTTCGGACAACCTGCTCCGCCGTGCTCCCAAACAACACCCGGTCTATTCCGGTGCGTCCATGTGTGCCGATCACGATCAGATCGATGGCGTTTTCCTCGGCATACCGCACAATTTCCCGAAAAGGAGTGCCACGCAGAACTGTCCGCTCCACTTCCGAGCCGCCGCAGTCGAGCTTGTCGCAGAAGGCATTCAGTTGACGTTCCGCGCTTTCGGCCATGTCCTTGTCGAGGTTTTCAAGCGGAAGATCCGGAACATACCATTCGGTTGTGCGGATAATATCGTAGAAAACATGAACGACAGAAAGCCTTGCGCCGTATTTACGGGCCAGATCCGCCGCATACGCGAAGGCGTGTTCGGAACCTGTCGAAAAATCCGTCGGAAAGAGTATCTTCTCAATCTTCATTATCGTGCCTCCCTTAGATAACGCGCGGCATCCTCCGGCGTTGTTGCAAGCACATGAAAGCCCGATCCCCATTCGAATCCGGCATGTGTCAGCAGATTCGGCAACAGCTCGATGTGCCAGTGATAATCGTCATCCAGCGTCTGCCAGTGGCCCGGCCTTGGAACCTTGTTCGGTGATGTGTGAAGCACCATGTTGTATGGCGGGTCTTCCAGAACGGCGCCGAGCTTGCCTGTGCAGAGCGAGATTATCGATGCAAGATTCGGCGTCTGTTCGCTCTTGAGGCTGACAAAACTATACTGATGCTCATTGGGCAGAATCCATATTTCAAACGGGAACCTCGGCGCATACGGCACGAACGCTATGAAATCCCTGTTTTCGGCTATCACCCGCGAACCGGCCCGCCGCTCCTCGCGCAGTATGTCGCAGAACACGCAGCGCTCCTTCAGGCCGAAATGAGTCCGCGCTCCGTAGAGTTCGTCCTTGACCGCGCGCGGGGTGATCGGAGTGGCTACAATCTGGGAGTGCGGGTGGTCGTACACAGCGCCTGCCGCGCGGCCATGATTTTTAAAGACAAGCACGTAGCGCAGACGCATGTCTTTCTGCAGGTCTTCAATTCTCATACGATAGGTTTCCAGAACCAGAGAAAGGTTATCCGTCCGGCGCTCATCCGGCTCGACATCGTGGGTTGGAGATTCGATCACGATCTCGCTTGCCCCGATGCCGTTCATGGCGTCGTACATACCGATGCCACGTCGTCCAAGCGATCCCTCCACCTGAAGAATCGGATGATTGTTGGCAATTACGCGAACTCGCGGCGGTCTTGCGGGATCGGAGTTGGGTATGCGGAAAATCTCGACCGCATCGTCGCCGATTTCACAAAGAGGGCAGGGCGCTCGCGGAGGGATACCGCGTCTTCTGTCGGCGCAGTAGAACGACGGAGGCTTCGAGTCGTCGGAAAGAACCACGACCCATCGCTGTAATAATGGGTCTTTTCTTAGCTCATGCATGGCGTAAATGCAATGTTTTGCGATTATTGCGTCTTTATCCGGAATGACGATGTTTCCATAGATTCGAACATATCATTGGCGCTGGGCGATGTCAATCGGATTTAGGCATAGGCTACTTTTGTCGAAAATATTAACAACGTTATTCGGTCTGAAACGGATAAAGGCATGGTTTGTGCAATATATAATTAATTAATGAAAGTAATAGCAAACATAGTGCCGTGAATAATATGTCATATCTTTTGACAAAGGATACTGCAATGTGTATATTTGAGACGCATTTAATACTAGAAAGAGCAAAATTATTTGGGGGCATCTTAATTCAAGAAAATAAAGTGATATTAAGTGAACCTATATGACGTTTATTCGTTATATCTTCGGATATTGTGCTTGAGCACAATAAATCATATTGCATAAGGAGATTTGAATGAAAAGCGCTGGAGTATTTACAAAGTTATTTTGCCTGATGTTGTTTAGCCTCATTGCACAACCGGCATTTGCCCAGCCGTCTCTGGTGTGTGATCCTAATGACTCAGCTTATTTCCTTAACAGTACGACACATACAGTCACAGTAGATCTGCTTGATGGCATGAACAGTATTCGAGTATCGAATGGCTCGACATACATCCTCAATGACAGACGTGTTCAATTAGGCGTTAATATCAGTGGTGCTAGCTGCTACCCCATTTATTCCTACCGTATTAAGCCTGAAAATACGACGGAAGACTGGATAGTCTTGCCAAAGGATTCCGGTGGGACATGGGAAACACAGCAGAACACAGTTGGCATTGAAGCCGGGGAGTTGCCGCCAGCGGTGTACGATGTTGAAATCTTGGTTCGTGGCGCTTATGGCGCAAGTAATTGGTATCCAAGTAACACTGCTATTTTCAACTTTAAAATCGACAACCGCAATGTTCCAAGATGCGATCCAAATGTTGATTTTATCGACAAAACCATATTTGATGCGGATCTTTATGATCCGACAACTGGGTTGCTAATATATTCAATAGGGCCGTGTATATCACATTATTGCAAAACGATTATGCAGGGGCAGCAAGTTGTTGTTGAAGCAATGACGGGGGGAACCGGTTGCGATCCTATCTATAGTTTTCAGGTTAGAAGATTGCCCGCCAATAATCCAGCCGGTTCAGTTGATTCGATGTGGTATCAGTTAACTCCAACTACACCGGATAATCTGGAATCAGGCACATTCACGAGAGACAATGCTGTTTATTGGGATACTTCAGTATTCGATCCTGGCTACTATACACTTAGAGTGTTTGCGAGAAATAGGCAAGGGATCGGATCGAATGTTGAGAATAGTGCTGGCGGAGTGTTCCCAATCACTCCACCAAGCATGGGAACATCACAAGCGATAATTGAATTGCGCTAAGATCTTGTGTCTTGGCAGGTTAGAATCAGGCAATAGAAAAGTGGGCAACGACAAGCAAGATCGCTATAGCCTTGGCGATGCCCACTTGATCCACTATCACCCCCCAATCCCCGACATTGTGCTTATTGACGCGCCCGGATCGGTATCCAGATACTTCCCTTCCGGCTTCGCCTCTATCGCCAACCGCAACAGCCGTGCCAGTTCACCCGCGTCAGCGCCGGTTTTAACCGGCGTGCCGATGTCGATGCCGGAATTCGAAAAAAGGCATGGTTTGATGAATCCTGACGCGCTAATGCGAAGACGGTTGCACCTGTAGCAGAATCCGTGCGTGAGCGGACTTATAAGGCCGATTATGCCAGGCGCGCCATCGATGCGGTAGTTTCGTGAAGGCCCCTTGCCACGAAACGACAGACGCGCGATCCGTCCCACTTCGCGTTCGACAAGCGCCAGCACCTCGTCGGCAGGAACGCATCTGCCTCTATCCCATATAGGATTGCCGCTTACAGGCATGAATTCGATGAATCGCACATGATAGGGCTCGTCACGCGGCTCAAGCGTGAGACGCGCGAACGCCGGAATTTCGTCTTCGTTTATTCCGCGTATCGGAACCATGTTGATCTTTACCGGCGCAAGCCCGGTGCTGTAAGCCGCTTCTATGCCGTCCAGCACGCGCGACAGACTTCCGCCGCCTGTCATCTTCCTGTAACGCTCCGGGACGAGGCTGTCGAGGCTCACATTCACGCGATCGAGCCCGGCCTGTTTCAGTTCATCGGCAAGCCCGGCGAGAAGCTGCCCGTTTGTGGTGAGGCTCAGCTCCCTGATTCCAATATGCTTTATTGAAGATATTATTTCAGGCAGGTCATCGCGCAGAAGCGGTTCGCCGCCCGTAAGACGCACCTTGCGAACGCCCAGGGAAACCGCAGCCTGAACGATTCGGGCGATTTCTCCGGCGGTCAGGATTTTGTCCTGCGGCAGATGCCCTGATTTCCTGCCTGATGAGCAGTAGACACATCTCAGACCGCATCGGTCGGTGATCGAAATGCGAAGATAATCTATTTCCCTGTCGAACGAATCGCGTGCCATGCTGTTGATATTCGGTGATTTGCGGCTGCCAAGTCAACCTCTGCAAGTAAAAAAACTCCGTTCGACGGCAAGCCGAACGGAGTTCCCGAAATCCGGGTAGCGTTTACTGATACGCTGCATTGGAGGATGCGACGTACCGCACTGCAACGGAAGCTCAAGCTTCCATGAACCTGATGGAGAAACTCGCATTTCGCGAGATAAATCAGCTTAAACGGGAGGAAAAGTCAGGCGGTCGATCCAGTTCGAAAGAGGTCAATAAGCGGTAAAATGTATCAGCTGTCATAAACCCGGTTTCACTTGAAGCAGGAGACTGGACAGGAATGGCGTCAGGAATGATAAACGGCGAATCGCTGTCTGCAGATAATCCTGTTCCCTGTGCGTGACAGACATCGATTGTAGCAAGAAACAGACCGGTACTGTCTCCGGACGCCGGAGCTGTAATGGCAACCGGCGACAGAATGGAGAATATGAGGCAGATAATGACCAGCATCGTTCTGGTTTTCATTGACGTATATTTCACATTATCACTGAAAGCTTGTCAACTTGAAACTTGAGTTATAAAGCCGTTTGCGCTGCTTGCTACTGAAAAGCCACTGCGTCTTGTGCCATTATAGGCAAACTTTCATCATGGAGACAAAAAATGACCGACACTGCAAAACCATCCGCGCAGAATCTTACCGGAAAACAGAAGGTTTTCCTGAGGGGGCTTGGCCATCAGCTTAAGCCGGTAGTCATGGCAGGAAAAGAGGGCGTTACGGACGCTCTTGTCGCGTCGCTCGATCAGGCCATTACATCGAGCGAGCTTGTGAAGCTTAAAGTTCAGGAGAGCTGCCCGCTTGGCGCACGGGAAGTTGCGGATGATCTGGCAGCCAGAACCGGCGCGCATGTGGCGCAGATAATAGGCAGGACTGTTCTGCTTTTTCGTGAGAACAGAAACCTGAAGCCCGACAAGAGAATCAGGATTCCGAGAGGGTAGGGCTGGATAACAGGAGAACGCATGACACCCAACATCTTCAGGCAGTACGACATCCGGGGCACTATTGGCGTTGATCTGGACGCCGATACCGCGCGCGCCATTGGCCGCGCAATCGGCACGAAAATACGCAGAAACGGCGGCGCTTCGGCGGCTGTGGGACGCGACTGCCGCATGTCGTCGCCCGAACTTTCGCGCGCGCTGGCCGAGGGAATCCTCTCAACCGGCGTGAGCGTGCTCGACATCGGGCTTTCCACCACGCCGCTTCTCTATTTCGCGGTGTTTACCGAACGCGTTGACGGCGGCGTGATGATAACCGGAAGCCATAATCCGCCGGACATGAACGGTTTTAAAATGCTGGTTGGCAAAGACACCATCCACGGCGACGACATTCAGCATCTGCTGCGCCTGATCGAAGCGGGCGATTTCGAGGCCGGCACGGGCAAGCTCACTGAAAAAGACGTGAAACCAGCCTATATCGATCATCTTGCGTCGTCGCTGAAAATACGCTCCGGCCTTCGTATCGGCCTCGATTTCGGCAACGGAACCGGCTCGATAACCACCATCCCCGTGCTGGAGCGCATGGGCTGCGCGATTCATACGCTTTTCAGCGAGCCGGACGGCATGTTTCCGAATCACCACCCCGACCCCACGGTGGTGAAAAACCTGCGCGAACTGTCCGCCATGGTGCGCGAGAAAAAACTTGACGCCGGAATCGCATACGACGGCGACGCCGACCGCATAGGCGTGGTTGACGAGAAGGGCGACGTGATCTTCGGCGACATGCTGATGGTGCTCTATTCGCGCCGCCTGCTTGCCGAAAACCCGGGCGCAGCTGTAATCGGCGAGGTGAAATGCTCGCAGCGCATGTACGACGACATCGCGGCTCATGGCGGGCGTCCGATCATGTGGAAAACCGGACATTCGCTCATCAAGGACAAGCTCAAGCAGGAAGATGCCCTGCTTGCGGGCGAGATGAGCGGGCATATATTCTTCCGCGACCGTTATTTCGGCTTCGATGACGCATGTTACGCAACCCTGCGCCTGCTTGAAATCCTCTCCGAGGAGCCGCGCTCGGCGCTTTCCGGAAAACTGGCAGACATTCCACCGGCGGTAAGCACACCGGAAATTCGCGTTGACTGCCCTGACGACATCAAGTTTGGCGTAGTTGAACGAGCCGTTTCGCATTTCAGCGGCAGATATGAGACGATTACGGTTGACGGCGTGCGGATTCTCTTCGAAAATGGATGGGGATTGATTCGCGTGTCAAACACCCAGCCGGTGATCGTGCTTCGGTTCGAGGCCGGTTCGGAGGCGGAGCTTTCTGCGTACAGCGGCGAGGTTTACGACTTTCTGCGCGGCGAAGGCATTACGGTTTCAGCGCACTAAAGGAGAACTTAATGGGCAGGGTTAACATCGGCGAGCTTCTGCTTCAGTATGGCTGCATCGATGACGAGGCTTTATCCGAAGGGCTGAAGCTTCAGCAGGAAACCGGCCAGCGTCTTGGCGAGACACTTGTCAAGCTCGGCAGGGTGAAGCAAGATGATATCGACTGGATATTGAGCAAGCAGATCGACATTCCGTTTGTGATTGTTGATGAAGCCCCAGTCGATGCGGAGTTAATCAGCCGGTTTTCGCTTGATTTCCTGCGCGATAACCGCATACTGCCGCTTTTCGAGACCGACGATGAAGTTATGATCGTAACCGACGATCCTTTCAATCAGGCGGCAATCGACAAAATAGGCGGAATATGCGGCAAGCAGGTGAACGTGTCGTCCGGAAGCGGCGAAGAGATTGCCCGTAAGCTTCGCAAACTGGAGACGCCGGGAACGTCGGGCCAACCTCATGAAGCAATACGCGCAATTCTCGATTCGCTCGGCGGCACAAGGTTCTGCCGTCTCGATTTCCTGATTCGCGACGGAATCTGCGCCCTGAAATCATTCGGGCGCGGCGAGTTTCTGGATCACGGCCAGTTGCCGTCGCTGACAACCGAAGGCAAGATTAAAGAGTGCTTCGACGCGCTCGGCATCCCTTTTCTCTACCACCGGTTCGAAAACTGCGGCGGCGACCGTCTTCTGATGGTTTTCCCACTTGTAAACAGGCGTGAGCCTCCGGATATGCCAGCTTTCGTGGATGATTTCGGGCTTTATCTTCCTGCTGATGTCACTTTCACAGATGCCCTTGTGCATGGCGATGCTCCTGTGTTCACAGCGCCTGAGCCTGTTGCAGGTTATACGTACATAGCAACACGGGCAAGGCGTCATGAGCACCATCAAATTGTCCGGATTGCAGAAACAGCGCCGTCCGCCGTTATCTCGGAGAGGTAAGCCATGGCCAAACTCGATTCTTTTTTTCAACAGATGCTCACCAGCGGCGCAAGCGACCTTCACCTTAGCGTCGGATCGAAGCCGCAGGTTCGAAAGCATGGCGAGTTGGCCGAACTGGATTTTCAGGTTCTTTCAAACAACATTCTTAAAGACCTCCTGTTCGAGCTTTTGACGGAACCCCAGAAAAACAAATTCATGGAAAAACGCGACCTCGATTTCGCCTACGAAATACCCGGACTTGCGCGTTTCCGGGCGAACTACTTTGTGCAGAAGCGGGGGTTGGCGGCAGTATTCCGTGTGATCCCAGGCGAAATACTATCAGCCGAGGCGCTTGGCCTTCCGCCGCAGGTGCTTAAATTTGCCGAACTTAACCGAGGTCTGGTAGTTGTTACCGGAGCAACCGGAAGCGGCAAGTCCACGACGCTCGCGGCAATCATCGATTTTATCAACAAAAACCGACGGGATCATATCCTCACGGTAGAAGACCCGATAGAATTCGTACACCAGAACAAGGGATGCCTCATAAACCAGCGCGAGGTGGGCGGACATACCGAATCGTTCGCAACCGCGTTGAAGGGCGCCCTGCGGCAGGATCCGGACGTGATTCTGCTTGGCGAGATGCGCGATCTGGAAACCATCGAGCTTGCCATCACCGCCGCCGAAACCGGCCATCTGGTCTTCGGCACACTGCATACGAATTCAGCCGCAAAGACAGTTGACAGGATAATCGACGTGTTTCCCGAAGGGCGGCAGTCGCAGATACGCACGATGCTTTCCGAGTCGCTGAAGGGCGTGGTTGCGCAGCAGTTGTTGAAGCGTTCCGACAAGCCGGGCCGCGTGGCGGCGCTCGAAATACTGATTGTGAATCCGGCGATAAGCAACCTGATTCGCGAGGGAAAAACGTTCCAGATTCCGTCAATCATGCAGGTGGGCAAGAGTCAGGGAATGCAGATGATGGATCAGTCGATCATGGACTTGGTGATGCAGAAGATCGTCTCGCCGGAAGAGGCATATTCCAAGGCTGCTGACAAGAAGGCGTTCGAGCGTTTTCTGCCGCCCGCAGCCACGCAACGGACGGTTTAAGAATCGGCGGCACAGTAGTTGGGGCAGGTTTCAACCCGCCCCAACATGAAACAATCGCTGACAGCCCCCCCTACTTCTTGCCCTTCTTCTTCGCTAATTCATCAATCTTTTTCTGAAGTTCGGCGGCGGGCAGATAGCCCTTTACAGGCGATCCGTTCTCAAGAACCATATGCGGCGTTCCGGTTATGCCGTACTTCGACGCCAGTTCCTTGTACTTGTCAACAAGGTCGGTTTCGCACACTGTCAGGTCGGCCAGTTCGTCACCAGCCATCGCCTTGTCGAGCGAGGCGATTCTGTCCTTTGAACAGAGAATCTTTTTCGACTTCTCGTATGCCTTCGGGTGCATCGGCAGATTGAAGACGTAGTAGTAGATCTGAACGTTCTTGAGATCCTTCAATTCCTTGTGCAGCTTGCGGCAGTAGGGGCAGTCCGGGTCGCTGAACACGGCCAGCTTCACCACGCCGTTGCCCATCACAATGGCGTCCTTGAGCGGAAGCGCCGAAAAATCGATTGTCGAAATCTCGTCCATGCGGAGCTGTGTCAGATCGACACGTTTTTCCATGTCCAGAAGCTTGCCGGCGAACAGATAGCGGCCGCTGTCGTCCATGTACAGAACCTTGTTGTCCTGTGTAACGATTTCATGAATGCCATGAACCGGAGTGGGCGCTATGGATTTCACCGGCATTCCAAGCTTCTTCTGGACTTCGCTCTTGTCGATGGCTAAAGCAGCGACAGGCATGATGGCAATGCAAACAAGCAAGACAAACAGTTTTTTCATTGTATCTCCTTGGTCATATTTGATTAAGCACGCGTACTCCCGATCGGTCGCAAAAAGACATTATACAGGCAATACCCTCACGCCCAAACGCCTTGTTCGCGGCCCGTCAAACTCACAGAAATAGATGGCCTGCCACGTTCCGAGCGCCAGCTTGCCGTCAACTACATGCACAATCTCTGATGCTCCGAACATGGACGCCTTGATATGTGCGTCTGAATTGCCCTCGGCGTGCTTGAAGCCGTTACGCTGAGGCACGAGTTTTTCCATATACGCCAAAATATCACGCGCGACATCCGGATCGGCTCCTTCGTTGATTGTCACGGCTGCGGTTGTGTGCGGCACAAAAAGAAAGCATATGCCGTTTTTCACGCCTTTTTTAAG
This sequence comes from Nitrospirota bacterium, assembly GCA_016212095.1. Taxonomy (GTDB): domain Bacteria; phylum Nitrospirota; class Thermodesulfovibrionia; order SZUA-242; family SZUA-242; genus JACRHH01. Next base: position 14,158 of record JACRHH010000038.1, read on the forward strand.
AATGACATTGCGAACCTCGCCGGTAATGTCTATAAACTGGTTTCGTCCCGAACTTGTTACCGTAAGATATTCCATATCCGGTTACCCCATCCTGTTTATTGAGAACACTCTGCTTAACATATCATTCTCGAATGTAACGCATATGGAAAGCGCCAAAAATCCGTGTTCAGTCATCTTGACCAAGTCTTTTTCGGTAGTCACTACAAGTTCGGCCCCAAGCCTGTCGGCCTGTTCGCGTATAGTAATGGCATCGTCTTCACTGTAGCGGTAATGATCCCTGAACGCGAGGAATTCTAGCATATCCGCGCCCTGATCCACCAACAAGCGGCGAAGGTGTTCCGGATTGGCGATTCCGCAGAATGCCAGAACGCGTCTGCCTGCAAGTTCCGACAGGGGCAGCCTTTCCCTGCCCGATGACACCAAGTCCACGGGCCGGTAATCGAGCGCGGATATTGGGGCTGTCATGCATTGCCTGTCGAGCAAATGCCGCAGCTCGTCAGCCTCGACCGCCCCAGCTTTGGTAATAACGATTTCGCTTGCCCGGCGCAGTGATGAAACCGGCTCGCGCAGCCGCCCGGCAGGCAGAAGACACTCCTTTTCAAGCAGTTTCGAACCGTCGATCAGCACGATGTCAATATCCCGCGCAAGCGCCCTGTGCTGAAATCCGTCATCGAGGATAATCACGCCGGGATTGAAGCGATCAACCGCCAGCATTCCGCCGGGAAAACGCTTAGGGCTTTTCACGACAGGAACGCCGGGAAGGCGTGAAGCCATCAAAAAAGCCTCCTCGCCCGCCTCTCCGGCATCCAGATGGATGGCTTGGCCGTCGGAGACGACAACAGTTCCCTTCGCACTGCCGCCATAGCCTCGCGTGATGATAACGGGATCAAGCCCGCGCGCCAAAGCCTCGGATGCCAGCGCCATAGCGGCTGGCGTTTTGCCGGTTCCACCGGTGCTGATATTGCCGATGCTTATTACCGGAACAGGAAGCCTGCGCGAGCGGAAAACCCCGGTGTCATACGCCTTGTTGCGGGAAAATATCGCGACGCGGTAGAGCCATTCAAGGGGCTTAAGCGCCGTGCTCAACATATCCTGAAACCAAATCCGCGCACGGCAGGCAGAACGGCAGAATCCCGCGCGGGATAAATCCCTTGCTCAGCAGCACGTGCAGGATCCCGCACGGGATAAATCCCTTGCTCAGTTCATGGAAGTAGGCTGAAGCCGACTCCCCGTTAGCCCGAAGGGCTTTCATGTTATGAGAGAGGGCTTTAGCCCGTTTTCTTCTGGTGGGTTCATCCGGATGTCTCATCATCCATTCGTTCATAAACGCCAATCATCGTTTTGTCTCGATGATGCTCCTTCTGCCTTGCGGCGTATGCCATAACGGTTTCCAGCGACCGTTCGCCGATGCTCAACGCGCCATAGCCTCCTTGCCATTTGAATTGGCCGTCGCAACCCGGCATGTGCTTGATGACGTAAGCGCTTGCACCTTTCAGATGACGCACGCACTCCGCCACGGATATTTTAGGCGGAATTGATACAACCACATGAACATGGTCTTCCACGTTCCCCGCCGCATGGATTTTCAGCCCCAATTCTTCGGCTTTGCGGTATAGCACGCCATAAAACATTTTCTCGCGCTCCGCAGTCAGGGTGGGCTGGCGGTCTTGTGTTGACCAGATGAGATGATAGTGGAGTCTCCAATAGGTCATTGCGTTTTCCTGCTTCTAGCGGGATAAATCCCCTTATTTAGCGCGGGATGAATCCCTTGCTCAGTTCATAAAAGTCGGCTGAAGCCGACTCCCCGTTGGCCCGAAGGGCTTTCATGCCATGAGAGAGGGTTTTAACCCGCCAAACTTCCGGCTTGCCGCCGAATCCCGCTTCCATGCCATGAGCGAGGGCTTTAGCCCGACAAAATTCTATTTATATGCCGCTCCAGTATATCGGCGCATCGCACCGACGCTCCCCGGTTTCGTTCGATCAGAGCAAACGCCCGATCCGCCATCGACGCAGATTCTGCGGGGTTGTCCAATACGCGGCCAATCGCGCCTGCAAGTTCCACCGGCGAGTTAACCTGAATGCCCGCTTTTTCTTCAATAAAGCCCGCCGCAATCGCCCGGAAGTTCTCCATATAATTGCCGAATATCACTGGCTTACGCCAGAAAGCTGGTTCGAGAATGTTGTGGCCGCCAGACGGAACGAGGCTACCGCCCACAAAGACGACGTCAGCCGCAGCGTATGCGGACGCCAGCTCGCCCATGGCGTCCAGCAGGATAACGCCGCCAGCCTCGCCGCCGATACCGCTTCTCCGCGCACACTTGAACCCGGCGCTGTTAATCACCCGCTCCACGGCGTCAAACCTCTGCGGATGACGCGGCGCAATCACGAGCGTTATGTTTCGCCCTGAATCCGCCAGCATCCGGTGCGCCGACAGCACCTTTTCCTCCTCGCCTTCGTGCGTGCTTCCGGCTATCCAGACAGGATGCTTGAGCGCCGCCGGCCAGTCCATGTCGCGGGCAGCCGGAGGCGCTATGTCGAACTTGAGGTTGCCTATAACGCTTGACACCTGATCCTCCGCGCCGATAGCCCGAATGCGTTCAAGATCGGCCCGGCTCTGCATCCCGAAGTGCGTAACCTTGAGAAACAACAGCCGCATGAACCGCCGGATGCGCATGTATCCGCGAAACGACCTGTCGGAAATGCGCCCGTTCAGGATGACGAGCGGCACTTGCTCGCGCGACGTTCTGCTTATTAGCGAAGGCCACAGTTCGGTTTCCATGATGGCGACAACCTTCGGCGAGGCTCTGCGCAGAACGCGGCTTGTCAGCGGCCCGATGTCCCAAGGCATGTAGAAAACCGGCACGCCGGGCATAGATTCCAATGCTATTTTGCGCCCGGTGTCGGTGACGGTGGACACGGCTATTTTCAGATCGGGCCGCCGCCGTTTAAGTTCTTTCACAACGCCCGAAGCGGCAAGCGCCTCGCCAACCGAAACCGCGTGAATCCAGACATCAACAGGCCCGCAACGCCAGAAGCCCCAGCGTTCCCGCAGCCATGTTGCGCGCAGATGCGTAGGGCGGCGGAAATATTCGTATGGCGTGAGGATTATTGCCGCGATGAAGGCGAGAAGGTCGTAGTAGAGCATTGGCCCGACTACCGAAGCTGAACCCGGTGAAGCCCGGCGTATGCGCCGCCCCGCGCGATAAGCTCGTCGTGAGTGCCGCTTTCGATAATCTTTCCGCGCTCCATAACCACGATCCTGTCGGCCCGCCGCACGGTCGAAAGCCTGTGCGCGATAACGAACGTTGTGCGGTTTTCCATCAGGTTTTCGAGCGCCGACTGCACGGCGATTTCCGACGCTGTGTCGAGCGCCGATGTCGCCTCGTCCAGAATCAGTATCGGCGGATTTTTAAGCAGGGCGCGGGCTATCGAGATGCGCTGGCGCTGGCCGCCCGACAGCATAACGCCGCGCTCGCCGATGCGGGTTTCGTATCCGCCCGGAAGCTCTATGATGAAATCGTGCGCGTTTGCCGCCTTGGCCGCCGCGATTATTTCGTCGCGTGAAGCGCCGGGCCTGCCCATTGCGATATTATTCGCCACGGTGTCGTCGAACAGGATTATTTCCTGGCTAACCAGGCCAATCTGCCGCCGAAGCGACGACAGCGTCGCCTCGGTTGTGTCCTGCCCGTCTATCAAGATGCGGCCAGATGTCGGGCGGAAGAATCGCGGGATGAGATCGACCAGCGAGGTTTTACCCGCGCCGCTTTGGCCAACGAACGCGATCATCTCGCCGTATCGCACGGAAAGCGAAACGCCGCCAAGCGCGTCGTTTTCAACGCCCTCGTAACGCAGCCGCACGTTGTCGAACTCGATTCGCTTTCGAATTTGCGGCAGTTCAATCGTGCCAAACTGCTCCTGCGGCTGGTTGAGCACGCCAATGATGCGCTCATACGCGGCCATCGCCTGATATACCTTGGCCTGAACCTCGGCAAGACGCTTCATGGGTGTAAACACCAGCATGGTCGCTGCGATGTAGGAGGTAAAATCGCCGGGCGTCATCTGCCCGTGGCTTGCCAGATACCCGCCATACCAGATGATGAAACCGATGCCCGCGCCAGCCACCACGTCCATCAGAAGCGACACGAAGGCCGACAGCCTGCCGCTTTTCATCTCCAGCCGGTAGTGGTTGCGGTTTTCGTCCTCGAACGCGCTTTTCCGCTCGCCTTCAAGCAGGAAAGCCTTGATGATCTTCATCGCGCCGAAGGTTTCCGTCATAACGTCTGTGAGATTCGAAATTCTCACCTGACTGCCTCGCGCAACGCTCTTGATTCTTTTTACGAGGCGGCGCACACCGTAGAATGAAACCGGCAGAACAACAATCGTTATCAGCGCAAGATCCCACCGACGCCAGAACGCCACGCCAAGAAGGGCTATCACCGTGAAGCCTTCAACAAAAATGCCCTTGGCGATGTCTATCAGGTTGCCCTGAAGGTTCTGCGCATCGTTTAAAAGACGGGATATGAGAGAGCCGGACGGGTTTTTATGGAAAAAACCGAGCGGCATCGAGACGATGTGATTGTAGAGCCGCGTGCGAATGTCGCGAATGATCTTCAGTCCGGTTGCGCGCGAAAGATATGTCTGGAAGAACATGAAGACGCCCTTGGCGATAAAAAGACCCACGAAAGCGAAAGGCAGCATCGCCATGAAGAAGGCGTCGCCCTTTATTAAAACGTCGTCGATGTAATACTTTATCGCACCGGCCATCGCCGCTGTCGAGCCGGAAACCACCAGACTGCTTGCGATAATGCCCAGAACGCGAATCCAGTATGGCTTTACAAGCCGAAGAAGCGCTACCATTTGGCAACCTCGGCAGCAAGATCGGCTGCGCGGGACGGAGCGTTATGCGTGCCGAGCATAGACCGCGCCTCGTCGAATCCGGCAAGCATCGTGCTGCGCCTGCCGGTGTCGTCGAGCAAGGCAAGCGCCGCGTCGGCTATCGCTTCGGGCCTCGCCTCATCCTGAATGAACTCAGGAATTACCGGCCTGTTCAGCATTATGTTCACCAGCGACGCGTATTTAACGCTCACCAGCCTTCGCCCGATAAAGTACGTAAGTCCGCTCAATCTGTAATAGACGACGGTTGGTGCGCCAAAAAGCGCCGATTCCAGCGATGACGTGCCGGATGCCACAACCGCCGCGTTGGCAAGCTGAAACAAGTCCCACGAGCGGCCTTCAACTATCGTTGCGCCTCCGGATGCAAGCGCGTTTATCAGCGCCCGGCTTTCGGTAGAAAGCGTTGATGCCACTGGAATCACGATCTGAAGCTCCGGACGCCTATGCCGCAATATCCGGACAATATCGCCAACTATGCCGAGATGCCTGTCGATCTCGCCGCGTCGGCTTCCCGGCAGAAGCGCCAGAACCGATTTCGAACGGTCGATGCCAATCTCCCGCGCCGCTTTTTCCGGGTCGAAATCCGTCTGCGCCTTCTCGATGGCGCTCACAAGCGGATGCCCCACGTATTCCGTTCTCAGTCCGGCGCGTTCATATATCTTGCGCTCAAACGGCAGGATAACCGCCATTGCGTCAACAAGTTTGGCGATTTTGCCAACCCTCCCCGAACGCCACGCCCAGACCTGCGGGCTGATGTAGTACATCACCTTCAGCCCAAGCCTTTTGGCGTGCGCGGCAAGCCGCAGGTTGAAATCGGGGTAATCGACAAGAACAACCAGATCGGGCAGACGCGCCGACATTGCTTTCTTTAGCGCGTTCAGCGCCCGACGGATTCCGCCCAGATGGCGTATTACTTCCACAAGCCCCACCACCGGCTCAAGCGGCGCGAGAAGCTCAACTCCTTCGCGCTTCATCGCATCGCCGCCCATGCCGAAAAAACTGGCATTGCCATATCTGGATTTAAGTTCACGCGCAAGCGCAGCGCCGTGCATGTCGCCCGACGCCTCGCCGGCAACGATCATGACGGAATGGGAACTACCGTTTGACATATGTGGCGCGCCCGTCTCCGGGCCTATCCGAAAAACGCCCTTATCGCATCGCAGATGAAATCCACATCAGCCTGCGGCAGTTCCGGATACATCGGGATCGAAACCACCTCGCGGCAGGCACGTTCGGCTTCCGGAAACGCGCCTTCCGCGTAGCCATACTGCGCCAGCGCCTTCTGCATGTGAAGCGCAACGGGATAGTAGACAACCGCCGACACTCCCGCGCCGTGCAGGTGCGCGGCAAGTTCGTTGCGGCGTTCGGTGCGCATGGTGTACTGGTGGTAAACGTGGCGGCAGCCTTCCTTTTCCACCGGAAGCGAAAGGGGCAGCCCGGCAAGCCGCTCGCCGTAGCGGGCCGCGACTGCGCGCCGATTGTCGTTGTAGCGGTCGATGCGCCGAAGCTTCACGTTCAGTACCGCAGCCTGAATCTCGTCGAGGCGGCTGTTGTAGCCGACCTCCTCGTGGTGATACGTCTTTGAGCTTCCATGATTTCGCAGGCGGCGAATGCGTTCGTTCATTGCCGCGTCGCCGGTAACAATCATGCCGCCGTCGCCGTAGCAACTGAAATTCTTGCTTGGGTAGAAGCTGTAACAGCCGGCAACGCCGATGGAACCAGCCCTTCTGCCCTTGTACGATGCGCCGAAAGACTGGGCGCAGTCCTCGATCACCTTCAGCCCGCGCCTCGCGGCAATTTCCATTATTTCGTCCATGTCCGCCGGATGGCCGAATATATGCACCGGCAGAATCGCCTTCGTCCGCGCTGTAATCAGCGGCTCGATCTTGGCGACGTCGATGTTCAGCGTCACCGGATCGATGTCGGCGAACACAGGCTTCGCGCCGCAGTAGACGATAGCCTCGGCTGTGGCGAAGAAGGTGAACGGCGTTGTGATCACCTCGTCGCCCTCGCCAACTCCGGCGGCTTTCAGCGCCAGATGAAGCGCGTCGGTTCCGGAGGCAAGGCCGATGGCATACGGCACGTCATGATATTCGGCAACGCGCCGTTCAAGCTCCATCACGTTCGGGCCAAGTATGAACGCGCCGCTGTCGAAGATGTCGCGAACCCGTTCGTCGATCTCCTCCTTCAGAGTGGAGTATTGGGTTTTCAGATCGAGCATCGGGATCATCTGTGCGTCCGTCCTTTCACGAGTTCAGATATTTTCAGCGCCACCTTAAGCGCCTCGATGCCGTCGTCGCCGGTGACGACAGGCTGCTTGCGGGTTCGCACACAGTCCAGAAAGGAACCCAGTTCGGCGCGAAGCGGCTCCACAGGCTGCGGGTGAATTGTTTCCGTCTCCATGCCGTCTCCGTGCTTGCGCTTGATAAGCACCTCCTGCGTCTGAAAATCGAGCGAAATAACGCGGTCGGGCTCGAACAAACGCACCCGCCGCATTCTGTCGGACGACAGCCTGCTTGCCGTGGCATGCGCCACGCAGCCCGACTCGAACTCTATCCACGCGCTTGCGATGTCGAGATTGTCCGTGGCAACGCTTTCGCCTGCCGCACGCACGCTTCGCACGCGCGATTTTGCCAGAGTGAGAATGATGTCGATGTCGTGGATCATGAGGTCGAGCGTTACGTCAACATCGGTTCCGCGCGGCGAAAACGGCGCGCGGCGCTGCGCCTCGATCAGCGACGGCGATTTGCAGCGGCTGGTGATCTCGCTTACGCCCGGATTGAAACGCTCGATATGGCCAACCTGAAGCACCGCGCCGCTTTTCTGCGCCTCGCGAATGAGCGCCGCGCCCTCGCTCACGGTCGTCGTGATCGGCTTTTCGATAAGCAGATCGACTCCGGCCTTCAGAAATTCCATCGCAACACCGTAGTGCGCCACCGTCGGCACAACAATTGTGGCCGCGTCTACCTTGCCGATAACATTACGGAAATCGGTCTCGAATCCGCAGCCAAGCCCGGCGGCAATCTCTCCGGCCCGCGCCGCGTCGGCGTCCACAACATATTCGAGGCTGCAACCCTCAAGCTCATTTAGAATCCGCGCATGATGGCGGCCCAGATAACCCACGCCTATAACCGCAACCTTTATCATTCGAACCCAACCACCGAAATCTTCATAGAATCCGCCATGTGTATCAATTTCTTCCTGTCTACTATTATTACCCTGCCTGCCTCTACAGCCAGAACCGAGGCGTTGCAGGCCTGCATACTTTTGAGCGTCTCCACCCCAACAACCGGCACGTCGAAACGCTCGTCCTGAGCGGGCTTGGCAGTTTTCACCACAACCGCGCCGCCGCCGGCCAGAAGTCCGCCGCGCTTCACAGCCTCGTCGGTTCCCTCGATGGCCTCAATCGCCATTACCGCCTTCTTTTTCACCACCACGGTCTGGCCGATGTCGAGCCGCCCGATCTCGCGGGCGATGTTCGCGCCGAAGCTTATGTCGGCCATCTCGTCTTCGGTGGGAACGCGCCTGGTGAGGCATTTCGCCGGAGCCATCAGGGGGCGCGTGAAGTCGGTGGTTTTCACAACCGTCACGCCCTCTTTTTCGATTTCGCCCAGAATGGCAGCCATGATCGTGTCGTCGCTTCTGTTTTTGAGCGAATAAAGAAGTTTCACAGCGTGAAGATCGGGCACTACATTCATGGTGTAGAGAAGCGATTTCGGCACTTTGCCGGCCATGACTATCTTTTTAACGCCGCTTTTCTTGATTGTCTTGATCAGCTTGCCCAGCTTGCCGATCTCGATTGAGTGGTACTCATCAACCTCGTCCTCAATGGTTTCGTCCGCCAGACCCTCAAGCCCGAATACCGCAAGCCTGCCGCCAAGCGCCTTCACGCCCTCGGCCACGGCAAAAGGCAGGCTGCCGGTTCCGGCGATAAGACCTATTAATTCATTATCAAGCCCCTCGGACATGTCAGCGCATGATCCCCCGTTTGCTCTCAACCGAGAGGAAATCCAGCATCGCCGCTATCTCCGGATCGTTTCCAAGTTCAGCGCGAACCTTCTCAAGCGCATCCTTCATCGAAAGCTTCGACTTGAATATGTCCTTGAACGCTTTTTTTATGGATGCAATCTTCTCCTCGGAAAAGCCGGAGCGTTTCAGGCCGACAAGATTCAGTCCGTAGAGTTTGGCCCGATCGCCGGAGGCTATCGTAAACGGCGGCACATCCTGCGGAACGCCGCTGAAGCCGCCTATCATGGCGTATTCGCCTATGCGCGTGAACTGATGCACTGCCACAAGCCCGCCAATAACCGCGTGATCGTTCACAACCGAATGACCGGCCAGAGTTGCCGCGTTGGCCATGACGATGTGGCTTCCGATCTTGCAGTCGTGCGCCACATGGCAGTAGGCCATAAGGAAGTTGTCGTGTCCGATTGTTGTTTCGCCGTCGCCGCCTGTTGACGCCCGGTGGACGGAAACATATTCCCGGATCATGTTGCGGTTGCCGATAACGGTGCGGGTATCCTCGCCGTGATACTTCAGGTCTTGCGGAGGCATTCCGATGCTCGCAAACGGGAATATTTCACAATCCTCGCCGATTGTGGTGTTGCCGTCGATCACAACATGCGCGTGAATCTTCGTTCCCCTGCCGATTTTTGCGCCGCCGCCAATGATCGAATACGCGCCGACCTCAACGCCGTCGCCAAGTTGTGCTCCAGCCGCGATTATCGCAGTCGGGTGAATCCCCCTGTTTTCGTTGCTCATACGCCCTCGCTCGAAACCATCGCCATGAACTCGGCCTCGCTCACAAGGGTTCCGTCAACAAACGACTCGCCGCGGAATTTCCATATCTTGCCCCGGTGCTGTATAACCGTTGCCTTCAGGATGAGCTGATCTCCGGGAACAACCGGCTTGCGGAACTTCACGCCGTCGATGCTCATGAAATAGACCATGCTTCCGGCAGCGCCGGACTTTATCGCCAGCACGCCCGCTACCTGGGCAAGCGCCTCAACCTGAAGCACGCCCGGCATGATCGGCTTGGCCGGGAAGTGGCCGTTGAAAAACTCCTCGTTCGCGGTCACGTTCTTGAGTCCGGTAATAGATTTGCCCTCCTCCATCTCGATCACGCGGTCAACAAGCAGAAACGGATACCTGTGCGGTAACGCCTCCTTGATCTGCTGCACATCCATAATTATTGGCATTATCAACCCGCATCGCCTCCTTCACTATCGTTAATATCGCTCTTTGA
>JACRHH010000039.1 GCA_016212095.1 Nitrospirota bacterium
AGAACACAACGGCACTTACGATAACTGGCACGGGCGAAAACGGCGCAACGGTTCAGTTATATGATGGCGCAACAGCGGTTGGCCCAACCGGCACGGTGTCTGGCGGCACGTTTTCGATAGATATTTCGCTTGCGGTTGGCGCTCACTCTATCACGGCGAAGCAGACCGATCCTGCCGGAAACGTATCTGCCACAGCGTCCGCCGCGCTGTCGATAACGGTTGACACAACGCTTCCAGACGCGCCCGGCACTCTCGATCTGGCTGCTGCAGATGATACGGGCGATTCCGGCACTGACAACCTGACGAAGAACACAACGGCACTTACGATAAGCGGCACTGGCGAAACCGGCGCGACGGTTCAGCTTTACGACGGCGCAACCGCGGTAGGCCCAACCGGCACGGTGTCTGGCGGGTTGTTTTCGATTGACATATCCTTAACAGCGGAGGGTGTCCACAATATCACGGCGAAACAGACCGATCCTGCCGGAAACACGTCGGCTGCATCAGTTGAGTTGTTGGTAACGGTTGACACCACCGCGCCCGGCGTCGCCTCGATTACCGGCAGTGTCCCTGCGCTTTCGACATGGTCTGGCAGCAAGATAGTAACTGTCCAGTTGACCGGCGCAACCGACACCGGAAGCGGCATGGGCGGATATGCTGTGGCGTGGGATACGAGCGATGTAACGATTCCGGCGGTTGCATACGACAAACCCGCAGGCATTACCGCGGTTGCAAGCCCTGACATGGGTGACGGAAACAATATCTATTTCCACATCCGCGCTGTTGACAAGGCGGGCAACGCCGGAACCACGGTTCACCACGGGCCGTTCTGGATAGAAACCGTTGCGCCTTCGCTTGTCAGCATAACCACGGATACGCCGGACGGCGCATACATGGCGGGCGATACGGTGAATGTCACGCTTAATTTCTCGGAGCCTGTCGATCTTTCCGACGGCTCGATGCATATCAGCTTGAACAGCGGCGCAACGCTGGATATCGCCGCCATGTCAACCTCGCCCGGCAAATCGGTAACTGTTCCGTATCAGATACAGGCAGGCCAGAGCGTGACAGATCTGAGTGTCGATTCGATTACGCTCGACTCTGCTGCGAAGATAACCGATGCCGCGCTTAGCGAACTGGTGAAATCCGGCAACACGGTTCCGATTCCATCGGGCAGCAACTTGTCCGATTCCGGAGCTATTGTTATTGACACAACCGCGCCATCGCAAGGCAGTCTTGCCGCCACAATCGGCATGTCGCAGACAAATCTCTCATGGAGCGGCTTTGCCGACGAAACAGACGGGAGCGGCCTTGGCCGCTACAAGCTTGTGATGAGCTCAACCGGCTATCCGCCTTCGTCGTGCAACGGCGGAACGCCGCTTACGCTTTCGGGCGATCTGGCGCTTTCATACATTCATGCCGGCCTTTCAAGCGGCGCGACATATTATTACCGTCTATGCGCCGAGGACAAAGCCGGAAACGTATCAGCAGGCCTGACCGCATCCACCACCATGCCGTGGGTGGACGGGACAGGCGGCGCTGTGGCCGGAATCGAGCGAGGCGACGGCGGCTCTGACGGCAACAACCTTGTTGACGGCAAGCCATCGGTTGATGTGGATTACACGTTCAAGATCACGGTGACGGACACGACCAGCGGGGTTAATGCCAGAAGCGTTCAACTTTACCTTACCCAGAGAGATGCCCCAACTTCCAGCGACTTTTACTCATTCTACATGGCCTGCGGCACGAGCTGGACAACCGGCGCGGTCTGTTCGCATACCACGAGGCTTGGCCCGGCGTATGCCCACAAGTATCATTTTGAGGCAGTTCTTGCCGACGGCTCGACGCTTCGCTACCCTGATTCGGGAGAGATATCGGGGCCGAGCATACAACTTTTAAACGGCTTCAACATGATCGGCGTGCCAAGAAGCGGAGCCAGATTCGCCGAGGCGTTCGGCGGCGCGGAGGCATACGCATGGAGCAAGACGGCTTCGGATTACGTTCGCCTGCTGCCGGGGCGCGATGTTTCGCCTGGCGAGGGTTTCTTTATTTTGAAGGGCGATGAGCCGGTATTGCCGAAGTTGGACGCATGGACAGAGCCGACCTCCAACGAGGTTGAAATCCAGCTTTCGCAGGGCTGGAACCTGATTAGCAATCCGTTTTCCGGTGATGTGGAACTTGCCGACGTCAAGGTGAAACGCGGTTCAGTAACAAAAACGTGGGCCGAAGCCGCCACCGATCGATGGCTTTACAACGCCATTTATTACTATCGCGGCGAGGATTGGGGCGGCACGTACGCATCCGAGAGTGCGGGCGGGTATGTTGAAGCCAGGCTGGTTCCGTGGCTTGGGTACTGGGTGTATCTGGCGCGTTCGCAGGGAGATTACAGCCTGGTGATTTCGAAGCCGTAGGAGGGTGGGTTTCAAACCCGCCCTTTAATTCTGAAACAGGGCTTCCACGAACTCGTCCGGCTTGAAATCCTGAAGGTCTTCAATGCCTTCGCCAACGCCGATCAGCCGAACCGGAAGCCCAAGCTCCTTCTTTATGGCAAATACGATGCCGCCCTTGGCGCTTCCGTCCAGCTTGGTTAGAACAATGCCGGTCAGCCCGACGATTTCATTGAAAACCTTTGCCTGTTGAAGCGCGTTCTGGCCGGTTGTGGCGTCGAGCACCAGAAGCACCTCGTGCGGCGCGCCGGGCATGGCCTTGCCGATAACCCTGTGAATTTTCTTCAGCTCATCCATGAGATGGGCCTTGTTGTGAAGACGCCCGGCGGTGTCGATGATAACGACGTCGGCCTTGCGGGCAACTGCGGAAGCCACGGCGTCGTAGGCCACAGCCGCAGGATCGGAGCCGTCCTGATGCTTCACCAGATGCGCTTCGGCCCGTTTCGCCCAAATTTCCAGTTGTTCGATGGCCGCGGCTCGAAATGTGTCGCCCGCCGCCATCACCACGTTTAAGCCCTGATCGTGGAAATGCTTGCCGATCTTGCCGATGCTGGTGGTTTTTCCCACGCCGTTCACGCCAACCACCATGATGATCGAAGGCTTCCCGGTGGTTGAAAGGCTTCTCGCGCCTTCGCTTATCAGCGCCGACATCTCGGCCTTCAGCGCCTCGCGCATGTCGGTGACTTCACCCTTTTTTGCCTTTTTCCTGATGGCCTCGATTATGTCGGTGGACGCCGCCGGGCCGACATCCGCCATTATCAGTATCTCTTCCAGCTCTTCGAGCGTTGCGTTGTCGATCGGCTTCGAAAAAAGCGCCGATGCTCGCTCGACAAGGTTTTTGCGTGTCTTTTCAAGCCCTTCCTTCAGGCGGTCGAAAAATCCCATTTATGCTCCGTAAGTTTGCGATTGATTTCAGGCAGAGCCTAACATATCAGAAACCCGGCGGTTATGCCAAATGAGGATGGCGGCGATGGTCACGGACGTTAAACGGTCTGTTACGTTTCGCCATCGCGCTATGTAATCCCTTTCCCTTTTCCTGAAAGCCGTTTCACAGAATCTGGCCGACGCATTTTCCCGCCGCCGTCTCCACACCGTTCAAGTCGTTGAAATCACAGGCCGATAGGTAAATGTTGAATTTCGGCATGAAAGGTGCAACATCTGGGCCGGTGAATATGAGATTTACTACATTTATATATACGGTGATGGGTTGCGGCAGGCGGCCAGGTCAAAGAGGCGTGACATTTGTTGAACTCGTTGTGGTGCTTGCGCTTCTGGCCATTGTTGCGATGATTGCCGTGCCACAGTTCGGGCGCTTCGCCTCGCAGTCTCGCGTGAAGCGGGCCGCAACCGAGCTGTTCCAGAACATACGCCTTGCGCGCACGATGGCGATCAAGGAAAACCGGCAGTACCTGATAGTATTCGACACCGTCAATAACCGTTATTTCCTGGGGTTCGACGCTACCGGCGACAACGATCTTCTGGACGCAACCGACACATACGCACTATGCAACGACACCGACGGCGACCGGCTGCCCAACAGCAATCCTGACAACAACGGCGACGGTGTGCCGGATTGCGTGAAAACATACCGGCTTGCGAATAATTACGGCCAGACCGTTCGGTTCGGCACATTGGCCGAGCGCCGGATGGACGGCGCGGCGATTGGCGCGGGCGACTGCAACGCCAGAACGGCCTGTTTTCAGGGAACCGATCCGATTCGCATAACCTTCAACGCCGACGGATCGGTCAATGAAACAGGCGAGGTCTATCTGGAAGAGTCTGATACCGGCATTGCCTATGCAATTTCGTTGAACAACAGCGCGGGCGATGTCGATCTGTGGCGATGGGAGGGCGATGCCGACACCCAGCCGGCAGCCGAGCCATACTGGACGGAGGTGAGGTAGCAGGATGCCTGACAACAGCCGTAACTCCGCCGGATTCTCGCTTGTGGAAGTGATGATAGCGATGGTTGTGCTTCTGATAGGCATTCTCGGCGTGATGGGAATGCAGTACCAGTCTGTCGCGGGTTCAACATCGAGCCGCGAGGTGCGGCTTGCATCGAACTTCGCCCAGCAGTTTGTGGAGCAGGTGCGTGCCACGCCATACACCTCCCTGACGTCCGGCATATTCAATCCGGGCAACACCGGCGTTGTGACAACCGGCGGCGTGACATTCACCCGCGCCATCTGGGTAAGCGGCAACTGCCTGAGCATGACGCTTCGCAACGATGACGAAAGCTGTGACGACGCCGACGGCAACGGAGCGCTTGACGGCGTGCTTGTTCCGGTGTGCGACGAGGTGTTTCAGAACGTATCGGCAGTGCGCGCGCGCCTTTGCTGGCGCGACCGGCACAACACGCTCCACACTGTCACCTTCGACACGGTGAGATGGGATGAAAATGCGAATCCTTGATGAATCCGGCTACAGCATGGCCGAACTGATGATATCAATCATGCTCAGCTCAATTTTGATGGCCGCCGCCTATGCCACCTACACTACGCAGACAAGATCATATGCGCGTCAGGAGAACACCGGCGAGGTGAACACGCAGGCGCGCATCGCGTTGGGCATACTCACCGAGGACATCAAGTCGGAGGGTTTCGGCGTGCCTGCCGACATGAATTCCGAACCCATAAACGGACGAACCGCGCCAATCGTCATCAACGATGCGGGAAACGGCCCGGACGCTATCACGCTTGTGAGCGGTTTTCGTCAGATCGGCACGCTCCAGAGCGCGGTTGCATCGGGCGCAACGCAGATACGAATAAGCTACGGCGGAACTGCAATTCACCCCAATTCGACAGACAGGCGATACATCAGCATCGACGGTGTTTCGTTCAATGTGGTCACGATAACGCAGAACGATCCGGTTTTCACTCTACGGGATGCGGTTCCCATTTCATTTCCAGCCGGAAGACCGGTTTATCTGGTCGAGGACGTCACCTACTGCGTGAGCTTCGCGGCAGGACAGACGGCGGGCGAACTGCGGAGGATAAGGCGCAACGCAAACGCCGCGCGCTGCGAGGCCGCCAACACATCCGACACGGAAGTGATTGCGGGCAACGTGGAAGACATGCAGTTGGCCTATGCCGTCGATGCCGACGCCAGCGGGGCGATTGACGACCAGAACGGCAACGGACGGTTCGACGACGGCGATTATCTGTATAACGGCACAAATGCGGGCCTGATAACCAGCACATCCACGATCAAGGCTGTGCGCGTGAGCATCCTGGCCAGAAGCCCGCGCGAGGATGCGAGCATGTCGGCGGTGATGACGCCTCCCGCCAGCATCGAAAACCGTTCAAGAGGCAACGCCGACGTGGTGACGGATCATTTCGTGCGGCGGTTGTGGACAGGCATGGCAGCCAGAAGGAGCATGTGATGTTTATTGACTACCGGAGCGCGAATGAAAAGGGCTTTGTCCTGGTCGCCGTGATGCTGATTCTGCTTGTGCTCACCATCGTTGGAATCGCGGCGATGGGCACAACCGGCGTGGAGCATATGCTTTCGGGCAACATGAGGCTTCGCGAGGAGAACTCGGCGCGCGCCGACGGCGGCATGGAGATCATGTCGGGCCTGATAGAACAGATACTTAGAAACGGCGATACCGGCAATTTCGCGGGCATTATTACAGACGCCAACATGGTGACCGAGCTTAGAACCACTGCATTCGATGCCGACACAGCGGATGTGACGATCCCCGACATCGGAGTGGAGATCGACATAGACAAGATGTACACCAAGTGGATGGGCGGATCGGCGATGGAGTTTGCCGCCGGTTACGAAGGAGCCGGCAAGAGCGGGGCAACCGGCTCAAACACATATTACAGGGTGAACTCCCGAAGCACGGCTCTTGCGGGTTCCGAAGCGGAGGTTGGCTCCATCTACCGGTATGTAAGCAGGTAGCAGACATGCCGAACGCCCGAACACCAAACGGAGGCATGAGAATATCATGAGAACCACGCTTATTGGTCTGATGACTCTTCTTGTCCTTCTTTCCGCCATTTGCGGCGTGTGGGCCTACGACCGCGGCCATGTGTACATCAACGGCAAGGTGGAGGCGATCACCACCGGCACCATAACCATTGACGGGCAGACATACGACATAGAGCCGGATTGCCGCGTGATCCTGAACGTATCGCGAAACGGCGCGGTTTCGCAACGAGCCGGACGTCTGGCCGATATTGCGTTGGGCGACAAGGTTTACGCCAGACTTCTTGGCCGATCCATTTCCGAAATCCAGGTGGGGAGGTAGCGTCATGAAGCTGATTCGCGGCGTTTTCACCCCATGCTTTTCCATGCTTTTGCCCGCGGCGCTGTTCATCCTGGTCATGGCGTTTGCTCCCGGCACAGTAACGGCGGTAGCGCCGGATCCGGCTGCCGCCGACAGTGCCGCCGTTCCGCCATTTGTGAGCGATATTTCCCCTCCACTGGTCATGATGGTCATGGACAGGGATCACAAGCTTTATTACCAGGCATACGATGACGCGTCCGACCTCGACCAGGACGGCACTCTTGATGTGGGATATAACCACTCCACCGAATACTACGGATACTTCGATCCGGGCAAGTGCTACACGTACAACACTTCGGGCAGCGGAGAATTCGATCCGGCAAGCGCGGCAATCAGCCGTTTTTGCTCATCAGGGCAGTGGAGCGGCAATGTGCTGAACTGGCTGGCAATGTCGCGCATGGATGCCCTGCGAAAGGTTCTCTATGGCGGCCATAGAAGCACCGACACTACTTCGGCCACCGTGCTTGAGCGGGCCTATATCCCGCAGGACGGCCACAGTTGGGGCAAGGAATTCACCGGCAGGCTATGCTCATCCGGCTCAGGATACACCAGTCAATGCATGACAGCTCTCGACTGCGCTGCCGGCGAAACCTGCGTGGACAGATCGCTGGAACTGATCGGCATGGCTGCTCCGTCAGCGCCCGCCACCTGTACGGCTGCCGCTGTGACAGATCCATGGGATACAACAGGCAGGATGCTTGTCGTCCGGTACGGCCATGCCGCATCGAAGGGGTGCGGTCTGAATCATACGTCGATGATGGCCCAGTACGAGCCCGATAAATACCTGACGTATTTTTATGTCGATGACCTTAACGATCCGGCGCTCAACCCCTCAACCGATCATGCCGGAGACAATCTGAGCCTCTTTGGCGTGGCGGAATTCCAGGTGACCGTGGCCGGCGCAGGCAACTGGAGCTTTGCCATCGACGGCGACGACGATGTGGAAATCGAGATTGACGGCGTGGTCGTGTCGAACTATTACGGCTGCCACGGGCCGGTAAACAACCAGAGCCATTCCGGATCGATCGCCCTGGCTGCCGGTTGGCACAGACTGATCGTCAGGCACAACGAGGAAGGCGGTTGGGAGGGCTTCCGAGCCTGGTACAAGAAACCTGGCGACGCCGCATGGACTGTCTTTGGAAACACCCTGTCCATCCGCGCGCCCACCATAGTTGCCGGGAATACCTGCGCGCTGAAGTTCGGATCGTTTATCGAGACCGGCACGCCGGGAACCGGCACAGGCATATCCGGCATTGCCGAGCGCCATCTTTTCTGCAACACCACTCTCTCGGACGGCGGCGCGCCGGTTTTCCGTCTTCTGAAGGCCAGGCAGAACCGCATTTGGGAATGGGCATCGAAAGAGCGTCCGGTATGCGACACGTCGCTTGGCGCGCCCACCGACTATGTGGTTCGGGTCAAGGTCTGCGATGCGGCCTCCGGACTTGAGGGCAATTGCAAGGCATACATCAACAGCGCCGGGACAACAACATACAAGCCGTCCGGGATTCTTCAGAAATATGGCGAAGGCGACAGCAAGATATGCTCAAAAAGCTTTGCCGCCTGCACCGCCAACGCCGATTGCGCGCCCGATGGAGGCAACTGCATCTACAACGCCAAGATCTATTTTGGCCTGCTTACCGGCTCATACGAGAAAAACCTCAGCGGCGGCGTGGTTCGCAAGAACATCGGCAGCATCATGGACGAGATCGATCCGGGAACAGGCGTGTTCAACCTCTCGCTCAATTCTGGCGGCAACATAATTCAAACCCTCGAACGGCTGAAAACCGTGGAGTACGACTACGGAAGCTACTCATACGGCAACTGCGGCTGGATTTCGACACGATCCATCAACGAGGGCGAGTGCCGCATGTGGGGCAACCCGACAGCCGAGATGATGTACGAGGCCACGAGGTATCTGGCAGGCAAGAGCGCCAGCACGCCTGCCTTCTGGTACGCAACAGCAGCCGATCCGAACGACGCGGGACTGCGGCTGCCCAACATCGGAAGCGGCAGCGGGGCCGACAGCGCCTGGGTGAATCCGTTTAGCGTCTACCCGCAATGCGCCCAGCCATTCATGCTGGTCATGAGCGACATAGATCCAAGCTACGACTCCGATTCCGTTCCGGGCAGCCATTTCAACT
Source organism: Nitrospirota bacterium (assembly GCA_016212095.1). Taxonomy (GTDB): domain Bacteria; phylum Nitrospirota; class Thermodesulfovibrionia; order SZUA-242; family SZUA-242; genus JACRHH01. The sequence goes on from JACRHH010000039.1 coordinate 8,883, forward strand.
CTTTCTCAGGCGACCTTTCCGGTCTTGACGCTTCAACACTGGCCACGGCCATTGCAGGCGGCGAGAATATCGGTGGCGCTTACTTCATTGGCGAGAAGGGGGCGGCCAATGATTTCATGTGTACGGCAAAGCCTGTCGGCAGCCTGAGCGACATCCGGGGCCTTTGCCCGGACGAACCCACGAAGAAGGGCAGTTTCTACTCCGCCTCGGTGGCGTATTTCGGGCGCGAGAAGCTGAAAACCTGTACCGGCGACAGCGGCACGGCCTGTAGCAGCAACGCCGACTGCGCGGCGGTTGGCGGCAACTGCGAGCGCCGCGGTATTTCTACATACAGCGTGGCGTTGTCGTCGCCGGTTCCGAAGATCGAGATTCCATTCCCGTCGATAGGGTCGGCTGTCACGCTTGTGCCGGTCGGCAAATCGGTCAGCGGCTGTCTGAACGTATCGACATCGTGCTCCGGAAAATGCGCTCTTTCCTATAACGCAGGCACCGGATTGAGCATAACGGGCTGCTCGTCCGGCGCATACTGTCCGTCGAATACGATCGTGAACCTGTATGTGGACAAGATCGAAGCGGACTACGGCCATTTCCGCATCAACTATGAAGACCAGGAGCAGGGCGCCGATTACGATATGGACGCTGTCGTCGAATACGAATATTGCAGGGGAAACAGATGCGCGCCGGCCATTGGGGCTAACCAGGTGAAGGTCAGGCTCAATTCGATCTTTGCCGCCGGTTGCATAGACCAGGCCATGGGCTTTGTCATATCGGGAACAACCGGTGACGGCACATATCTGGCCGTTCGGGATACCGACTCCGGCTCCGGCCTGAGCGGAACCGGCATACCGTTAACATGGGAGAAAACCTTCACGGCATCGGGAAACGCCGCCGCGGGCCTTCTCAATAACCCGCTGTGGTATTCCGCCAAATGGGGCGGTTTCAACGACATGGACGGCAGCGGAACCCCAAACCTGGCGTCTGAATGGGATCGCGACGGCGATGGGAATCCCAACACCTATTTCTACGTGTCCAATCCGCTGCGCCTTGAGGCCGAACTGGAGTCCGCCTTCACGCAGATCATCAGCCGGGCATCCTCCGGCACGGCAATGAGCGTGCTTTCCACTTCCGGCGACGGCGACGGCGCAATGTATCAGGCATATTTCCTGCCCGAAAAAATCGAGGAGTCGTCAACCGTCAAGTGGCTTGGCTGTCTTCAGTCGTTTTTTGTCGATAAATACGGCAACATACGCGAGGATACAAACGGCAATGACGCCATGAACATGGGGAGCGACTACATAATCTCCCTCGATTTCGATCCCGATCAGGGCGCCATCATAAACAAATACGCCGATTCCAACGGCGACGGCATTAAAGACAGCGCCACTCCGGCGGCAACCCAGACGCTCGAAAACTTCAGCGCTCCGGTTTGGGACGGCGGAAAGAAACTTTGGGAGAAGAACGCCGCCGACAGGAAGATATTAACCACGATCAACGGCTACGACTTCACCGGGCTTGCATCAAACCCCACGAAGGGCTATTTCCACGACGTCAACAATGTCGCGCTGAAACCGTGGCTCAGGGCGGCGGACAACACGGAATCGTCGAACATAATCAACTGGATACGCGGAGACGCGGTCAGCGGCTATCGTTCCCGTGACGTCGCCATCGGCGCTACTACTCGCGTCTGGAAGCTTGGCGATATCGTCTACTCCACGCCGGTTGCCGTGGGCAAGGCAACCGAGAATTACGACATCCTTTACAGCGACGCAACATATTCGGCCTACCGCTCGGCCAACCTCAGGCGCAGGCAGGCAGTGTATGTTGGCGCCAACGACGGAATGCTTCATGCCTTCAACGGCGGCTATTACGATTCCACGAACAAGCGGTTCTGCACCGCGCTCGACGGAAGCGGATCATGCTCGAACGGCGCGCCGGAGCTTGGCGACGAGCTTTGGTCTTTCGTGCCGAGGGCGGCTCTTCCACACCTGAAATCGCTCACCGCCTCAACCTATTCGCATGAGTATTATGTTGACCTGAAGCCGAAGGTTTCCGACGTGAAGCTGTTTACCGCCGACGCAACGCATGTATCCGGCTGGGGAACCGTGCTGCTGGGCGGCATGAGGTACGGCGGCAAGGAGATGTCATGGACTTCCGGCGGATTGAGCTACGGCACGAAGTCCGAATATTTTGCCATGGACGTGACCGACCCCGCCAGTCCGCGCCTGCTCTGGACGTTCTCGCATTCGTCGCTTGGACAGACGATGTCGCAGCCGGCAATAGTGAAAACGTGCGCGCCCGGCGGATCGTGCAAATGGTTTGCGGTATTTGGCTCAGGGCCGTCCGGCTACGATTCGCAGTCGAACCTGTCCGGATTCGGCAACGGCTATGTTTTCGTGCTCGATCTCACTTCGGGCTCAAACGGCGTCGTAAGCTCGTGGATTGAAAACAGCAATTACTGGCGCATATCCACCGGCCACGCATCGGCGTTTCTTGCCGACCCCGTGGCTGTTGACGTGGACATGGATTACGACGCCGACGTGATTTATATCGGCGAGAACTTCAACGATTCCGGAGCCTGGAACGCACGATTGCTGCGGCTCACCACGGTTGCCGGAACGGAAAACAACCCTTCCAACTGGACTCGTTCGTTCGTTGCCGACGTGAACGCGATGGCAGGCGGCAACGATTCGGCCAGGCGGATCACATCGGCTCCCTCCGTTGCCATGGACGAACAGGGCAAATTGTGGTTGTATTTTGGAACCGGGCAGTTCCTTGGCGCCGGTGACAAGGCGTCCGGCGAGACAGGAGCCTTCTATGGAATCAAGGACTCGTGCTGGGACGGCTCATGCGCGGATTCCTACTCCGCCCTGGACGACATGTCCTCCAGCGTGATCTGCCTTGGGGGCGGCACCGCCTGTCCTTCGGGAACCGGGTTTGCATCGATAAGGCATGATCGCGGCTGGGTGATCTATTTCTCACGCATCCGGGAAACCACCGACTTTACAGGCGCCGCCCTGAACCATGTCGGCGAACGCGTTGTTGCCAAGCCTATTGTGATCGGCGGACTGGTCGTCTGGACGACATACGCGCCCGGAACCGATGCTTGCAGCAGCGGAGGGGAGGGCAACCTCTATTCGGTCTATTACACGACAGGTTCGGCGTATAAAGACTACACAATGAAGGGCCAGAAAACGCGTGAAACCCGTAGCGGCCAGAACAATGAGAATACCACCGTCAGCCGGGTTGTGAGGCTCGGAAGCGGAATGCCTTCGTCCGTCAGCGCCCAGATTACGAAGTCGGGGGTTGCCAAGGGCTTTGCGCAGTCTTCCACCGGCGCGGTTATCGAGGTCGAGAGCATAACGCCGGTGTCGATGAAGAGCAGGATCACGGGCTGGAAGGGCCGGAGGATTCCCTGATGATTTATATGGAACCAAAACGAGGTGAATTATGAAGAGAACATGCATGTTGATACTTGCGCTTATGGTTGTCCTGATTCCTGTGCGGATCGCATTCGCCGACGATGATGACGACGATGGCGACAACGGTTTTACCGCCACCCCGCCGTTTGTGTCGGTCAACGTGAAGCCGAACATGCTTCTGCTGCTTGATAATTCGGCCAGCATGAACGATCTGGAATACATCAACGATTCCACGAGCGGCATATATTGCTACGCGAACAATTACAGCAACGCGGGCAATTACGCCGGATACTTCGATCAGACGAAGATATACGCGTGGGATTCCGGCGACAACTGGTTCGAGTCAATCGACGCGCTGTCGGCCTCATGCAGCCACCGGACGCCGTATCTGTGCGTGGACATCGTAGGCGCGGCGGTAACGAAATTCCAGGCTTCAGGCAGGTTCCTGAACTGGCTTTCGGCCTCGAAGATTGATGTGCTAAAGAAAATACTCACCGGCGGAAAGATGATCCATGTAAACGAGGGCGAGGATCATCACGACGGCGAGCACCATCATGGCGAGGATAACGATGACGACGGCCACCATCACGCCCTGTCGGCTGAGTCGCGCGGATGCCTTGGCAAGCGGTTCATCAAGGCCGCGCCGTCGGCGGACTTCACGACAGGCGGCGCGATAACATTCGGCATTAACGCGGCCTACACCAGCGCCACCGACCCGCTCGTTCTCTCGGCTGGGGCCAATACGAAAATCGAGATATTTTCAGGCACTTACAACGCAACCGCCTGCCAGAACGCCATCGCCAATATCGACAACCAGGGGCAGTTCAAGCAGAACCTGATCGACTGCTTCAACCTCGGCGGCCCCGACAACAGCTTCAACGGCGCGGCCCGCGCCGCGTTCAACGTATCGACGCAGTCATGCGTGAAGCTTAACCGGGGGCAGGCGATTCCAAACGGCGATTACGTAAGCCTGAAGAACCATTGCAAGAAATTGTACGAAAGCATCGCTCCCGCCAATATCAAGGTGACCGACGGCTACTATGTATGCGCCGACGCGGCGCTGAAGCCCGGATCGTATCTGGGCCAGTGCTGGGTGGACAACGGCAACAACTGGTCGGCCAACGGAAATTGCGAGCAGACCCAGCTTGCGGCATACTGCGGCTACATGAATTCGCCGCAGGTTGTCGATCCGTCCGATTCGCCGACGCCGACCGGCGGCATGTCGAACCTTCCGGCCATCTTGAACGACTCCGGCATTCTCGGCCAGCTTGGCCAGCCAAAGGGATCTTTCCCGGTGAAGATACAGGTTCCTCACGGCGACGATCATATCACCGGGACAAGCGGACTGATCCCGGAGTTCGATTCCGAGATACGCTTTGGCGCGATGCGCTTCAACTACTGCGGCTCGGCCTCCGAGAGCGCATTGGACAGCGATATCAGGTATGTTTGCAAGGATCCGGCAAACTCCGCGACGCCGGACAGGGACGGCGGAAAGATAATCAGCTACATAGGCTCGCATCATGACGATGACGACGATCACGGTGAGGGCGTCAGCGAGGCGGTGAACGACATGCAGGCCGCCACATGGACGCCGTTTGCTGAGGCGTACTACAACGCCATTGCCTATTTCGTGAAGGACGCCACGGTATTCAGCACGACAAACTCACCGGTAAAAAACCCGCTCAACGCGACAGACTTCGAATCCGGAAGGAATCCGATCCAGTATCAGTGCCAGCCCAACAACGTGCTGATAATATCCGACGGCGGTTCCACGGCAGACCTGAACGCCACGATGACGGCGAAGGCCACGGTGAATCCGTACAAGGACGCCGACGTCATCGACCGCAACAACTGCGGCATGTATTCCGGCAGCACATATGTTGACGATCTGTCGTGGTTTGCGAAAAACAAGAATATCTTCGATCCGAACGCAGCCAAAACCCAGGCAGGGCAGAGCATTTCGACATGGGTTGTCTATACCGGAGCACAGCAGAACAGCGAAACCGGCGAGTGCCATCCGATGACCTTGATGCAGAACACCGCGACAAACGGCGGAACAACCATGTATGCCGCCACCGACGCCGATTCGCTTGAAACAAGCCTCGGCAGCATATTCTCGGAGGTCTCCAAAAAGTCGGCCTCCGGAACCGGCGTGAGCGTGCTTGCGACATCCGGCGACGGCGAGGGCGCGATGTATCAGGCCTATTTCCTGCCGGAAAAGACGGAAGGATCGTCGGCAAGGCAGTGGCTCGGATACCTTCAGGCCTTCTTCGTGGACAAATACGGCAACATGCGCGAGGACACGAACGCCGACGACAGGCTGACGCTCACAAGCGACAACATAATCGAGATGGCCTATGACGCGGATCAGGGCACGCTGATAAAAAAATACGCCGACGCAAACGGCGACGGCGCAAGGGACAGCGCCGATCCGTCTTCCACCGTCACCATCGAGAATTTCAGCTCTCCGATATGGGACGGCGGAAAGAAGCTCTGGGAGAAGAACGCCGCCGACAGGAAGATATTCACAACGATAAACGGCTACGACTTCACCGGCCTTTCATCGAACGCGACGAAGGGATATTTCCACGACGGCAACAACGCGGAGCTCAAGCCGTGGCTCAGGGCTGCGGACAACACCGAGTCCTCGAACATAATCAACTGGATACGCGGCGATGCCGTAGGCGGTTATCGCTCGCGCGACATAACCATGGGCGGCGCGACGCATGTCTGGAAGCTTGGCGACATCGTCTATTCCACGCCGGTTGCCGTGAGCAAGGCCACCGAGAATTACGACATTATCTACAACGACACAACGTATTCGGCCTATCGTTCCGCCAACATCAGGCGCAGGCAGGCAGTGTATGTTGGCGCGAACGACGGAATGCTGCACGCCTTCAACGGCGGCTATTACGACTCGACGAACAAGCGGTTCTGCACCGCGCTCGACGGAAGCGGATTATGCACAAGCGGCTCGCCCGAGCTGGGCGACGAACTTTGGTCTTTCGTGCCGAGGGCGGCGCTTCCGCATCTGAAATCGCTTACGGCGTCCAACTATGCTCACGAGTACTATGTCGATCTGAAGCCGAAGATCTCCGACGTGAAGATATTCTCAAGCGACGCAACACACGCATCCGGCTGGGGAACCGTTCTGATAGGCGGCATGAGATTCGGCGGCAAGCAGATTTCCTGGACTTCCGGCGGATCGAGCTACAGCACGAAGCCCGAATACTTCGCCATGGACGTGACCGATCCCGCCAGCCCGCGCCTGCTCTGGACATTCTCGCATTCGTCGCTTGGACAGACGATGTCGCAGCCGGCAATCGTGAAAACATGCGCGTCCGGCGGTTCGTGCAAGTGGTTTGCCGTGTTCGGCTCCGGGCCGTCAGGCTACGATTCGCAGTCGAACCTGTCCGGATTCGGAAACGGCTATGTTTTCGTGCTCGATCTCACGTCAGGCTCAAACGGTGTTATAAGCTCATGGACGGAAAACAGCAATTACTGGCGCATCTCAACCGGACATTCATCGGCGTTTCTTGCCGATCCGGTGGTTGTTGACGTTGACATGGATTACGACGCCGACGTGATCTATATCGGCGAGAATTTCTCGACCGGCGGCGAGCATGACGGCGACGATGATGACGACGACCATGAGGGCGACGATGACGATGATGACCATAATAGCAGCGGGGAATCGCCCGGCGGATCGGCCACCGGCGCTTTCTATGGCCTGAAGGACGATTGCTGGGACGCGACATGCGCAACCGCATACACAAGCCTCGACGAGATGTCGTCAACCACGGTCTGCCTTGGCGGCGGCGCGTCATGCTCAGGCGGAACCGCATTCAATTCGATAACTCATGCGCGCGGCTGGGTGAACTACTTCTCGCGGATGCGCGAAACAACCGACTATACCGGCGCGGCGTTGAACCACACCGGCGAGCGGATGTTCTCGAAACCGCTGGTAATCGGCGGCCTGGTCACCTGGACGACCTTCGTTCCCGGAACCGACTCATGCAGCACCGGCGGCGAAGGCAACCTGTATTCCGTCTATTACACGACAGGCAGCGCGTTCAAGGGCTACACCATGAAGGGCCAGAAGACGCAGGAGGCAAGCAGCGGCCCGAACAATGAGAACACCATCGTCAGCCGAGTCGTGAGGCTCGGAAGCGGAATGCCTTCGGCCATGAGCGCGCAGATCACGAAGTCTGGCTCGGCGAAGGGTTTTGCACAGTCTTCCACCGGAGCCATTGTTGAGGTGGAGAGCATCACGCCGGTTTCGATGAAGAGCGTGACAACCGGCTGGAAGGGCAGAAGGATTCCGTAACGTAATGCCCATGAAAGCACTGGCCGGATTACTGATTCTGTTCATGGGCGTCGGGGCGGTTTCATGCCGCCCCGCGCAGGATAGGGAATCTGCGCCGGTTACGCCCAAGGCAGCCGACACTCAGACCTCACAGCAACGGATCATGCCTCATCTGGTTCCCGAACATGCCGTCAGATCATCGAAAATCAGGGTTGAATTGCCCGCGGCCCTGACCAGGGGCAATGTGATCGAGTGGCACTTGAACGGCATGAAATTCCCGACCGCCGGATCATCGCGCGAGTTCCCGGCGAATCTGATCAAGCGGGATGATGTGCTGCAAGCGTATATAGTGAACGACGGCGAACGCATCGCCTCGAACAGGATAATCGTCCGCAATTCGCCGCCCGTTATTACACGCGCCGTTATAATGCCGGAGCGCCCTTCCGCCGCATCGAAGGTGGCTGTTCATGTGACGGCTGAGGATGACGACAACGACATTGTTTTTTTTCGCTATGCATGGATCGTAAACGGCAAGCGGTCGGGAGAGGGGCCTGAGCTTAAAGAGCCGTTGAAGCGTGGCGACCGCTTGACCGTTGAGGTTTATCCCGCCGACGGCAGGGAATCGGGTATGCCCGTAACGCTGAAAACCGAGGCCGTCAACGCGCCTCCGGTTGTGAAGGACGGCACTGACGAGTTTGACGGCGCGACATACAGGTACAGGATGAACGCTGTCGATCCGGATGGCGACATCCCTGCATACACACTTGCACAGGGGCCGGTTGGCATGAAACTGGACTCAACCACAGGCGTGGCAACCTGGGAATCCGGCGATGCTTCGGGCGAATATCAGGTGGCGGTTGCCGTGACCGACGGACACGGAGGTAAAACAGTCTTTGGCTGGCGGGTGAGCGTGGGCAGGAAATAACGCCTGAGCCGTCCCGATGGTATAATCTTCGTCAGCCCCGGTATCGGCGGCAAAATAAAACCGGAAGCAGGCGGCATGAGCAAAAAAAAGGTTGCGGTATTCGTCGATTGGGAGAATGTTCGAAAAGGCGTGTTCGAGGAGGCTGGCCGCAGGCTTCACAGGGAAGTAAGCTACAACAGCACTGAAAACGTCCTGAGGTTCATAAAGTCGTTCATCAACCCGGATGAAGAGGAAATATACCGGATATTCGTATATCTTACCGAACCTTACACCGGAACCATCGGCGGCGTGGATTACACGACCATGCCGGCATTCACGCACTCGATGAATTTCATCGACAGGCTTCAGGTTGAGGAACTGGTTGCGGTGCGAAAAGGGAAAATAGCCTATCGGGGGCAGGACAGGGACAACCGTCCAATATTCATCCAGAAACAGGTTGACATGATTCTGGGCCTCGATGTGGCGCATGTGGCTCATCACCGGCTGGCAGACAGGGCGCTGATCTTGACACTGGACACCGACTGCGTGCCTGCCATGAAGGTCGCCCGCATAAACGGCATGCAGATGATGCTGGCATTCTGCCCCGACATCCAGCACGAGATTTCGAAGGAACTGCGCAAACATGCCGATTTCGTGAGGCGGAAGGATTTTGGAGCGATATTTGCCCCTATATCCCCAGATACTTCCTCATCCCACTCGCGGCTTTCCTCCCCGCGCCCATTGCCAGAATGACCGTTGCCGCGCCGGTCACGATGTCTCCGCCCGCGAACACGCCGGGAATGGATGTCTGCAACTCGTCGTCAACCGCGATGTAGCCCTTTTCAGTAAGCCGTATGCCGCAAGTCCGGCCAATGATCGGGTTGGCGTTCGTGCCGATGGCGTAAACAATCGTGTCTGCCTCGAACCCCTGCTCGTTTTCCGGAACCGGAACCGGACGCCTTCGGCCCGACGCATCCGGCTCGCCCGGCTTCATCCGAACGCAGCGGATAGCCCGGACATGACCGTTTTCGTCGCCAAGTATCTCAATTGGCGCGGTAAGCCAGTGAAATATAACGCCTTCTTCCTTCGCGTGCCGAAGCTCCTCGGCGCGCGCCGGACATTCTTCCTCGCCTCTTCGGTAGAGGCAGAAAACCTGCTCCGCGCCAAGCCGCAGGCTCACGCGCATGGCGTCCATGGCGGTGTTTCCGGCGCCAATGACCGCAACCTTCCGCCCGATGCCCATTGGCGTGTCGGTTTCGGGGAATGCGTGCGCTGCCATCAGGTTGCATCTGGTCAGAAGTTCGTTGGCCGAAATCACGCCGTTCAGCGCATCGCCGGGAATGCGTGGAAATACAGGATAGCCCGCGCCCACGGCCACAAAGACGGCGTCGAATCCCATTTCGCCCATCATCTGCTCGATGGTGAACATCCGCCCAGCCAGCGTGTCGCATTCGATCTTCACGCCAAGCGCCGCCAGCTTCCCGACCTCCGCATCGACAACGCTGTTTGGCAGCCTGAATTCGGGAATGCCGTAGCGAAGCACGCCGCCAGGCTCGTGAAGCGCCTCGAAGATCGTCACCTCGCAACCGGCGCGCGCCATGTCGGCGGCGCAGGCAAGCCCAGCCGGGCCGGAGCCGATAACGCCCACGCGCCTGCCGTTTGATGCAGGACGCGAACCCGTCGTCCATCCATTTGCTATTGCCATGTCGCCGACGAAACGCTCAAGCGCGCCGATAGCAACCGGCGAGTATTTCTTGCCGACCGTGCATTGTCCCTCGCACTGCCGCTCCTGCGGGCAGACCCTGCCGCAGACAGCCGGAAGAAGCGTCGATTCCGATAGCACCCGATACGCGCCCTCGTAATCGTGCTCCGAAATTCGTTCGATGAACGCCGGAATGTCTATCGAAACCGGACATCCGCCAACGCATCCAGGCTTTTTGCAGCGCAGACACCGCGCGGCTTCGCGCAAGGCTTCATCCACGGTGAAACAGATTGACACTTCATCGAAATTGCGGCGGCGCTCAAGCGGCGGCTGCTCGCGCATCGCTGTTCTAAGCGGTTCGATATTGCCAAGGTTTTTTTTCACTTTGAACCGTGAAGCATGCGGCAGTCTGACTTGTGATTCTGCCAGCGCTCAAGCGCGGCGCGTTCGTCCTCTTTCCAGCGGCGAAGGCGCGTGACAAGCTCGTCGAAATCCACCTCGTGGCCGTCGAAATCGGGGCCGTCAACGCAGCCGAGCTTTGTTTCTCCGCCAACGGTCACGCGGCATCCGCCGCACATGCCGGTTCCGTCCACCATTACCGGATTCAGGCTGACGATGGTTTTGATTCCGGCGGGGCGCGTGGCTTCGGCGCAGGCCTTCATCATTACCGGCGGGCCGATGGCCACGACCTCCCCGATGTCGGCGTGCCGTGCCATTACATCCTTCAGCCCGGTTGTGACATTCCCCTTTATTCCCTCGGAACCGTCGTCGGTGCAGATTACAAGCTCGTCGCAGTGAGCTGCGAACTTTTCCTTCCAGAAGACAAGACCCTTCTCGCGAAAACCGACAACTCCGATAACGTAAGCGCCCGATTCCTTGTATGCCCGAAGTATCGGGTAAACCGGCGCAACGCCCAGCCCGCCGCCCACGCAGACGACTTTGCCAACGCTGTCGATATGGCTTGGATTGCCCATCGGCCCGGCAAGGCTTTTCAGGCGCGAGCCGACAACGCATTCCTCGCGCATCTGTTTGGTGGTTTTTCCCACGGCCTGAACAACAAGGGTGATTGTTCCCTGTTCGCGGTCGAAGTCGGCGATGGTGAGGGGTATCCGTTCGCCGCCGGTATGCGACCGGACAATTACGAACTGGCCCGGCATGGCGGCTTTGGCGAGCATCGGACGCTTTACCTCGATCAGGAAGGTTGTGTCCGAAAAATCCTCGCGCCTTACGATTTCATACATGAATCCCGGCTCGTTTCATAAAACAGCATTTACCATTGGTACGCCCGGAGGGATTCGAACCCCCGGCCAGCTGCTTAGAAGGCAGCTGCTCTATCCAACTGAGCTACGGGCGCATGTAATTTCGCAAGAAAAATGGTCGGGGCGAGAGGATTCGAACCTCCGACCCTCTGCTCCCAAAGCAGATGCGCTACCAAACTGCGCTACGCCCCGAACAGGTTAAATTACCGGATGAGGGTAGTCTGTGTCAATCGTGCTGTCTTGTAAAACACTGGTATTTTATGGTAGTTTTCCATTCCGGTTTTGGCATGAACACACCGCTGATCAGACAGGTTCCATTCGCCGATCCGGCGGATATTTATACAGCCGTTCGCGCCGAAAACACAATCCTGCTGGACAGCGTTCGCGGGCCCGGTTATCTGGCCAGTCATTCGATGATCGCCCTGAATCCGTACCTGGTTTTCACCGCCAAGGACGGCAGACTCACTTTTTCAACAGTGGACGGCTGCGTGACCGAACGCCACGGCTCGCCTGTTGACGCGCTTCGGGAGCTTGTCGGCAGACACAAGTCATTGCCGGATGAGCGCATTCCGTTTCCTGGCGGCGCAATCGGCATATTCTCCTACGATTTCGTTCAGTATCTTGAGAAAATACCGCGCGGCAGCGTTGATGATCTTGCCATGCCCGACGCGCATTTCCTGTTTACTGACACTGTCATCACTGTCGATCACATCATGAAAACGGCGTTTGTCTCTATTTTGCCGGGGCCGAGGTATTCCGGCGATGAAGCTGCGGCGAAGCTCGATGAACTATGCGCCGTCATTTCGCAGCCGCATTGCTCAGGTTCGTTGGCACACGATCGGCGGCGGATAGCCGTGGAGCATGAGCTTGGCGAGGAAGCGTACATGCGCATGGTCGAGCGCGCCAAGGAATACATCGCTGCGGGCGACATATTTCAGGCGAACCTCTCGCAGCGAATTCGCGCCGACATAGGCGGCGTTGATCCGTGGCGGATATACACAACGCTTCGTTCGATAAATCCGTCGCCGTTTGCGGCTTACATGGACATGGGTTCGTATGTGATCGCCAGTTCGTCGCCGGAGCGTCTGGTGCGTTCCGACGGCAGAATCGTGGATACTCGGCCCATTGCTGGAACAAGACCGCGCGGGGCCGACGCGGAGGCGGACAGCCGGATGAGGGCCGAGCTTCTGATCAACGAGAAAGAGCGGGCCGAGCATATAATGCTGATCGATCTTGAGAGAAACGACCTCGGCAAGATTTCGCGGTTCGGCACAGTGGAAGTGAATGAGCTGATGGTGACGGAGGATTATTCTCATGTAATTCATATAGTTTCTAACGTGCGCGGCGAACTTCTGCCGGGCAGGGACGCCATGGATATTGTGCGGGCCGTGTTCCCCGGCGGCACGATAACCGGCGTGCCGAAGGTGCGCTGCATGGAGATAATCGACGAACTGGAGCCGGTGCGGCGCGGCCCCTATACAGGCTCGATTGGCTACATGGGCTTCGACGGACGGCTCGATCTGAACATCGTAATCCGGACTTTCGTGATAAAGGACGGTTTCGCCTATGTTCAGGCCGGCGCCGGCATCGTTGCCGATTCCGATCCGAGGCGGGAATACCACGAAACATTGAAAAAGGCCGAGGCGTTGATCAGAACGATTGAACGGTTGTAAGGGGCGGTTAGCGAACCGCCCCTGCAAAAAATACGTTATCTTCTCAATCCGTCCCTGATTTCCCGCAGCACCCGCAATATCTCCTCGTCGCGCGCGCGGCTTTCCCGAATATGCGCGGCAAGGGCGCGTGATACGGATGCAATGTCGGTTCCCACGGCGAAGTCGTCAAGCGTGTGTGGCGGCGCGTGATGGCTTTCCACCGCATGACGGACATCGGAGAGCCACTGGCTTTCCGGATGAACCTGTTCATGAAGCGGCGGCGATACGGGTTTTGGCGCAATTGGCGGTTGCGGAGCGCCTGCCGCAGGCTGTGGTTTGGTGAAAGATACTGCCGCAGCCGCAGGCTGTGGTTTGGTATCTGCCGCAGCCGCAGGCTGCTGTTTGGTGGATGTTACGGCGGTTCTGCCCTGAGCGTACATCTTCTGCTTCCGCGTCGCCTCCTCAACCAGAAGCTTCGTGACCGCTTCGAATGTCTCATGAACGCCCCTGCCGCTGACCGCCGCAGCCTCGATATATGGAACATTGCGCTCGTTAAGGTCGTGGTTCAGATCGTCGATCGACATTATTTCCGGAAGATCGCGCTTGTTGTACTGGAGAATCAGCATTACCGTTGCAGGATCGAGATTGTTTGCAACAAGGTTTTCCTTCATGTTCTCGAAGCTGACCAGATTGGCGTCGCGCATGGTTCGCTGAGAGTCGGCAACGAAGACGACAGCGTCGGCCCCTTTCAGCACCAGCCGCCGTGTGGCGTCGTACCTCACCTGTCCGGGGACGGTGTAAAGCTGAAACTTGATCTTGAATCCGCCGATGGTTCCCAGATCCATGGGCAGGAAATCGAAGAACAGCGTGCGATCTGTTTCTGTGGCCAGCGAGAGAAGCTTGTTTTTCTTCGCCTCCTCAAGATGCTCGTGCAGATATTGCAGGTTGGTTGTCTTGCCGGAGAGTCCTGGCCCGTAGTAAACGACCTTGAGAGTGATCTCCTTCGATGCGTAATTAAACAGCGCCATCGTATAACCTTATCGCGTAAACGAGGTTTCGCTTGGTTGTCTTTGCCATGTACATGGCCTCATCAGCCATCCTCAACAGATCCTCCTTCGATTGAGCCGCCTCAGGGTACGATGTGACTCCAAGGCTGGCGGTTATCCTTATCATATACCCTTCTTCGGAAAGAAACACCGAATTTTCGATGGTCTGCCGGATGCGTTCGGCCACCAGAAAGGCGGCATCCGGCGGCGTCTGCGGAAGCACTATCACGAACTCGTCGCCGCCGTATCGAGCCACGATGTCAACCGTGCGAAGGCTTTCAAGCAGCCGGCGTCCTACCTCCACAAGCACCTTGCTTCCGGCCAGATGGCCGAACCGGTCGTTGACCTCCTTGAAAAGATCGATGTCCATGAAGACAAGTGAAAGCTGATTGCCGTATCTGTTCACGCGCTCGATTTCGGATTCCAGCACGGCTCCAAGATGCCGCAGGTTGAAAAGCTGCGTAAGATCGTCCTTGATAGCGGCTGCGGCTATCTCCTTGTACAACGTCGCCCGCTCGACGCACAGCCCTATATTCCTGAGCGCGAAATCGAGTTCGGCGAATTTGAAAGGTTTGTAAAGATAGGATGATTGTCCGGGCGACAGCCACCGCGCTACTTTCTTGAAGTCATGATCAGGGGAGATAACAATACGCGGGATTGACTGCGCGGCCTTCCGAAGTCTTCGTCCGTATTTATCGGCAACTGGAATTCTATTGTCGATTACAATAATGTTGCAGGTTGATTCGGACAGAATTGAGGCTGCTGCTTCCGGCGACCGGGTGGTGTCCACTGTCCAGCCCTTTCGCCTGAGCCTTTCGGCATGGCCGTCGAGAAGTCCAGGCTCGTGTTCTACAACCAGTATCCTAGGCACTCATGCCGCAACATTTTTTATACTTTTTACCGCTTCCGCACGGACACGGATCGTTTCTTCCGACCTTGTTTCCATGCGTGACCGGAGCGGTTGTCGCCTTCACGGCGCTTTCTCCCCTGTTCAATGCGATATTCCGAGGCTGCGAAACCGGTAACGTCGTTCGCGAAGGCAGCGGTTTAGCAGCCGGAGACGCTTCCGTGCCGTGCGATTGAGGTTCGTCCTCGCGCGTGATTCTAACATGATAGAGCTTGCTTACGGTTTCGGAAGCGATTCTGTCGCCAAGCTCCGAGAACATGTTGAACGCCTCCTTCTTGTACTCCACAAGCGGATCGCGCTGGCCGTATCCGCGAAGCCCGATGCCTTCCTTGAGGTGATCGATGCCAAGCAGATGATCCTTCCATTGAGTGTCGATTACCTGAAGGCTTATCACCCGCTCCAGATAACGCATGAAATCGGATCCGAGTTCCTCTTCCTTGAGCGCGTAAGACTTGTTCAATATTGCGCTTATCTCGTCGGCCATGGCTTCGCGCTTGCCGGCGGTAATTTCCACATGCATGTCGAACTGCGCGTATACGGCTTCTTTCAGCCCATGGAGATCCCATTCCTCGACGTGTTTGTCATCCGGACAATATATTTCAACCAGCGAGTCTATATTGGTGTCCACCATCTCGCGAACTCGCTCGCCAAGCGATGCGCCCGAAAGAATGTCGCGGCGGAAGCCGTAGATTTCGAGCCGCTGCTTGTTCATGACGTCGTCGTATTCGAGCAGGTGCTTTCTGGCGTCGAAGTGGTGCGCCTCCACCTTCTTTTGAGCGTTTTCGATGGCCTTGGAAACCATCTTGTGCTCTATCGGCGCCGAGTCGTCCATGCCCAGCTTGTCCATCATGCCGGCTATGCGGTCTGAGCCGAATATCCGCATCAGATCATCTTCAAGCGACAGATAGAACCGCGACGAGCCAGGATCGCCCTGACGCCCCGACCGTCCGCGCAACTGGTTGTCTATGCGGCGCGATTCATGTCTCTCGGTTCCCAGAATGTGAAGCCCGCCCGCCGCAAGCACATCCTTTTTCTCGGCGGCGCAGAGTTCCTCTGCCTTGCGCAGGGCTTCCGCGCGTTCCTCGTCGGTGGCATTGCCCTTGAGCATGTATTTGGAAAGCGCCTTCGGATTGCCGCCAAGCACGATGTCGGTTCCGCGTCCGGCCATGTTCGTGGCTATCGTGACCGCTCCCTTGCGCCCGGCCTGCATCACTATCTCGGCCTCGCGCTCATGCTGCTTGGCGTTCAGCACGGCATGGGGAACTTTCCTGCGCTTCAGCAGTTCGCTCAATATCTCTGAGTTCTCGATCGAGATCGTGCCCACCAGAACAGGCTGGCCCTTCTTGTGGCAAGCCTCTATCTCGTTGATGGCCGCCTCGAACTTGCCCTTCTTCGTGCGGTAGATGAGGTCGGAGTTGTCTTTCCGGATCATCGGCATGTGGGTGGGAATGACCATGGTTTCGAGATTGTAAATCTTCTCGAACTCGGCGGCCTCGGTTGCCGCCGTGCCGGTCATGCCCGCCAGCTTGTTGTACATGCGGAAGTAGTTCTGGAAGGTGATGGTTGCAAGCGTCTGGTTTTCGCTTTCGATCTTCAGCCCTTCCTTCGCCTCGATGGCCTGATGCAGGCCGTCAGACCATCTTCTGCCCGGCATGAGGCGGCCTGTGAACTCATCGACAATCACGACCTCGCCGTTGTTCACCACATAATCCACGTCGCGCCTGTACATTTCGTGGGCGACAAGCCCCTTTATTATGCAATGCACATGATCGATGTTGGACGGATCGAAAAGGTTTTCGATGCCAAGCAGTTTTTCCGCGTGGGCAACGCCTTCCTCCGTGAGAGCGGCGGTCTTGGATTTCTCCTCCACAGTGAAGTCCGTATCCTTGCGAAGCTTCTGAACGATCTTTTCGGTGTTGTAATACTTGCCTGTCGATTCTTCCGAAGGGCCGGAGATTATGAGCGGGGTTCTTGCCTCGTCGATAAGTATGCTGTCAACTTCGTCAACGATGGCGAAATTCAGTTCCCTCTGGGAATAGTCTTCGAGGTTGTACTTCATGTTGTCGCGCAGATAGTCGAAGCCGAATTCGTTGTTCGTGCCGTATGTTATATCCGCTCCGTAAGACGCTTGCCGCTGCTCGTCATTCAGGCCATGCACGATAACTCCGGTTGAGAGTCCGAGGAATCCGTAAAGCTCGCCCATCCATGCCGCGTCGCGCCGCGCAAGATAGTCGTTCACCGTAACAACATGCACGCCGCGCCCCGAAAGGGCGTTCAGGTAAACCGGCAGCGTGGCCACAAGGGTTTTCCCCTCGCCGGTCTTCATCTCGGCTATATTGCCGTTGTGCAGAACGATGCCGCCGATAAGCTGAACGTCGAAATGGCGCATTCCAAGCACGCGCCGTGAAGCCTCGCGGCAGACTGCGAACGCTTCAGGCAGGATGTCGTGCAGCGTCTCGCCGTTTTGGAGCCGTGACCGGAACTCGACCGTTTTGCCTCGCAGTTGTTCGTCGGAAAGCGGCTGGACTGACGGTTCAAGCGAATTGATACGGTCAACCAGCGGCTGTATGCGCTTGAGCTCTCGCTCGTTTTTTGTGCCCAGAATTTTTTTCAGTATGGTGGAAAACATAGCCCTGATGTTAACCCATCGGCGGCGTTCGTGGCAAGGCTGGAAGAGATGCAACATTATATTTGTTACATGTCATCCGAGCACCTTCCTCATGCAAGACCTCATCTGCTCAAACCCGAACGGTTTTCTCAGGAAGTAATCCGGAATGCATTCTCCCATCTCAAGCTTTGCGGTATTGTCGTCATATCCGCTGGCTATTACGATTTTAAGATCCGGACGGATCGAACGGAGCGCTATGAACAGTTCCCTGCCGTTCATTCTCTCCATCTGTATGTCGATAATCGCCAGGCGCACGGCATCGGGCTCTTTCCTGAACAGGGCAATCGCCTCAATGCCGCTTGACGCCGCCAGCAAGTTGTATCCGGCAATCTGGAGCATATCGCGAAGCACTGAGAGAACAGCCGGATCATCATCCACAATGAGTATGGTTTCATGTTGCCGCGGCTCCTTGCCTGCCGGCAACTCTTTCCGGTATTTCGGCTCGATGACGGCCTGTGGAAGGAACACATGGAATGTGGTGCCCTTGCCCTCCGAGCTTTCAACCGACAGACAGCCGCTGTGACTCTTGACGATGCCAGCTACTGCCGCAAGTCCCAAGCCCCTGCCAAGAAACCTTGTGGAGAAGAATGGATCGAAAATTCTGTCCAGAATGTCATCCGGTATCCCCGGCCCGGTATCGGAAATGGTGAGCCGCACGTAATCGCCCGGAGCGCATTGCCGCTGGAATCGATGAAGATTCTGGCTGGCTTCAACATGTTCATTGGCGGTGCCGATGAAAATCCTTCCGCCGCTTGTTTCCATCGCCTCGAAGGCGTTGGACAGGATGTTTATGATTATCTGGGTCAACTGTATGTTGTCGGCTAGAACCGGACGGATGTCGTCGGCAAGATCCATCGAAACCGGAATCGCCGCGGCCTTTCCCTTGTGTATCATGGTCAAGGCTGCGTGAACGGTGTCGTTCAGGCCGGTCAAGGTTCGCTGGTACATCCCCTTCCCGGCGTAGGCGATGAGCTGGCGCACCAAGTTCGCCATCCTTTCGGAACATGTGTATATGCTGCCGAGCATCCGTTTCGTTTTTTCCGGACTGAAAATCCGGCGTTGCAGAAGCTCGGCATTGCCCTGCACGCTCATCAGGCAGTTGTTGAACTCATGAGCGATCCCCCCGGCAAGTGTGCTTATCGATTCCTCTTTCTGCTGATTCGCAAGCCGTTCGTTCAGATCCCTCTCGAATTGCTCAAGCCTGAGCCTTTCCGTGATGTCGCTGTATATCTCGACGATCTGTATCACCTCGCCCAGTTCGTTGAATATTGGAGAGGCATGAATCTCGACCGTGGTTTCCCGGTTGTTGCATCCCTTGTGCATGTGGATTAATGTTACCGGCTTACGCCTCTGCCGCGCTGCCTGCAATGGGCATGGATGCATGGAACCGTCGCATGGAACTTCCTGCCCGTGCGATATTTCATGGCATCTTGGCAGTCCGTCTTCATGCAATACGATGTTGCCGTTCATGCGGGCCGTCTTGTTCATGAGATGCACCCGGAAGTTCATGTCTATCACCATGATCCCGTCGCTTATTCCGTCGATAACCGTCTGAAGAAACTCGCGCTCATTCTCAATCTGCTTGCGGGCTTGTTGTATTTCGGAGATATTTCTTGCAATATGCACGGATTTCAGGACGTTTCCTGCCTTGTCGAAGACCGGCGTGACGGAAACCAGGTAATGCTGGTCGAGCCGCTGCTCGAAATACACGCTTTGGTGCTCGCAGCTATCGGCAAGCATTCTTGCGTGCGGACAGAAATCCGGAGGCGCGTCGATGTTGTGAACAACGCTGTAGCACTTTGAGCCCACCGCCTCGTCCATCTTCACTCCTAGTGTTTCGGCCATCGCCTTGTTCATGCGAAGAATGTTGTAATCGGTATCGATGATCGCCACCAGTTCCGGAACGGCGTTAAAGGTGTCTTCCCATTCATCTCTCCCCTCACGGAGATTTGCCATGCTCATGCAGTTCCTGACGGCCACCGCGGCCAGACTGCCGATGTTCATGTAAAACCCTATCTCGTCGCCGGTGAATGTTCTGTTTGCCAGGGTATGTCCGATCAATGCGCCGATGAACTCATCCCCGGCGATGATCGGAACGCAGATTGCCGATCTGATCCCATGTTCCGGAACAATGCCGGGAATATATGCACTGCTTCCATTCCTCAGGTCGGAAAACGTTTCGGGCTTTCCGGACTTCAGCGTCAACATTGCGGGTTCCTGACCGTCTGCAAGGCAAGACGTGCCGATGATGGATTCCGGAAACCCGATCGTATCCCGGACAACAAGCCGCGCCTTGTCTTCGGAAATAAGTGAAATTGTTGAAAAGTCGAGCGAAAGCGTCTCTTTAGCGTAATCTATGATTTTGCGGTAAATCTGCCCGATATTTGTGGCGCCGGTGATTTCTCTTGAGAATTCGAACAGATGTTCAATGCTTTT
This sequence comes from Nitrospirota bacterium, assembly GCA_016212095.1. Taxonomy (GTDB): domain Bacteria; phylum Nitrospirota; class Thermodesulfovibrionia; order SZUA-242; family SZUA-242; genus JACRHH01. The sequence goes on from JACRHH010000039.1 coordinate 29,182, forward strand.
CATCGCGCTATCCTCCATGGTTAGAGGTCAATAGGATACGTGCCCAAACGCGAGGGTTTATAGCTTATCTTATACCTCCAAGTTTAGACATTCAATGGCTACGCATATATTATAATCATCGGGAGATATGGCAGACTGATGATATGAAACACATTGGCATTATTACTAAAAAAGGCGAACCCAAAGCGATCGGGCTTGTCGGGAGGCTGCTGCCGTGGTTTGCCGAACGCGGGTACGAAACCTGCCCCGACAACGACACCGCGCGGCATCTTGGCGTGGCCGGACGACCGGCATCGGAGTTGCCCGACATCTCCGACATAATAATTGTGTTTGGTGGCGACGGAACGCTTCTTTCCGCAGCCCGGCTTGTGGGCGGCAGGGGCATCCCCATTCTCGGCGTAAACCTCGGCGGCCTTGGCTTCATGGCCGAGGTTCCGGTTGACGAGGTTCCGGAGGCGATAGAAAACGCCCTTCGCGGAAGCTGCACGATCGAAGAGAGGGTGATGCTTCAGGCCAGCGTTTTCCGCGACGGCAAGCGAATAGACCAGCATAGCGTGCTTAACGACGTTGTCATCAACAAGGGCGCTCTTGCCCGGATCGTGGCGATAGACACCGCCGTGGATGGCCGCTACCTCACGACGTTCCATTCCGACGGGCTGATTGTATCCACGCCCACCGGCTCCACCGCATACTCGCTTTCGGCGGGCGGGCCGATTCTGTACCCCACGCTCAACTCGCTGATTCTCACGCCGATCTGCCCGCATCTGCTTGCCAACAGGCCGATTGTCCTGCCGGATGATTTCACAATCAGCATGACGATTGCGTCGGGCGAGGATGTTTTCCTCACGATGGACGGGCAGGTCGGCTTTCCGCTTCATCCGGGAGATGTGGTTGAGGTGGTGAAATCGCCGCATGTCACGCGGCTCCTGATTCCGTGCGAGCGCGACTATTTTCAGGTGCTCCGCTCGAAGCTGAAATGGGGCGAGCGATGAGCGACAGGCAGCGTGTACTGACCGAACTCCGCCGCGCGCTTGAGTTCTACCGCGAAATCGGCGTTGAAAGCCTTCCGGTTGGACTGGAAAAACGCATAGCCGCGATGCTGTCGGATAAGGGCGAAGCCACGGCGGGCGTTTCGGTCAAGCCGGTTGTTACCGCTCCGAAACCTGTGCCGCCGCCTAAACCGGTTGTGCCGTCATGCGAAACGCCTGTTGAACGCAAGGCCGGGGAAAAGCGCTTAAACGAGATCAAGGCGCTTTTGGGCGACTGCCAGCGATGCCCGCTTGCCGCCAAAAGAACCCATGTTGTTTTCGGCGTAGGCAATCCGTGCGCCCCGCTCATGTTCATCGGCGAGGGGCCGGGCAGGGACGAAGACCTTCAGGGGCTGCCGTTTGTGGGCGCTGCGGGCGAACTGCTTACAGGCATTATCAAGGCGATGGGCTATGCCCGCGACGATGTTTATATCGCCAATATCGTGAAATGCCGCCCGCCCGGAAACCGCGATCCTGAGCCGGACGAGGTTGAAACCTGCATCCCGTTCCTCAAAAAGCAGATCGAGGCGATCGAGCCGAAGGCGATTGTGGCGCTAGGACGCATTGCAGCGCAGTCTCTGTTCAAGACCGAGGAGAAGATCAGCAAGATGCGCGGAAGCTTCCGCGATTACAACGGCATTCCGGTGATGATCACGTTTCATCCGGCGTATCTGCTTCGCAACCAGAAGGAGAAGAAGGTGGTCTGGGCGGACATGCAGCAGGTTATGCGGCTGCTGGCGAAGACTCCGCCTGCCTGAAGACGGTAACGGCAGGTGCAAGTCTGCGTTGAATGCCTGCGTTGAATAATGTCGAGGAGCGGTGGGTTGCCCTCGGCCTGATCGATAGTCGTCTCAATGTGCTTGTCTACACTCGCAGAAGTGAGGCAATCCGTATAATCAGTCTGCGCCGGGCCAATAGCCGCGAGAGGGAATACTATGAAGAAACTCAAGCCTGAAAACATTTCCCAGCAAGATTGGGATGCTGTAGAATCTCCGCCGCTCACGGAATCATTCCTCACCGGCATGAAGCCGGTTCATGAGGCACATCCAGATATGCCTCCGCGAGTAGTGCGCGGTTTCCAGAAATCGCCACGGAAATCGCCGGTTTCCATTCGTCTGGACGAGAGCATTGTCGCCGCCTTCCGCGCCACTGGCCGTGGCTGGCAATCCCGCGTGAACGCGGCGCTTAACGACTGGCTCAAGGAACACAAACCGGCCTGAATATGACTGGATCGGTTCTCGAACCGCCCCTTCCTACTCTTCGTCCTGCCTGCTTACCGACGGGCGTTTCGGAATGACGGCGATGCCTGACGGATCGAAATGCGCGCCCCAGAATTCCTCTGTCTGATCCTCGCAGCCAATCCGCAGATGAGAGTCGAGAACGTTGTTTCTGTCAACAATCGCGCGCCGGAGTTTCGCGCCGCCGCGCACGGTCACGTTATCCATTATTACCGAATCTTCCACAATCGCGCCGCGCTCGATCACCACGCCGCGCCTTATGGTCGAGTTCCTGATAACCGCCTCCGGGTGAACGATGCTTCCTTCGGCAATCACGCTGTTTGTTATCTCGCCGCCAAGAATTTTCGCCGCCGGACGGCTGTGGCGCGACGGCCTGATCGGCCAGAACTGGTTGTCGATGTCGAACACCGGGTTTTCCCCAAGCATGTCGCGGTGCGCCTCCCAGTATGCCCTGATCGTCCCGACATCGCGCCAGTAGCCGGTTTCCTCGGTTGGCCGCTGTCCGGCGATCACGTTTGTGGAAAAATCGTAGGCGTATAGCTTGCCCGATGGAACCAGCTTCGGCAGGACGTATCCGCCGAAGTCGTGCTCGTGATGCCGCTCGGCGTCGGCCAGAGCGTCGAACAGCACGTCGGTGTTGAAAATATAGTTTCCCATCGAGGCGTAACAGCGTGTGGGATCGGTCGGCATCGGCGCGGGGCGCTTCGGCTTTTCGAGAAATCCGGTGATGCGCCCGTCCGCCTCGGTTGATATGATGCCGAACGAGCTTCCCTCAGAAAGCGGCACGGGCCGCGCGGCCACGGTTACGCTTGCGTTTCTGGCCATGTGGAAGTCTACCATCTGCCTGATGTCCATTCGGTAGATGTGATCGGCGCCGAAGATGGCAACCAGATCGGGGTTGTTGTGGCGTATCAGGTTCAGGTTCTGGTTCACGGCGTCTGCCGTGCCCTGAAACCACTCCGATCCGCGCCGCATCTGCGGCGGAACCAGCGTGATGAAATGCGACGGCACGAGAGATGACAACACCCAGTTGCGGCGGATGTGCTCGATGAGCGACTGAGACTTGTACTGCACCAGCATGTAGATCGAGAATATCTGCGAGTTGATCATGTTGCTCAGCACAAAATCTATAATGCGGTAGCGTCCGCCGAACGGAACCGCCGGTTTCGACCTCTCGGCGGTCAGCGGAAAGAGGCGGTTTCCCTTGCCGCCGGCCAGAATAAGCGCAAGAACATTGGGTCCGGTCAATGAAATCCTCCAGGTTGATTAATGGAAGGCCGGAATCGTTTTGACGATATGCGGCGTTTCGATTATTGTAACCGATCATGAAAAGATTGCAACGAATCGCGGGCGAGGCCGACGCGGCGGCGCGGCCAACCGCCTTTATGGCGGCACGGCTGGATGTATTTCTCGCGGCGCAAATGGACGGCGTGTCGAAGACGCTTGCCGGACGGCTGATCGATCTGGGCGCGGCGTATGTCAACGGAAAACGGGTGAGAATTGCCTCGCGCCGGATCAAAAACGGCGATGAAGTTGTTGTCCATATCGCCGAACCGCCGCTTCCGCCGATCTTTGCTCTAACCGAAGACCGCGTTCTGTTTCGCGACGCATATCTTCTGGCCATCGACAAGCCCGCCGGATTCCAGAGCCAGCCAACGCTGAACCAGTACAAGGGCTGCGTTTATGAGGCGGTGGAGCGCTACCTGGCCCGTTCGATCAAGCCCGGCGATATTACCATCGGAATGCCGCAACGGCTGGATCGCGATGTTTCGGGCGTGATGCTTTTCTCCATAGCCAGTGCCGCGCACAAGCCGCTGACAGACATGTTCCGCGACGGCATAATCCGCAAGACATATCTGGCGCTCTGCGAAACCGGAGACAGACACTCGCAGGGCGCTGAGGGCGTTATTGACGCGCCGATCCGGCATGTCTCCGGCGAAAACCGTTACGAGACCGGCGATGACGGCGTAAATGCCGTCACCGGCTACAGGATTTTGGAGGCAGCCGGAGGCTTTGCGCTTGTGGAATTCAGGCCTGTCACGGGTCGCACGCACCAGATTCGCGTTCACGCCGCGCACGCCGGGATGCCGATAATTGGCGACAGGGTGTACGGAATTCCGTACGAATCGGCGCGTGTGATGCTTCATGCGGCTGAACTTGCCTTCACGCATCCGGTTGACGGGCGCGAAATGGCAATAACATCGCCCCTGCCGAGGGACTTTGACGGTATGCTCAAGTATTGTCTGAAGCGGTAGGCGAGTTACGTATAACGTAAAGGAAAGGTTCCCGAAATGATCGATAAGTTCATGCTTTCACACGAAAATTCGGTTCTATTAATCATCGATGTTCAGGAACGGCTTGCAGCGGCAATGGACAGAAAGGATCAGGTTTCGGCCAACTGTCTGCACCTGATTGAACTTGCGCGCCTGAAGAATATGCCGATTGTTGTCACCGAACAGTATCCGAAGGGGCTTGGGCGTACGGTTCCGGAACTTCGCGAGGCGCTCAAGGACATTGCGCCGCTTGAGAAAATCACGTTCAGTTGCTGCGGCGGCGAGGGATTCAACGAACAGGTTGCCTCAACCGGGCGGAAGAAAATCATAGTCACCGGCATGGAGACGCATGTATGCGTTCTGACCACCGTGCTCGATCTTCTTCGCGGCGGATACGACGCGCATGTTGTGGGCGACGCGATATGTTCGCGTTCCGACGACAACCGGCGCGTCGCCCTTGAGATGATGCGCGACGCCGGAGCGGTTGTCACCTGCACGGAGTCGGTTCTTTTTCAGTGCCTTGAACGGGCCGGAAGCGAGGAATTCAAGATCATTTCGAAGCGGATACGGTAGGGACATGTTGATGGATGCGACCGCGTTAGGACTTCTTTTTGCCGGAACTGCCGCCGGAGCCGCAATAGGCTGGCTTGCCGCTTCATCGCGCGTTCGCGCCGAACTCTCCGCGCGCATCGCTCAGGCCGAGGTGAATGCCGGCTCTGCCCGCGCTGTGGCCGACGAACTGCGCGGCAGCGTGGATGCTGAACGCGCCGTGGTAACGAGATTGCAGGCCGCGCTCGATGCGGACAGGGCTGCGCGTGTTGAGGCCGAAACGCGGCTGTCAGAGGCGCGTATCGCGATTGAGGCGCAAAGAAAACTGCTTGACGATTCGGCCAAGCAACTATCCGACACATTCAATTCGCTTTCATCCGAGGCGCTGAAAAGCAACAATCAGGCGTTTCTCGATCTGGCCAGGCAGTCGTTCGAAAAGCTGATGTCCGAGTCGAAGGGCGATCTCGATGCCCGGCGCGAGGCCGTGGCCGCGCTGGTGAAGCCGATAGGCGACGGTCTCACCCGCTACGAGGCCGGAATTCGCGAGATGGAAAAGGCCAGAAACGAGGCTTACGGAAGCCTGAACAATCACCTGAACGCGCTTGGACAGAGCCAGCAGACCTTGCAGAGCGAGACGCGCAATCTGGTGAACGCGCTCAAGATGCCGCAGGTTCGAGGCCGCTGGGGCGAGATAACGCTTCGCCGGGTTGTGGAGGTCGCGGGAATGTCGGCGTACTGTGATTTCAGCGAACAGGTGTCTGTCAGCTCGGAGGACGGACGGCTTCGGCCCGACATGGTGATCAGGCTGCCGAACGGGCGCACGGTTGTTGTCGATTCGAAGGCATCGCTCGCGCCGTATATGGAGGCGATGTCGCCCGACATAGACGACGAAGCCCGCAGGGCCAAACTCGCGCATCACGCCCGCACGGTTCGGGATCATATAGAGAAGCTGGCGTCGAAGCAGTACTGGACGCAGTTCGAAAAGAGCCCGGATTTCGTGGTTCTTTTTCTGCCTGGCGAATCGATATTCAGCGCCGCGCTCCAGATGGACGAAAAGATGATCGAAGACGGCGCTCAGAAGCGGATCATGCTGGCCACGCCCTCAACGCTTATCGCGCTTCTGCGCTCGGTTGCATACGGCTGGCAGCAGGCGAAAATGGCTGAAAACGCCCAGATGATAGCCACTGTGGGCAAGGAACTGCACAAGCGGCTTGTCGCGTTCATGGAGCACCTTGCCAAAACCGGCGAGGGGCTTGGAAAAGCCGTGGTTTCGTACAACAACGCCGTGGGCTCGTTCAACAGCCGCGTGATTCCGGGCGCGGTGAAGTTCAAGGAACTGGGCGTTTCTGTCGAAAAAGACGCGGCGGAGATAAAGCCGGTGGAGCATGTCATTCGGGAGATGGGAAAATGAACGCCGGCACGGAAAAGAGCGATCCGGCGGCTACTGAAGCGGTAATCGCCGAATTTGGCCGCCGCGAGACAAAGGCAACATTGTGGATCGTGGCGCAGTTCTACTTCATGTTCAGCCTGGTCATCTGCCACGAGGGATTTCCCATTGTTCTGCTCGGCTTGCTGATAACTCTTTCATCCTTCATGCCGATAGTATTAATGAACTGTTCGGCGTGTGAAAAGTCTGTGTTTTCCGCATGGCTGTTCAGTTGGGGGCTAAAACCTGAAGAATGTCCCCGGTGCGGCGTCCGGCTTCGTCCGCCAGGAAAAGAGATGGGGTCGCTGGTTTGGTGCATGACAAGCCTGATCCCTGTTCCGATTCTGGCCCAGCTCGTCGCGCAGAAAACAGATACTGATTATTCGCATGTCCTGCCGGCGTTCTTTGCGATATGGGCGGGGATTGGCGTCTGGTGGCGCTCCATGAAGCGGCGGCAGGCTGTTCGGTCGAAAGTACAATAACTTGCAAGGGGTATATGAATGAAGCGTTTTTTCGTGACAGTACTGATGAGTTTCATGTTCTTTTCAAATTCCGCGTCGGCTGCGGATACGCCGGCTCCTGATTCGGCAACTCCGGGTTTGGCCACTTCGGAACAGTTGAGCAAAAGCACGGAATTCCTGAGCTTGTCGGGAATAAGAGCCGCAATTCGTGACCGGCTTATTTCCGACATGTTCATGGCTTACGAGTATCTCTTCGACAAGGCGAACCCGCCGGAAGAGTTGAAATCGGCAGTGGAACGGTTCATCGACAAAAAACTTCTGCCGCAATGCGCCGGTTATTACGCCGAAGCCTTTTCAGAAAGCGAACTCGATGACCTGATCGCGTTCTACAAAAGCCCGGCTGGCCGCAAGCATTCGGCCATGGACGCGGAGATTTCGGGTAAAATCGTGTTGGATATTCAGGCCGCCGTGCTTGTTGATCATGATGAGTTGAAGGAGATCATCAAACCGTTTGCAAGCAATGAGCCGGAACCGCCCGCGCCGGAACCGCCCGCGCCGGAACCGCCATTGCCCGAAGCAACCACGCCTGATGCCGCCAGCCGCGCCGTTTCGGTTTCATTTCGCCTTGTCGAGGAGGCTGGCTCGCCCGGCTTCGAAAAGGCTGTCGATCCCAAAACCGGCGGCGTCATATTCCTTGGCGCGGAAGCCGTGATCGATAACGACGCCGTCAAGGAAGCCCGCGTCACCGCCGATTCCGTATGGAAGGAACCGGTGGTCGAGATCACGCTGAACGAGATGGCGAAGCTGAAGTTCAGCGATTTCACTGCGGAAAACGCGGGCAGGCGGCTGGCCATTCTGGTTGACGGCAAGGTCGTGAACACGCCGATGATCCGGGAGCGCATAGCGTCCGGCACTTGCATTATCAGCGGCAGCTTCACGCAGCAGGAGGCGGAGCGCATCGCCGCCGGAATACTGCTTGCGCCGGAGAAACAGGCCGAAATCATTTACCGAACTCCGGAGGAAGCTGTTCAGGCATATTTCCTTGCGATGCGTGACGGCGGCCTTGCTGCAACCGGCAGGCTGCTGCATCCGGAAGCGCTTGCCCGGTTCAGGGAAATTCTCCTTCCACTGGTCGAGATACAGGATTCGGACGGACAGAATCTCATCATGTCTGTTTTCTTCGGAGCCGATGCGACAATAGACAGCGTCCGCGCAAAAAAACCGCTCGAATTCTATACGTCATTCATGAATGTGGCTTCGGTGATGTCGGGGATGAGCCTTGTCAATATCGGCGGCTTCGAGATCGTGGGCTCCGTGGCCGAGGGCGACATGGTTCATGTTGTCGTCAGGGGGCAGGCAAGCGCGGGGCCGATCACGACTGGCGGGATGGAGGTTGCCAGCCTGAAGCGCGACGGAGAGGGTTGGAAGATCCTTTTAAACAGGAATATCGAGGGCTTTGCCGAAGCGCTTCGGCAGCTTGGCAACCAGAAACCGGATAATTCGCCAAGTAATTCACCGGATAATTCGCCGAAAAATTACGATGACGATATTTTTGATATTGAAGACTTCTGAGCAGGTTTAATGAAGCCGAAAGTATTTTGCTACGACGATGACTTCGCGTCGCTGGAACTGCCGCTGACAGCGAGGCTGGAGGAGTTCATCGAAAAATGGAACCGGCTCGCCAACAGGTTCCGGCGGGACAAGATTACGAAATACCATCACGACGGCAAGCGGCTGCATGTTTGGGGAGAACAGATTTTCAACCGCGTGGAACGCTGCGACAAGCTCGGCGAGTTCTATTACGAAAAGCAGGAGCTGCTCGATTGCTTCGATCACGAAACACGCGAGACGGATATTGAAGAACTGGTTGACAGGTCGCGGCAGGAAGACAGGAAGATTGACGAAATCGCCGACATGATTTTTGCCGAGACCGATTACTCATGCAGGCTGGACGGGGTCGAGGTTGCGTTCCCCGTGAAAATCGAATCGGAAACCGCGCGGCGTTTCACCGTTAGCACAATGGAATATGCGATAAATTCAGACTGGGTCGATCCGGAGAAGGAGCGGCTTGGTTTCAGGCGCATGGAAGACCACGGCATTCATCTGGTTGTCGATTACCACAAGTCATTCGCAAAGCTGTCAAGCCTGATCGCCCCGAAATGGCTTTTTTTCGTGCAGTACCGTGGATGGCTGTTGAGGGTTCTGGAAGAGCGTGATGACAAATATCTTCTTTGCGCAAGCGGAACAGAAGCCGGTTTCCTTCTGCCGATCCAGAATCTTGCCGCGCGCGCGGCATGGGTTGATAAGCTGGAATGCGGGCGGGTATGCGTCCCGCCGCTACATCCGGAATACTTTTAGCGGAACAACCTTAATGCCTAAACTCAAACGAATAGCCATAACCATGGGCGATGCCGGAGGCGTTGGCCCGGAGATTATTGTCGCCGCGCTGAACGATGCGAGGGTGAAGGGCATTTGCGCGGTTGTTGTCGGCGATCCTGAAATTATCGCGCTGGCAGCGCATCTGCGCGGCGTTGACGCGGATTTCGAGATCATCGCCGAGGCGAAATACGACGGCGATATAAAACCGGCTTCGAGCGCGAAATCGGGCCATGCCGCCGTTGCCTGCATCCGCCGGGCGGTTGCCGAGGCGATGGCGGGCAATGTTGACGCGATCGTGACCGCGCCCATTTCGAAGGAATCGCTGAAGCTTGCCGGTTATTCATGGCCGGGCCACACCGAGCTTCTGGCCGAGCTTGCCGGAACGCGCGATTTTGCCATGATGCTTGCGGGCGGGCCGCTGCGGGTTCTTCTTGTAACCATACACACCGCGCTTGCCAACGTTCCGGGTCTGATAACGAAAGACCGCGTGCTGGCGTCAATCCGGCTTGCGCGGCGCGCCTGCCTGTCGCTTGGGTTGAAAAAACCGCGCATCGGCGTTGCCGGGCTGAATCCTCACGCGGGCGAGAGCGGCATCTTTGGCGATGAGGAAATTCGTGAAATATTTCCGGCGGTTGAGGCGGCGCGGGCGGAGGGAATTCCGGCCATCGGGCCGTATCCGCCGGATGTGATATTCCGCAAGGCGTACATGCGGGAGTTTGACATCGTGGTGTCGATGTATCACGATCAGGGCTTGATTCCGCTTAAAATGATAGCGTTCGACAGGGGCGTGAACGTAACCGTGGGGTTGCCGATTGTGCGGACATCGCCGGATCACGGCACGGCGTTCGATATTGCGTGGCAGGGCCGGGCCGACTGCCGGAGCATGGTTGAGGCGATACGGCTTGCCGCGCGGCTGAAACTGTCTTAAGGAGTACAGATGAAAGCAACAAAATCCGAAGTTAAACGATTGCTGCTCGATCGTCGTTTCGACGATCTGTGCAGGCTTGAAACCGAACGCGGCGGGGTTTTCAGGTGGCTGCGTTCCCTTGCCTGCGACCGCGAGGAGCTTGTCTTCTGGCGCGCCGTGGAGGCGATGGGGCCGTTTTCAAGGTTCGTGGCAGCGCAACAGGGTATCGATGCGATGCGCGGCATGGTGCGGCGACTGAACTGGGCGCTGAGCGACGAATCCGGCGACATGGCCTGGGCCGGGCCTGAGATGCTGGCCGAAATATTCATGGCTAATCCGCAGACATGCCGCGATGTGGCGTTTATCGTCGTCAATCTGGATGAGCTGATTTTCCGGCGAAACGCCGTCTGGGCCGCCGGGAGAATTGCTGGCGAACATCCGGACATTGTGCGCGAGGTGGCGGACGAGCTGCTTGCGGAACTGGAGAACGCCGATCCGGAGATCCGCGCTTACGCCGCATGGGCGCTGGGTTTAATAAAAGATGGCCGGGCAGCCGGAAAGCTGAAAGAGCTTGCCGACGATGCCGCCGGGCCGGTGAAGTTCTACCGCAACGGCGAGCTTGAGCGCGTTACGGTTGGCGATTTGGCGCGTGAATCGCTTGGGCAAATGAGCGCCTGAGGCGCATCTGTGTTAGTCTAACCCCGCAATTGAATACTTCAGGGAGCGTATGCATTATGTCCGAAGACAGTAATATCAGAACCAGAGATCTCGAATTCGTTTCGCCGCTCGACAATCCCGACATGAAATGCGGCCTTGGCGAGAAATATGCGGGAGCCGGCGATTTTGCGACCGCTGAAAAGCTTTACCGCGAGGTTATCGCGCAATTTCCGGGACATTACGGCGCTCGCATGGGGCTTGGCGACATGTTTCTTGCGCAGGACAGGGCGGACGACGCCATTGTTGAATACGAGAACGCGGCCCGCCTGAATCCGGATAATCCGACAGCTTATGTAAGCATGGGCGCGGCTTTCATTCAAAAGGGCGATTTCGATACCGCCGTAAATGAATGCGAGGAGGCCCTGTTCATCGATCCGCACCACGCCCCGGCGCTTAAAAACCTCACCTGGGCATATCTGGAGAAGGGCGATTACGACATGTGCCTTCGCGTGGGCAAGGTGCTTCTGGGCATCGAGCCGGAGTCCGGGCTTGCACACAATAATATTGCCGTTGCGTGGTTTTTCAAGAAGGACTTCGCGAAGGCGATGGAGCATATGAACAAGGCGCTCTCGTGCGGGTATCCGGTCAGCCCGGACTTCTACCGCGACCTCCGCGCCGCGACGGAGGAAATGGAGGGAATTGGCGGCAATGGCTGAGGAAGAATATCAGGATCGTCCGA
>JACRHH010000006.1 GCA_016212095.1 Nitrospirota bacterium
AACGTAAAGCGTTTTATCCGTCGTCCCGGAAGCGTGCGGGCAATGTGGCGGGCATAATGCCTGTTCGGTTGCCGATGCGTGTTTCTGTTGAAAAATGCCGGGATGATGGATAAAACGATGTTGAACTTAGCCGCTTCCCCCGTGTTATAGCGTTGCAATTCTATGGGGATTATATCCGTCGGCTTTCCATTATTTCAATATTAATTTGCCGTTGTGAATGTGAACTGACCGGCGTTGGCGATCCGGGAAGGTCTTCCGGCTGCATGATAGCCGATTTCCGGCCTTTTCCCATGGAGATACGACATGTGTCAGGCCCGCAGGCGGGCAATCCGGGCGCACCCGTCCTGTCTGGCGCGGCGGCATGGGCATTGTTTGCGTCTTTTGCGAGGTTCATGATGTATCCGGCGGCGGCAAGCGTGGCAGTTGCCTGATCGTAACCATGCGGCCCGCGCCGCAATGCGGGCATTTTGCGATGTCGATTCCGGCAATGCGGTCTTTGCAGTCGCAGACGGCTGAGGTAGAGTTTTTTTTTAACAGGGCTGCCATCGACTGCGCGCGGAAAAGATATTTGGTTCGCGCCTGTTTCCATTGGCCGTCAGGCGTTAAAACTCCGCCCGGAACAAGGCAGTGCAGGTGAAAATGATCTGTCAGCGTCTGGCTCCAGGTGTGAATCACCGCATGTGATGCGCGGCCTGTCGAATGCCCCGGCAAGCCCGCGATCTCGATATCGCCTGCGAAGGCGTTCCGGGATGGAGGCTGTTCGAGATGGTTGGCCGCATCGAAAACGATATCAACGCGGTTGTGGACATCCTTCCTCTCAGCCCGCCAACGCCGTTTACCCGCATGGTTGAACGCAGGGGCAGGGTTCTCATATGACGCCGGCTGGACAAGCATCTGCTTGTTATTAATGCCAACAAATAAGCCTGCCACGGTGGCAACCCCGCATATTGCCGATGTTCTTGCATTGCCCTGCGGTTTGAATCAATAATACGAAGCTTTAATAAATTCTGACGAACACGGGTAACGAATCAGCTTGATACTATCAGCCATTAGATCATATGGGCGGCGGATGCTCGCCCTGACAGTTCTGGCAGTTGCGCTTGCGGCAGTTCCGGCGTCTGCCGGAACAAATGCAGCTACAACTCCGGCGTCTGCTGAAACAGATGCCGTTTACAAGACGATTGCCGATGATCTTTCGGCGTTTTTCTCGTGGGGGCAGGCCAGGGTAATCTCCGCAAGCGGACCGGACGTGGTTCTGGACGATGCCGCCAAGTTTCCAGCCGGAATGCGGCTTTCGGTGCTGCGGCCCGGAAGCGTTTTCAAGCACCCTGTTACCGGTGCGCCGTATGCAACCTCCGAGATGGAGGTCGGAACCGTTGAGCCGCTGAAGGCGGACGAGGCGGGAACCGTCCGCGCCAGGGTTTTAACCGGAACTCCGGCTGCGGGCGACATCGTCCGGGCATCATCGTCCAGAACCAAACTGCTTGTTTTTTCGGATGAACTGGTTCAATCGCAGGTTGCGGACGGCGTCGTCAAGGCCCTGAGCGCAAGCGGGCGGTTCGACGTGGAAGACGGCGGCATCATCGGGCTTGGCGTTTCGGTTCCAGAGGCAGGGCGGGGCTTGTCAACCGCAACGTTGCATCTGAAGAAATCGGGCGAGGTTCTTTCCGGCGAGATATTTCCCGCCGGTTCGTCGCTGCCAACCATGAAAAAATTCTCCTGGCCGTATCCGGCGATAGCCCAGGTTGTTGAATCGAAGCCGAAGCCCGAAAGCGCTGCCGTTGACTTCGCATGGCGGCATTACAAGGTTCCATACCGCGCAACCGCCGCCGCTTCCGGCGACATGGACGGCAACGGGCGGGAGGAGATTCTGATTGGCGGCGGCAGCTTAATTCATATCTACAGCATAGAAAAATACGATCTTGCCTCGATAAACGAGATCGACGCCGGACGGGTTTCGGGCTCGATCATCGCCTTGGGGGCCGCCGACATCAACCGCAACGGGCGGGCCGAGATTCTGGCGACGTTTTTAAGCGAGGGAGCAAGCGGGCTTCTGTTGCCGGATAATCCGGCGGCCAGCGTCACCGCCAATAACTCGGTTGTCACCATCATCTACGAATTCGATCCGGTCAAGGGCTTCCGCGAACTGACGCGTTTTGCCGGATGGGGCGGAAGGGTTTCGCCAGACGGCGCGTATCTTCAGCGTTTTTCGAATGAAACAGGTTTTGCCGGGCCGCTGATGAGGCTTGAAGCCGACGGCGCGTTGTATTCGATGAAGACCGGGCCGGGATTGCCCGCTGGTGTCGATATTTACGGATTTATCGGGTCTGGAAGCGCGGGCATAATGTTCACGCCCGACGGGCGGCTTCGCTCCAGTGACGGCTTATGGACGAGCGTGGAAACCTTCGGCGGCGGCGAGCCGTCGGTGATGCTTTCATCCGGGCTTGGCGAGGCTCCGAAGTCAATGATTCTGCGCGTTCCGCCCACGGCTGACCGCAATTCTCAAGGCAGATTCTGGGCGTTTAAAAACAATCCGCTCACAGGCCTCATGCCGGGCATCGGCTTCCGCTCGTCGGACATGACATGTTTTGCATCGGAGAACGGTACTGTTAAGGAGATCAGGCGGATTTCCGACATCGCCGGTGTTGCCAACGACTTGATTTCGCTTGCGGATGGAACCCTCGGCCTTCTGCTGTCGCCGCCTTCAGGCGGTTCGCAGCTTTTCAGCAGTTGGAGACTTTTCAACGAGGAAAGCGTCTTCATGGTGATCGACCCGTGGAAGAGATGAGCAAGCTTTTGCCCGAAATGCCATTGCCAGAACTGCCATTACTCGAACTGATAGCCATGCTGTCTCCCGACCGAATGCCGCGCCACGTTGGCGTGATCATGGACGGAAACGGCAGGTGGGCCAAACAACGCGGCCTGCCTCGAAGCGAGGGGCATCGCGAGGGCGTGGAGCGCGTGCGCGAACTTCTGCCGTTTGCCGCGTGCGAGCTTAAACTTGAGGCGCTCACGCTCTATGTCTTCTCGCTAGAAAACTGGCAGAGGCCGCAGCCTGAGATCGACACTTTGATGGTGATTCTCGAATATTTCCTGTCGGAGGAGATTGCCAAGCTGGTGCGCGACAATATCCGGTTTACGGCGTCGGGCGACATCGCGCGACTTCCGGCGCATATTCAGGAGCTTATCGAAAACGGCAGGCGCGTCACATCGGGCTGCACCGGCATGATTTTGAACGCCGCGATGAGCTACGGCGGTCGCGATGAGATTGTGCGGGCGGTAAGGAAAATCGCGGCTTCCGGCTTGCAGCCTGACGAAATAACCGAGGAAACAATCTCCGCCGCGCTCGACAACCCGCAAATGCCAGATCCCGACCTCATCGTCCGCACAAGCGGCGAGATAAGAACCAGCAATTTTCTGCTGTGGCAGGCGGCGTATGCCGAGCTTTATTTCACAGATACACTCTGGCCCGACTTCGACCACGCCGAGTTTGTGAAGGCGATTCTTGATTACCAGAACCGCGACCGCCGCTTCGGCGGACTTTCAGCGGCAGATTCATCCGGTAGCGCGGGCGCGGATGGTAAATTTCGCGACCGCCGCTTCGGCGGACTTTCAGCGGCAGATTCATCCGGTAGCGCCGCGATAGCGGCGGCGGAAGGCCCGGCTTGATCAAGCGGATTCTCACCGCGCTTGCGCTTATTCCGCTAGTAGTTCTTTTCACGGCAAAAACTGAGCCGCGCTATTTTCTCGGTCTTCTCATGCTGCTGTCGGCAATCGGACAGTGGGAATTCTGCCGGATGACCGGCGTGCCGGCATCGCTTGCCGTTGTTGCGATCGTCGCCGGAACTGCGCTTCTTGCATCGTCCGGCTCAGCCACGGCGCTTCCGTTTCGTCCGGATGTTCTGATCGGCGGCGTTCTTGCCCTGATAACCGCGCGCCTGTTTCTCTCCGGCGCGCCGGAAGGCTCTGTTCGCGACGCGTCAGCCGCCGCCATGTCGATAATGTATCTGCCCGGACTGTTCGCCTTTCAGGCGGCTTTGCGGGAGGCTGGCGTTCAGCATGTCTACTTTCTTTACGCGGCAATCTGGGCGTCG
Source organism: Nitrospirota bacterium (assembly GCA_016212095.1). Lineage (GTDB taxonomy): Bacteria > Nitrospirota > Thermodesulfovibrionia > SZUA-242 > SZUA-242 > JACRHH01. The sequence goes on from JACRHH010000006.1 coordinate 4,095, forward strand.
GACAGCCTTGCTCTTTACTCCGGCAAGTATCTTGGCCGGCACAAGCTCTATCCGTCGATGAGCCCGAACAAGACGGTTGAAGGCTCGCTAGGCGGCGTGGCGGGCGGCGTTATCGCCGCGCTTGGAATAAACCATTTCTTCGGCGGGTATTCAACCGGCGCGGCGGTTGCGCTTGGCGCTATTGTCTCAACCGCCGGACAGATCGGCGACCTTGCGGAATCGATGTTCAAGCGCGACGCTGGAGTGAAGGATTCCGGCGAGATATTCCCAGGCCACGGCGGCGTGCTCGACCGCATGGACGCCGCGCTGCTTGGCGGCCCGGCGCTGTTTTATTTTGTGAAGGCCCTGTAAGCATGTATCAAACTGCGGAAATGCCAATTGAATGCAACGACATTTTTTGCGCTGAGACAGCCGAAGACTATGCTCATCAAAAGCCGACCTCCTTTTATTACAACCGTGAAAGGAAAATCAAGCTTTATAATGGGGATTGCCTGTCGATATTAAAAATGGCTCCTGACAATTGCGTTGACATGATTTTTGCCGATCCTCCGTATTTCGGCAATCAAACGGGGTTGGTTATCAATCGCAACGATGGACATGCAGCGTCATTCAATACCTGTAAGGCAGCATGGGCTTATTCCAAATCAATTCAAGACCAGTTTGAGTTTCACCATGCATGGCTGACGGAATCCCGCAGGATACTAAAAAAAGGCTCGACCATTTGGGTGACAGGAACCTATCATAGTATTGGCATAGTAAACGTCGTGCTTCAGGATTTAGGATTTAAAATTCTGAATGACATTATTCTGCACAAGCGAAATGCTCCTCCAAACTTTAGGGGTTCCTGCTTCCGGGCAGTGACCGAAACTATGTTATGGGCGAAGAAAGATTCATCGGGCAAGACCAAGTTCAATTACAAGACAATGAAGGAGTTGAACGGAGGGGTGCAGATGAGCAACATCTGGAATTACTGGGCGGAGAAAAATCCGTTCCGGCATCCTGCCACGAAACAGACGGTTGTGGTGGAAAAGGCGATATTGGCGGGAAGCAACGAGGGCGAGACTGTTCTGGATCCTTTCGCAGGATCGGGGACAACGGGATTCGTGGCGCAAGGCCTTGGCAGAAAGTGCATAATGATCGAAATCGATCCGCAATACTGTCAGCTCATTGCGGATAGAATCGATGGCAAATATGGGCAATTCAGAAGAAAAACAACAACTTAAACAAACTTTTAGGCGTCAACTTCTGGCACATGTGGACTTGTTCAATCAAGCTGTATCCACAACAGATGGCGATTGGGTTGTGAAAGGGTTTATTGACATCGCCCGTAATATCTACACCATATCCGTTGACACCAAGGTTGTGTCCAAGATAATGGAACTGCTTCTCTTTCCAAGGATTTCCGAGTTTGCACGTCAAGCCGGTTACAAAATGGTTCTCTGCAAGGAGCAAAACTTCTACCCGGACATCACTTTTGTTGACGAAGCAGGAAATAAGTACGCTCTTGACCTGAAAAGCACATACCGAAAGAACGGCAAGGACGTAAACGGCATGACGCTTGGAGCTTTCACCGGCTATTTCCGCAACAGAGACAGCAGGAAAAACATAACGTTTCCTTATTGCGAGTATGCAGGGCATTTCGTTCTGGGCGTGATTTATTCCCGTACAGACAATAATCCTGACGAAATAAGGCCATATACCCTGGATGAATTGATGGATATTTCGTCTGTGATCAGAGACTTCAGGTTCTTCGTGGAAGAGAAGTATCGGATCGCAACAGATCGTCCCGGCAGTGGAAACACAAAAAACATCGGGTCGGTGACGAAGATTGATGAATTGGTAAACGGTCGGGGGCCATTTGCCGATCTCGGCGAAGAGATGTTCGACGATTACTGGATGTACTACCTTACAAAGGACATGGCCAAGGCTGTTGACCTCAAGGAAGCCCCTTACCGGAACATCATCGAGTACCGAAGATACAAGAAATTGGGGCAGGATTGATGGGCGCAATCCGGACAGCCGAAAACAGCGTTGTATGGCCGTCGTTGCTCGAAGCGAATCCGGCTTTCCCCTCAACGCGTTTTCAGGGCAGCAAGCTGAAAATCGTCGATTGGATATGGACAGCCATGCGCAAGCTTGAATTTGGGAGCGCACTTGATGCCTTCGGAGGAACCGGCAGTGTAGGGTACATGCTTAAATGCAAGGGAAAGTTGGTTACCTACAATGACATCATGAAGTTCAACTGGATTATTGGCAAGGCACTGATCGAAAATGATTCCGCAAAGCTTTCCGGAGAAGACATTCATTTCATTCTCACAAGGCAAAGCGGCGTGGAATATCCGACATTCATCCGCGATACATTTAAAGACATTTATTTCACGGACGAGGAAAACGAATGGATTGATGTTGTTGCTACAAATATCAGGATGCTTGACGACGAGTTCAAGCGATCCATCGCTTTTTTCGCTTTGTTTCAGTCCTGCATAATAAAAAGACCCTTCAATCTGTTCCACAGGAAAAATTTATATCTGCGTTTTTCTGACGTTGAAAGAAAGTTCGGCAACAAGGTTACATGGGACACCTCCTTCGAAAACCATTTTCGTAAATTTATTCAGCAGGCCAACAACGCCGTCTTTTCGAACGGACAACATAACACATCGTTGAACCACGATATTTTCGATGTCGAGGGCGATTTCGATCTCGTATATATAGACACGCCATACATCTCAAGTCGCGGAGTCGGCACGGACTACCTGGGTTTTTATCATTTCCTTGAAGGACTGGCGAATTACTCCGAATGGGGCAAGATGATCGATCACCGCACCAGGCACAGGAGATTGAAGGGAACCGGTTCGCTTTGGATTGATAAAAACCGGATTCATGAGGCATTTGACCGTCTGTTTGAGAAATTTCGCAACAGCATTTTGGTGGTTTCATACCGATCCGACGGTATTCCTTCTGTGGATGAGCTTGTGCGAATGTTACGCCGACATAAGAACAGTGTTGAGGAAATACAGCGCAAGAACCATAAATATGTGTTGAGCGTGAATCAATCCGAAGAAGTTCTCTTAATCGGCAAATGATGATGAAAACCATCTCCATCCTCGGCTCAACCGGCTCCATCGGCAGAAGCGCTGTAGAAATAGTTCTGGCCAATCCGGAAAAATTCCGCGTGGCCGCGCTTGCGGCTGGCAACAACATAGACGAGCTGGAGCGGCAGATAATCGCGCTTTCGCCGCGCATTGTTTCGGTAATGCGCGAGGATTCGGCGCTGGAGCTGATTCGCCGCCTTAACGGCAGATTCGCCAGACGCAAGGGAATCGAGATTCTTCACGGCGCCGAAGGGCTGAACGCTGTTGCCACCTGCGGCGAGGCAGAGTTCGTGCTGTCGGCCATAGTAGGCGCAAGCGGGCTTGTTCCCACGCTTGCCGCAATCGAGGCCGGAAAAACTATCGGGCTTGCAAACAAGGAATCGCTGGTGGCCTCAGGCGCGATAATGATGAACGCCGCAAGGCGGCACGGCGTGCGAATTCTGCCGGTTGACAGCGAACATTCCGCGATATTTCAATGCCTTGAGGGCCGAGAGCCTGAAGACGCGCGGCGGATTATTCTCACCGCATCCGGCGGCTCGCTTCGCCACAGACCGGTTTCGGAGCTTGGCGCTGTGACTGTGGCCGACGCGCTTAATCACCCGAACTGGTCGATGGGACGGAAAATCACGGTGGATTCGGCCACGCTCATGAACAAGGGGCTTGAGGTTATAGAGGCCCGCTGGCTCTTCGACACGCCTCCGGAGCGGATCGATGTTGTAATCCATCCGCAAAGCATTATACATTCAATGGTGGAGTTTACAGACGGAGGCGTTCTTGCCCAGCTTGCCATGCCCGACATGAAGGGGCCGATCAGCTACGCGCTTGCGTGGCCGCGCAGGGTTGCGGGCGCGGTCGAACCGCTCGATCTGGTGAAGGTCGGCTCGCTCACGTTCGAATCGCCCGACATGAACCGATACCCGTGCCTCAGGCTTGCGTTCGACGCGCTTTCGTCCGGAGGCACGATGCCCGCCGTGATGAACGCCGCCAACGAGGTGGCTGTCGCCGCGTTTTTAGACGAGCGGATAGCGTTTACCGACATTCAGCGCGTGGTATCCGATGTGATGTCGGCTCATCAGCCGCTGTCCGGCGAAACGCTTGACGAAGTGCTTTCCGCCCTTGACCGGGCTTCAAAATTCGCGCAAAACCGAATAAATTCGATCAATTAGAGGATAACGCATGACATTCATATCAGCGCTCGTGCTTCTTGGCGTGCTCATCTTCGTTCACGAAATGGGCCATTTTCTGCTTGCCAAGGCCGTGAAGATTCCGGTATTAAAGTTCTCGCTCGGTTTCGGCCCGAAGATCTGGGGTTTTAAACGCGGCGAAACCGAATACCAGCTTGCGGCGGTTCCGCTCGGCGGTTTCGTGAAGATGCTCGGCGACGAAAACGAGCTTGAGGGCGAGGACGACGAGGCAGCCATAACCGATGAGATGAAGGCCCGGTCGTTCAACAATATTGCTATCTGGCGCAGGCTTCTGGCCGTGGTTGCCGGGCCGGTATTCAATCTCATCTTCGCCGCTGTTCTCTTTTCGGTTCTCATGATGGTCGGCCTTCCGGCTGCAACATCGAAGCTGGGCGAGGTGATGAAGGGCTCGCGCGCCGAGGCCGCCGGAATCCTGAAAGGCGACAAGATAACCGCCATCGACGGCAAGCCGGTAAGCCGATGGGACGAGATGACCGAAATCATTCATTCAAGCCCCGAAAAAGAGCTTGTGATAACGATAAAGCGCGGCGCGGAAGCCATTGTCATTAAAGTGAAACCCGAAGCCAAGACAGTGAAAAACATCTTCGGCGAGGCAACCGGCGTGGGGCTTATCGGCGTTGCTCCGGGCGACGAGGTTGAAAAGACCAGCCTGCCGTTTTTTCAGGCAATCGGCTGGGGCGTTGCCAAAACGTGGGACTGGTGCGTTATGACCGTGATGTCCATCGTGAAGCTGGTGCAGCAGGTGATTCCGGCCAGCACCCTTGGCGGGCCAATTCTGATTCTGCAGATGGCCGGCAAGCAGGCGGCGCAGGGTCTGGACAGCTTTTTTGTCTTCATGGCGGTTATCAGCATAAATCTGGGCGTGCTGAATCTCTTCCCCATTCCGATTCTGGACGGCGGGCATGTGGTTTTCATGGCGATTGAGGCAATTCGCAAGAAGCCGCTAAGCGAGCGCGTGATGGAAATATCGCAGAGGGTTGGCCTTGGGCTGATCGTTGCGCTTATGGGCTTCGCGCTCTACAACGACATAGCCCGGCTGATCACGGGCAAGGGCATGTAGCATTGAGCGGCGCAAGCGCAATTGAAGTAAAAATCCATTACGAAGACACCGACTGCGGCGGCGTGGTCTACTACGCCAACTACCTGCGCTACTTCGAACGCGCAAGAACCGCGCACCTGGAATCGCTCGGCGTGGACATGAAGCGGCTTACCGAGGCGAAAAATTTCTTTGTGGTCAAACACGCGCATGTCGATTACATCGCCCCGGCCCGCTACGGCGACCGGTTGATCGTGCAGAGCGAAATAGCCGAAACCGGCGGCGCGTCAATACTGTTCCGGCATGTCGTGACAGAAAAAACGTCAGGCAACAGGCTTGCAACCGGCGAGGTGAAGCTGGTGTCTGTCGGGCCTGACGGCAAGGTGATGCGTTTTTCGCCGGAGGTTGCGGGGAGGTTGAAGGCGGGGGGATGAATTTTGGCGCATAAAAGGCCCCCCTGCCCGTTGTCAGGCAGGGGGTGCAGTCAGCAGCCGGTTTATTCAATCACGGAACATCAGCGCATTCCGCGGCCCATGTCGTTATCGTCCGGCTCATCGCTCATGTCGTCATCGGCTTCCGGCGGCGGATAGCCCGGCATTCCCATCTTCATGCCGCCGCGCATTCTTCGCGCCTCGGTCATGGTCTTGAACTGTTCCTTCTGCTGTGGCGTGAGCTTCGACTTCACATCCTCGCGCGCCTTCAGATGCAGCATATGAATATCCGAGCGGATCGATTCGATCTGCCGAATCTTCGCCTCCGCGGCCTTCATGTCAACGACATCCTTGGTGACGATTTCGCCAAGCTCTATTCTGGCCACATCGATCTCGGCGCGTTTCTTGATGACATCCTTGCGTGTCTTGAAATGGATTGCCGCGACAGCCGCGGCCTGATCCTTGTCGAGCCCAAGCATGGACATCATCCTGCCCATCATGTGCGGCTGGCCAAAACCCATGTCGCCCATGACGGCATCGCCTGAAACCGTGAGCGCAAGCAGAAAAGCAACCGTAAGCGGAATCAACAGCATCTTCTTCATTGGCCACCTCCGGAAACAGAAGATATAAACGATTGCGGCGGGGCTATGCCCGCCTTGTGTTGATAAGCGTTTTGAGCTCGGTCATGAATTCGCCGATATCCTGAAAAGACCGGTAGACGGAGGCGAACCTGACATACGCAACCTCGTCCAGTTCGCGGAGCTGCGCCATCACCATTTCGCCGATTTTTGTTGATGAAACCTCGCGCTCGCCGGAATCCTGCAATTTGCGCTCGATGGACGACACGGCGTTTTCGAGCATGTCGGCGGTTACCGGACGCTTTTCGCAGGCGCGGTTCAAGCCCTGAAGTATCTTGATGCGGTTGAACATCTCCCGGCTGCCGTCTTTCTTGACGACCATGGCCTGGACTTCCTCAACCTGCTCGAATGTGGTGAAACGGTTTGCGCAGGACGCGCATTCGCGCCGTCTTCTGATGAGGCGGCCATCCTCTCTCAGGCGGGAATCGACGACCTTGTCCTCAAGATGTCCGCAGTAAGGGCATCGCATGTGACAGCTCCTTCACAGCCCGATTATGGAAGGCTGTATCTGCTCAGTATATCGGAAAACGCTTGCAGAGCAATCCCATCGCAGAGCGGGTTTCGGCAATAATCCTGTCGTCGCTCATGTTCTTGAGAACGCGGGAGATCGCTTTTGCGATTTCGGCCATTTCCGGCTCTTTCATGCCGCGCGTTGTGACCGAAGGCGTGCCGAGCCGTATGCCGCTTGTTACGGTGGCGGGCTGGTCGTCGTGTGGAATGGCGTTCTTGTTGACTGTTATCCCGGCCCGGCCCAGGGCGTTGTCGGCGTCCTTGCCGGTGATCCTCATGTTGCGAAGGTCAACCAGCATGAGGTGGTTGTCGGTTCCGCCGGAAATAATCTCGAATCCTTCATCCATGAGTGTTTTCGCCATTGTCCGCGCGTTTGCCACGACCTGACGCTGATAGGCGCGGAACTCATCGGATTGCGCTTCCTTGAGAGCAACCGCCTTGGCTGCGATAACATGCACAAGCGGGCCGCCCTGAATTCCGGGGAAGATGATCTTGTCAATCTGCTTGCCGTACTGCTCGCGGCACATGATCATTCCGCCGCGCGGGCCGCGAAGCGTCTTGTGGGTGGTTGTGGTCACGAAGTCGGCGTGCGGAACCGGCGAGGGGTGAACCCCGGCGGCCACAAGCCCGGCGATATGCGCGATGTCGGCCATCAGAAGCGCGCCCACGCTTTTGGCGATGTCGGCGAACATGGCGAAATCGAGCACGCGAGAATATGCGCTGTAGCCACATACGATAAGCTTCGGGCGATGCTTTTCGGCAAGCGCCCGCACCTCGTCGTAGTCGATCAGGCCGGTTTCGCGGCTTGTTCCGTAGGAAAACGAGTTATAGATGATGCCGGAGAAACTGACCTTGCTTCCGTGGGTGAGATGGCCGCCGTGGCTCAGGCTCATGCCAAGCACCGTGTCTCCGGGCTTGAGGAAACCCATGTAAACCGCCATGTTTGCGGTCGAGCCGGAATGCGGCTGGACGTTCACATGATCTGCTCCGAATATCGCCTTTGCCCTGTCGATGGCCAGCGATTCCACTATGTCGGCGTTTTCGCAGCCGCCGTAGTATCGCTTTTGCGGATAACCCTCGGCGTATTTATTGGTCAGGACAGAGCCCTGCGCCTCCAGCACCGCCTTCGACGCGTAGTTCTCGGAGGCTATAAGCAGTATGTTGCCCTGTTCACGTTCCTCTTCCGCAACAAGCGCGTTATAAACGTCCGGATCGACAGCCTTGATATTCAGATTGTTTATCATGCAAACATACCCGCCATATTCAGGAAAATAGATAAAACAAGGGGAATATGATACTCTTCGCCCACTTCGATAGTCAACGCGCCGCAGCCTTGACACCGGCGCTGTTGTCTGCGAATCTTTAATACCATGAACAACGAAAGCGCTCCGGAGCGAATAACCGAAAATGCCGCGCGGACGCTTCTGCGCCGGAGCGAGGAGCGGTTCCGGGTTATCTTCGAGAGCTCGGCGATGGGCATTGTGATTACAGACCTCGACGGCAGGCCGGTTCATGCAAACAGGGCGTTTCAGGAGATGATCGGATACACCGAGGATGAACTTGCGTCGATGAAGTTTTCCGAGTTCACGCATCCCGATGATCTCCCGGCAAATCTGGAGCTTTTCCATGACCTGGCCACCGGACGGCGGGACTATTACAGGATGGAGAAGCGCTATGTCCACAAAAGCGGCCGTCATTTCTGGTCTGACCTGACGGTTTCGCTTGTCAGGAACGATGCCGGCGCCCCCCTTTTCGCTGTCGCAATGGTTCTGGACATACAGGAACGCAAGACAATGGAGCGCGAAATACAGCGAAGAAGAAATCTGGAATCGCTGGGCATACTAGCCGGTGGAATCGCTCATGATTTCAACAACCTGCTTACCACGATATTCGGGAGCATCGAGATAGCTCGCCTGCACCTGAATCCGGCTAGCAAGGCATACGAACTGCTTGGAAACGCCGAACATGCGTTCACGCGCGCGCAGGAACTGAGCAGGCAACTGCTCACATTCTCACGCGGGGGCGAGCCTGTGAAGCGGGAAGAGTCGCTTCGCGATCTTCTGGGCAATTCCTGCGATTTCTCCCTGAGCGGTTCGACAATCCGGTGCGACATCGACATCCCTGCCGATCTCTGGCCGGTTGAATTCGACAGGGCGCAGATCGGGCAGGTCGTTCACAATCTGCTGCTGAACGCCCGCGACGCCATGCCGGCTGGCGGCGTGATAACCCTTTCGGCATCCAACGTCGAGCTGGCTTCCTCAGATTCCCTGCCCGTGGCTCCCGGCTGTTACATCAAGATATCGATTGCGGATCAGGGCATGGGAATCGCAAGGGAGAACCTGCCGAAGATATTCGACCCGTATTTCACCACAAAGCAGATGGGGGCAAGAAAGGGGACGGGGCTGGGGCTTGCCATATGCTTTTCCATAATTAAAAAGCACGATGGCCACATTACGGTTGAATCGGAAGTGGGCAGGGGAACGGTGTTTCATATATATCTTCCGGCAATCAGCGGGGTGCGCGGTGCGTCCGTTGCCGTGGAGGATGAGCAGCCTGCGGGAATTCGCGTGCTTGTGATGGATGACGAGGAGTTGCTGCTTCAGGTGGCCATGAACATGCTGCAAGCGTGCGGTTATGAGACCGTGGGAGCCTCAAGCGGCGAAGACGCGGTTCTGAAATATCGCACGGCTGTTGAAGCGGGCCGTCGGCCAGACGTCGTGATTCTCGATCTTACCGTGCGCGGCGGCATGGGCGGCGTGGAGGCGCTAAGGCATCTGCTGGAAATCGATCCGGACGTGAAGGCCGTGGTTTCGAGCGGATACGCCGACGATCCGATTCTTGCCTCATATTACAATTACGGTTTTCTTGCCTCGCTTCCCAAGCCATACAAGGTGGCGGAAATAGACCGTGTGCTTCAGGCCGTGATGGCGTCCCGATAACAGTGCATGAGCTTTCGATAGCCATGAGCATCCTGCGAATTGCCGAGGACGCGCGCCTGAAGGAAGGCGCGTCGCGGATAGACCGCGTGCTTGTGCGCGTTGGCAGGGCAACCGGCGTGATGACGGATTCGCTGCGGTTTTCGTTCGAATACGCCCGCGCTGAATTTCCGGCCGCAACCGGCGCCGAACTGTTGGTGGAGGAAACCCCTGTCGGCGGCAGGTGCGCCAAATGCGCCGCAAGCTTCACGGTGGAAGAGCGATTCGTTTTCAAATGTCCGCTGTGCGGCTCGGAGGATTTTTCGATAACGTCGGGCAATGAACTCGACGTACTGGAACTGGAGGTCAATTAGTTATGCAGGTCAGGATGGTGAAAAAAATCCTTGAGGCCAACGACCGGATAGCGGAGGAAAACCGTCGCACGCTGAAAGACGCGGGCGTGCTCTCGATCAATCTCATGTCGGCTCCGGGAGCGGGCAAGACAACGCTTCTGGCCAAAACCATTCCGGTGCTTGCCGGGAGGCTCCGCTTCGGAGTGATCGAGGGCGACATTCAGGGAACATACGACGCCGAGGTTATCGCGGCGCTGGGCGTGCCGGTGATCCAGATCAACACCGAGGGCGCGTGCCATCTTGACGCCAACATGATAAGCGACATACTGCCTGAAATGCCGCTTGCCGACATCGACGTGCTGGTTATAGAAAACGTGGGCAACCTGGTATGTCCCGCAGAGTTCGACGTGGGCGAGGAGGCCAAGGTGATGCTCTTAAGCGTTACCGAGGGCCATGACAAGCCGCTCAAGTATCCGCTCATGTTCCAGAAGTCGGAGGCGCTGATACTTAACAAGATCGACCTCCTGCCGCATATCGATGTTGACATGGAAAAAATCCGGCGCGACGCGCTTGCCCTGAACCCGAAGCTGAAGATATTCGAAATATCGTGCCGAAGCGGCGAGGGCATGGACGCGTGGATCACATGGCTTCAGACCAGAAGGCAAGGGCGCTGACCGTCAACGAACTATATTCGCGCTTTCTCGAATGGAGCGAAATCGCCGGATGCCGCGCGCGCGTCTTTCTGGTCGGCGGAACCGTGCGCGACATGCTTCGGGGCGTCAGCCCGTCCGACATTGATATTGCCGTAATCGGCAACGACACCCTTGAATTGGCCCGCGCGTTCGCCGATCATGCCGGCGCCTCGTTTGTTCCGCTTGGCGAGGAGTTTCAGACAGCGCGAGTGGTTTGCGCCGGAGAGTTGGTCAATGAGCAGATAGATTTCGCCGCAATCCGCGCCGAGACCCTGCATGGCGATCTTGCGGCCCGCGACTTCACGATTAACGCCATGGCCCTGCCGCTGACGGATAAAGCCGGCATCATCGATCCTCTTGGCGGGCGGGCAGACCTCGAAAGCCGCATAATCCGGATGACATGCCCTGAAACCCTCTCCGACGATCCGCTTCGCCTTCTTCGCGCGTTCCGGTTCATGGCAACGCTGGGCTTCGGGATAGAGCCCGAAACCGTGCAAGAGATAACAGCCCGCGCCGCATCGATCCGAAACGTGGCCGGAGAACGTGTCTGGTACGAGTTGAAACTCATTCTGGAACGCCCGCAAAGCTCCGCCGTTATCGAGAATATGGCAGCTTGCGGCCTACTGTTTGAGATCCTGCCGGAGCTTGCCCCGGCTGTCGGCGCGGCGCAGGACAAGCGCCATCACCACCTCGATGTCTGGGGCCACACGCTTCTGGCGTATCGGCGTCTGGAGGAACTTCTGGCCGAAGGCTGCCCGCTTGCCGGCTCGTCTATGGATTCCGCAGGGCTGCGAACGCTCAAGCTTGCGATGCTGCTTCACGACGCAGGCAAGCCAGCCGTGCTTCGCCTTGCCGACGACGGCAGAATCACTTTCCACGGCCACGAGAATATCGGCGCGGAGATGATTGCGCCAATCGCCGAACGTCTGCGGATGTCGAACGCCGAGCGGGACGCAGTCGCATTCATCATCAAGAACCATATGCGGATATTCCACCTCATGCGAAACAACGCCGGACGGTCGGCGAGGATACGTTTCATCCGCGAGGCAGGCGACATGCTTTACGCGCTCGCGCTCCACAGTCTGGCCGACATGCGGGCCAAGGGCGAACCCGACGAGGCGGGGGAAGCCGAATATCTTGCATTCGCCGGGGAACTCATCGCGCTTCGCGAAAACGAGGTTCTTCCGGCCATGCGGCGTCCGCGCCTGATCGACGGCAAGGACGTGATGTCGGCGCTTGGCGTTTCGCCGTCGCCGGTTGTGGGCGAGATGCTTCGGGAGGTCGAAACCGCAGTGATCGAGGGGAGAATAACAACGCGCGAAGAGGCGCTTGACCGCATCAGGTTGATTGTCAAAAGCAAGCTACACCTGGACAACCCTTAAACCGGCTTGCGCGGCAGCCGCACACTGTCTGGCATCTGCCGAAACGAATACGTCCGCGTTGAGAGCAAGCGCGCTGCCCAAGTGTATCGCATCCATGCCGCGCAACACGTTATTTTCAAGTGCGGCAATCGAATAACGAATGACCTCCGGGGTCAGATCGCATATCGAGGCATCGCAGATGTCGGCCATCAGCATGGTTTTGAGGTCGCGATACTGAATCGGAGAAACACGATTTTCCCGTAGCAGGCGGCAGAAGGCAGAGACGATTTCTGCAAGCGCAATGCCGGAAAGACAGAGTTCGGCAGCTTGGTCGCACCACAAGCTGACGACATCTGTCCCTTCTTCACGAACATACCTTTTGGCAAAGGCGGAAGAATCGAAAAAAACCCGCATCAGGTTGCTGTCTCACGTTCTTCAAGGATGATCCTGATTAGCGAACAACCATCAATAACAAGCGGCTGCGCCAATCGGCGTTTCCATGACGGGAGGTCTTGAGGAAGCGGAACAATGTCTGCTATTGGTTTGCCGTTGCGCACTATTCGCACCGGCTCACCGGACTCGACCATATCGAAATAATGCTTGGCGTGATTGCGCAATTCGGAAAATGTTGCCTGTTTCATTGAACCTCCATGTACATTCGGATGTAATTTGTAATGTACATGAGCGCCTGCGGAAAGTCCATTGATTGATTTTGCGTTCATCTGTTATTTGCCCGGCATGACGGTTGGCCGATAGCGCCAGCCTCAAGTTATAATCACGGATGAGCACGAGTAAAACATCACACGTCATCGCCGCCGTCTCTCTCTCCCTTTCCGGAGTTGTACTGTTCGTGGCGATATACGCCGCGCTTGCGCTTTTCATGCCGGTTGCGCGCGGCGGCGAAGTCGGCGTCTGCGTTCCAAACGGAACCGGCTATCGTCAGGCACTTGCGCTGTTCAGGAAAAACGGCGTGATAAACGCGGAGTTTCCGCTGGTTGTTTTGGCCCGCTGGAAGGGAGTCGGCAAGCAAGTGAAGCCGGGTCTGTACAAAATACCGAAGGACGCCTCGCCGCTTGAGGTGTTTGAACGCATTCGCCAGGGCATGGCCGAAAGTGCCACGCTGCGGGTTCCGGAAGGGTTCAACCTCGACGACATAGCGGCGCGGGTGGAGAAGCTGGGCCTTGTTCCTCGCGACAAATTCCTGAAAATCGCGCGCGATCCTGCATCTGCCAAACGGTTCTCCATCGACGCGCCGTCGCTTGAGGGCTTTTTATTTCCCGACACATACGCCGTTCCGGTATGCTCCGAGCCGGACGATATTGTCGGCCTCATGGTGAAACGCTTTAAATCCGTTACTGGCAATGAGATCAGCGGGCATCGCTTGCGAAACGGGCTTTCGCTTCTTCAAACCATAACGCTCGCCTCCATCGTTGAAAAGGAAGCGAAAACCGATTCCGAACGCCCGGTAATTGCGGGCGTTTACATGAACCGGATAAGGAAGGCGATGCGGCTTGAGGCCGATCCCACCATTAACTACGGGATGAAGCCGTCCGGCAGCCCTATAATGAAAAGCGACATCCGCAGGCCCACGCCGTACAATACCTATGTGATTTCCGGTCTTCCGCCTGGGCCGATAGCAAACCCCGGAATGGCGTCCATCCGGGCGGCGCTCAATCCGGCTGGAACCGATTACCTCTATTTCATGGCAAATGGCGACGGCACGCACCAGTTTTCGAAAACCTACCGCGATCACCTGAGGGCGGTGAAGAGGTACAGGGACAAGAGATAACGCAAGGAGCATGTTATGAAGGTTGAAGAGATCGAATCCGAAGCGCTAGGTCTTGATATGGACGCGCGTGCAAGACTGGCCGAAAAGCTTATTCTAAGCCTGGAATGCGCGTCAGATGAGGAGATTGAATCGCTCTGGGTTGCCGAAGCCCTAAGACGCGACGCCGAAATGGACGCTGGAATGCCGGGCCGTTCAATGGAAGATGTCTTTCGTGACGCGCGAAAACGCCTCGAATGAAATTGCGGGTTTCCATTAATGCATTGGCTGAACAAGAACTTAACGAGACAGCCGCTTACTATGAAAGCAAGAGTGTTGGCCTTGGCGTAACGTTTCTTGAAGAAATCGAACATGCTATCCGCGTGGTTATCGAGCATCCCGAATCTGCGCCATTGATAGAAGGCGCGGTTCGCCGTAAACTGGTTCGCAAGTTTCCTTACGGTGTACTGTACTCGTTGCGGCCCGGCGAGATCAGAATTCTGGCGGTAATGAACCAAAAGCGCAGACCATATTATTGGCGAGGGCGAGAATAACTATATGATAAAACGAAAGAAAACTAACCAACGCGATCATCTGAGGGCGGTGAAACGGTACAGGGAAGTAAAGCCATAGCGGAGGAGGGGACAAATATGAACGAAAAGTCGCTTGCTGTGTTTGAGGATTACAAAATTCGCAGAGTATATGATGAAACGTCGGAGACGTGGTTTTTTTCCGTGGTGGATATTATTCAGGTGTTGATCCAGCAGCCTGACTATCAGACCGCGCGGAAATACTGGAACAAACTGAAAGAACGGCTGAAAGCTGAGGGTAGTCAAACGGTGACAAATTGTCACCAGTTGAAAATGGTTGCTGAAGACGGGAAAATGCGCATCACCGATGTTGCTGATCCTGAAACACTATTACGTCTCATTCAGTCAGTTCCCAGCCCCAAGGCGGAGCCGATCAAACTCTGGCTTGCCAAAGTGGGTTACGAACGAATTCAGGATATGAGTGATCCGGCGCGTTCCCTTGACCGCGCTCGTGAATACTGGCAGCAGCACGGCAGAAGCGAAAAGTGGATTCAGCAGCGGATGATGGGGCAGGAGACCCGCAACAAGCTCACCGATTACTGGAAGGAACACGAGATTAAGGGCGAAGATGAATACGCCATTCTGACAAATATTATCCATAAGGAATGGAGCGGAGTTTCGGTCAAAGCGCACAAGGAACTGAAGGGGCTGAAAACCCATAACCTGCGCGACCACATGAGCGAGGCGGAGCTTGTTTTCACCGCCCTTGCGGAGCTTTCCACCCGGCAGATTGCTGAAAGCGTCGAGGCAACAGGCATGGCTGAAAATGCCGAAGCCGGCAAGAAAGGCGGTGGAATCGCCAAAAGAGCGCGTCGTGAGCTGGAGCTGAAATCAGGGAAGAGCGTTGTGACGGGGGGAAACTTTCTACCCCCGGCAAGCCCAACACGCGGACTAAAGGACAGGAAAACTGCCGAATGATAAAACGAAAGAAAACCAGACAAATCCACGTGGGCGGCGTGGCGATTGGCAGCGGCTCGCCGGTGTCGGTGCAGTCGATGACCAAGACAGACACGCGCGATGTGGCGGCCACGCTTGCCCAGATTCGGGCGCTTGCCGACGCCGGGTGCGAGATCATCCGCATCGCGGTTCCCGACATGGAGGCGGCGCGCGCGCTTGGGCCCATACGGGAAAGCTCGCCGATTCCGGTAATCGCCGACATTCACTTCGATCACAAGCTGGCGCTTGAGGCCATTTCTCGCGGCGTGGACGGCCTTCGCATCAATCCGGGCAACATCGGCAGCCACGCCAAGGTGAAAAAGGTTGTTTCGGCTGCCGCGGCGCGAAAAATACCGATCAGAATTGGCGTGAACGGCGGCTCGCTCGAAAAGCATCTGCTTGCCAGATACGGCCATCCCACGGCAGAGGCGCTGGTGGAAAGCGCCGCCGGACATATCAAAATCCTCGAAGATCTCGATTTTACCGATATAAAGGTGTCGCTCAAGGCATCCGACGTGATGCGGACGGTCGAGGCGTACAAGCTGTTTGCGAAACGGTTCCGGTATCCGGTTCATATCGGCATCTCGGAGGCCGGCCCTCCCGGAAGCGGCACGGTGAAAAGCGCCGCCGGGCTTGGCATTCTGCTTGCCGCCGGAATCGGTGATACGATGAGGGTGTCGCTCACAGCCGATCCGGTTGAGGAGGTGAAGGTTGCGTGGGATCTTTTAAAGGCGCTTGGGCTTCGCGAGCGCGGGCCTGAACTTGTTTCATGCCCAACCTGCGGACGCTGCGAAATCGGCCTGCGCGATATTGCAACCGAGGTTGAGAGAAACCTGCGCGGCATGGACGGACATTTCAAGGTGGCCGTGATGGGCTGCGTTGTAAACGGGCCGGGCGAGGCGCGCGAGGCCGATGTGGGCATTGCGGGCGGCAAGGGCGTGGGCATTCTTTTCCGCAAGGGAGAGGTCGTGAAAAAGGTGCGCGAGGACGAATTGCTGCAAACCCTGATGAGCGAGATAGAGCAGCTTGAAATCGCAAACAGACGACTATAAAGCAAGGAGACTGTCATGGCAGGATTCACGGAAAACAGGCGAATTATCACGCTCACAACCGATTTCGGCATGCGCGATCCGTTCGTTGCTATGATGAAGGGGGAGATCCTGAAGATCAACCCCAACGCCAATATCGTTGACCTCACCCACGGCATCGAGCCCGGCGACGTGGTTCAGGCCGCAGTTGCGATGCGGATGGCGGCAAAGCATTTTCCTCCGGCTGCGATTCATGTATGCGTGGTCGATCCGGGAGTTGGCTCGAAGCGGCGGCCCATCATGGTGATAACCGACGACCATTACTTCATCGGCCCCGACAACGGCGTGTTTTCGATGATTTTCGACACCGGAGTTCAAATGCTCAAGGTGTTCGAGCTGACGCAGAGCCATTTTTTCGCGCCGGTGATCTCGTCGGTTTTTCATGGACGCGACATATTCGCGCCTGTTGCAGGGTGGATGTCGAAGGGCGTGGAGTCCAGCAAAATGGGCGAGATTATAACCGATCCTGTTCGGCTGAATATTCCCAAACCGAAGATTGCGGGTAATATGCTGGAGGGTTCCGTAATATACTCCGACCATTTCGGCAACACATCCACCAACATCACGCGGGAGCACGTGGACGAGCTTCGCGCCGCAACTCCCGGCGCAAAAGGGCGGCTTCAGGTGGCCGGAAAAACGCTTGACGGCATGAGCGAATTCTTCGCGCAGAAAAACCAGGGCGAGGCGGGATTTCTTATCAACAGCAGCGATCTTGTAGAGATATTCATCAACCGTGGCAGCGCCCAGAAGAGCATGGGCCTGAAACCCGGCGACCGCGTTCTGCTTGAGTGGGCGCAGGCCGGATGAAGCAAGGCGCATCCGGCCAATGGCGAAATAGCCCGGTTCACATTTTTTTCAAATTCGCGTCTTATATTGCCTTCGTTGTCGAAACATCTTGCATAGCCGGAGGACTCCGCTCATGAAAAACCGCGTTGCATTCACGTTCTTTCTTTGCATGGCCTGCGCCGCAGTCTTTTTTTCCGTTCAACCAGCCGCCGCAAGACAGCAGATATCTCCCGAATCCGTCGAGGCGCTTACCAAAACAGGTTCGGCGCTTGCCGATGTGGCCGAGATGGTGAAGCCGTCGGTGGTTAGCATTATAACTACAAGGGCGGTTGAATCCGGCGGCGGGCCTGAGGGCTACAACCCGTTTTTCAACGATCCGTTTTTCCGCCGCTTCTTCGGCGACAGGTTCGATGACCGGCATGTTCCCAATCAACCGAAACATCGCGAACAGGGGCTTGGCTCCGGCGTTATTGTTGACTCATCCGGCATTGTGCTTACCAATAACCACGTTATCGACAAGGCCGACGAGATCAAGGTTATCCTCTCCGACAAGCGGGAATTCAAGGGCAGGCTGATCGGGGCGGACGCCAAAACCGACCTTGCGGTTGTAAAGATCGAGGCCGATAACCTTCAGTCGCTCGATTTGGGCGATTCCGACAGGCTGCGCGTGGGCGAAGTTGTGATCGCGGTCGGCAATCCGTACCGCCTGAGCCTTACCGTTACAATGGGAATCGTGAGCGCAAAGGGCCGCGCGAACATGGGAATTGTGGACTACGAGGATTTCATCCAGACCGACGCTGCCATCAATCCGGGCAATTCCGGCGGCGCGATGGTGAACGCGCGCGGCGAACTGGTGGGCATCAACACAGCGATATTCAGCACGAGCGGCGGGTATCAGGGCATCGGTTTCGCCATTCCAAGCAACATGGCCCGCATGGTTATGGATCAGCTTCTGAAACGCGGAGAGGTGGTGCGCGGCTGGCTTGGCGTGGCCATTCAGCCTGTGACCGCCGAACTTGCAAGGCAGTTCGGGCTTGCAAGCGAAAGCGGCGTGATAGTTTCCGACGTGATAGCCGGAAGCCCCGCGGAAAAGGCGGGCATGAAGCGCGGCGATGTGATTATCTCCATGAACGGCTCGCCGGTGGATCAACCGAACACGCTGCGGAACATCGTTGCCGCCATGCCGCCCGGATCGAGGATCGGCCTCAAGCTTGTTCGAGAGGGTCGCGAACAGGTTCTTGATGTCAGCCTTGGCGAGCTTGGCAAGGGGCCGCTGGCATCGACAGGTTCGCCTCAGGCGTCGTCCGAAGCCGACAATGCGCTTCGCGGCGTTTCTGTGGTGGAGTTAAGCGATGATCTTCGCGCCCGCCTTCGCCTGCCCGACAACATAAACGGCGTGGTGGTTTCCGAGGTTTCAGGCGACAGCCCGGCGGATCAGGTGATTGGCCGGGGCGATGTCATCATGGAGATCAACCGCAGGCCGGTCAAGAATCCGGCTGATTACAGAAAGATAGCGTCGTCAATCGCGCCCGGCAGTCAGGCGCTTCTTCTTGTGTGGCAGAACGGCGGGATTATCTACGTGACGGTGGCAAACAGACAGTAGCGGCAGGCCGGTTCGCGGCCTCTTTTCCGCCGGATTCCCGCAAGCCGCCTGCATTAAGCTGTTATTTGGGTATAATACAGGTTCTGTGAATATGACGGGAAACGAATGAAGAAATATTTTATAACCGGGATACTCGTATGGGCTCCTCTTGCCGCGACGATCTGGGTGCTGAGCCTTCTGGTGGGAGTGATGGACAAGAGCCTGCTGCTTATTCCGAAGGCGTACCAGCCGGAGGCGCTGCTTGGCTTTCCGCTTCCCGGAGTCGGGGCCGTTCTGAGCGTGATCGTGATCTTTGTCACCGGCCTCTTCACCGCCAACATGATAGGCCAGCGCCTGGTGCGCTTCTGGGAAAAGGTGCTGAACCGCATCCCGGTTGTCAAGTCGGTTTATGGAAGCGTAAAGAACGTGAGCGACGCCGTTTTCGCGGATCAGGGCGTCGCTTTCCAGAAGGTTCTCATGGTGCGGTTCCCGCACAACGACACCTGGGCCATGGCATTCCAGACGGCCATTCCGGCGGGTGAAGTATCGGATCGACTTGCGGAATCGGGATGTTACATCGCCGTGTATGTTCCGACAACGCCGAATCCGACATCCGGATACTACATATTCGCGCGCAAGGAGGATGTGATCGAGCTGGACATGAGCGTGGATGTGGCGCTCAAACAGATCATATCGATGGGGCTTGCCTCGCCCAATAACAGCGCGGCATCTTCGGCCGGCGAAAAAAACGGCGGCTGCGGACAACAGGGCTGAGGCGGCAATGAAACGAATACTTGCAATACTGCTTATAATCTTCTGCGCCGTGGGCGCCGGAGTGGGTGCCGGCATGTACTTTGCCGTGGTCAGGGGCATTCCGCAGATTGCCGAACTGAAAACGTACCGGCCTTCAAACGGAACAAAGGTATATTCGGACAACGACCGCCTGATAGGCGAGTTCAATATAGAAAAAGGCATATTCGTGCCGTACACCCGGTTTCCGTCGCATCTGGTGAAGGCGCTTGTGGCAACCGAGGACAAGCAGTTCTGGGAGCACGGCGGCATCGATTTCCTTGCGATAGGGCGCGCGGTTATAACCGACGTTATCGCCGGGCGCATAAAGGAAGGCGGAAGCACCATCACCCAGCAGCTTGCCAAGGTGCTTTTCCTGAGCCCCGAAAAGAAGATCACGCGCAAGCTTCAGGAGATGGTTCTGGCATTCCAGATAGAAAAGAACCTGAACAAGGAAGAGATCTTGGAACTATACTTGAACAAGGTCTATTTCGGCCACGGCGCGTACGGCATAGAGATGGCATCCCGCACGTTCTTCGGCAAGTCCGTGGATAAGCTGAACGTGGCCGAATGCGCGATGCTGGTTGGGCTTGTGAAGGCTCCAAACAACTATTCCCCATACAATAATCCGGCTAAGGCGAAGGCGCGGCAGAAGACCGTGCTCAAGCGCATGGAGGAGGTCGGCTACCTCACGGCTGCCGAGGCCGAGAAGGCTGCGCAGGCGCCGCTTGTATATAGAAACGTCGAAAAGAAGCAGAAGCGCAACTTCTACTTCCTCGACACCGTGCGCAAGCACCTTGAAGACAAGTACGGAACCGAGGTGGTGTACAACGGCGGCATGAAGGTTTACACGACCATGAATCTTGGCTTGCAGGAAGCCGCCGAGGAGTCGCTTAAGTGGGGGTTGCAGAACTTCGACAAGGTGCTGGGCTGGCGGGGGGCGATCGGCTTCAAGAATTTAGCGGAAGAGAAGTCGGCGGTGGATGACGCGTCGCTGGGAGTGGGGCTGCTTCAGCATGGCGAGATACTGACCGGAACCGTTACCCGCGTTGATGACGAAACGGCGGACATAAGGGCAGGCGGACGGATCGGAAAACTTTACAAGAAAGACGCCGCATGGGCCGCCGATAAATCCATCGGCAAGGGGCAGACAGCTCACATAAACGTTTTCAGGCTAACGCGCATTCTGAAGCCCGGAGACATAGTTAAGGTGTCGGTGAAAAGCGTCCGCGGCGGCTCTCCGGTTTTCGCGCTGGAGCAGACGCCTGAGATCGAGGGCGCATTGGTTGCCATGGAATCGGCCACCGGCCATGTCAAGGCGATGGTTGGAGGCTACGATTATTCGTCAAGCGAGTTTAACCGCGCGGTAACGGCTAAAAGACAGCCCGGTTCGTCATTCAAGCCGATCATATACACCGCCGCGCTCGACAAGGGATACACCCCGGCAAGCATGATAAACGACGAGGCCATAGAGTATCACGATTCGGTCAGCGGCACATGGAAGCCGGAAAACTACGACCACAAGCACAAGGGGCCCACGCGGCTTCGCGACGCGCTCGCCTATTCGCGCAACATCGTGACGATCAAGCTGCTGGAATCGATAGGCCTGAGCGCGGCCATCGAGACGGCGCGAAATCTTGGGGTGCAGAGCGATCTGCCGCGCGACCTTACGCTTGGGCTTGGCTCGCTCAGTATCAGCCCGCTGGAGCTTACGTCTGTGTATTCGGTATTTTCGAACGGCGGCGTAAGAAACGAGCCGGTGACGATCCGCTACATCCTCGACGGAAAGAGCAACATAATCGAGCAGAGCAGGCCCGACCCGAAGCAGGTTTTAAGCCCGGAAACAGCATTTCTTATAACCTCGATGCTCCGAAGCGTTGTCGATTATGGAACCGGCGGACGCGCTAAGGAGCTTGGCCGCCCTGTTGCAGGCAAAACCGGAACCACCAACGAATACCGCGACACATGGTTCATCGGATTCACGCCCGACATGACCACCGGCGTTTGGGCCGGTTACGACAACATGACCACAATGGGGCGAAGGGCCACAGGCGGAAGCGTGTCGGCTCCGATATGGGCGCGATTCATGAAAACCGCGCTTGCCGGCGTCGAGACGCGCGACTTTCAGATTCCATCCGGCATAACGTCCGCGACGATCGACGCCGACACCGGACTGCTGGCAACTTCCGGCACGGAAAAGAAGCTTGCAGAGTATTTCCGCGAGGGAGCCGCTCCAACCGAGTACTCGACCCCGGACGCGAGAGCCCGTGTTTTGGCCCAGCGCAAGGCCGCAACCGGTGGCGAGACGGAGGAGGCGGAAGATTCGTCGGGCGTGGACTGACCCGGAATATCCGGATTATATTCAGGCGAATTTCATCAGGATTCAACAAGTCAATTTGTCTTAGTTCCGTATATAGCCGTCCATGCGCAGTTGCATATGCCGCTCTTGACGGCAATCGATGCGCGGCTAATATTCCTATTAGATTTGTTTATATGTCTTGACAGGGCATTTTATAGGATGGTAGATTCTTTGGCATTTGCGCGGGAAAGCCTGTCTTGATGTCTTCAGAAATATAGGTGACAGCAAGTTTTAATGTTGCGCAAGGGAGGTGACAAGGTTTTCGCGGGTTTGCTTGTTTGCTGTTCTTGCATGGCTGATGTATGACGGCGTCATTCATTATTGATGCCGCAGTTTGAAAATTCCATAAGGAGGAGAGAGTAAAAAATGAGTCCAACAATTCTATTCGCCCTTGCATGTGGCGCGCTCGGCGTGGCTTACGCCCTGTTCACCGCTGTCTGGGTCTCGAAGCAGGATGCCGGAACAGACAGGATGCAGCAGATTTCGAACGCGGTTAAGGAAGGTGCTTACGCATTCCTTGCCCGTGAGTACAAGACTGTCGCAATGGTCGCGGTTGTTCTCTTCATCGCGCTGGCGGCTGTTCCCAGCCTCGGCATGTGGACAGCGGTCGGCTTTCTGATCGGCACGGTAGGTTCAGCATTTGCCGGCTTTGTCGGCATGTGGGTTACCGTCCGCGCCAACGTCCGCACAACACAGGCAGCATCTAAGGGCCTTCAGAACGCGCTTACCCTGTCGTTCAAGGGCGGCTCTGTGACAGGCCTCATGGTTGTGGGTCTCGGCATCATCGGTCTTGCCGGTTACTATACCGTTGCCAAGAGCATTGCCGGAGAATCCGCATTCCATGCCCTCATCGGACTTGGCTTCGGCTGCTCGCTGATGTCGGTGTTCGCCCGTATCGCCGGCGGCATCTACACAAAGGCCGCTGACGTCGGCGCCGATCTCGTCGGTAAAGTTGAGGCAGGCATTCCGGAAGACGATCCGCGTAACCCGGCGGTTATCGCAGACAATGTTGGCGACAACGTTGGCGACTGCGCCGGCATGGCAGCCGACCTTTATGAAACCTACACAGTTACCCTCGTTGCCGCGATGCTTCTTGCCAAGTCGATTTTTGGCGCGGACAGCCCGTGGATAGAGTTTCCGCTTCTTCTTGGCGGCGTTTCGATCATCGCTTCCATCATCGGCACATACTTCGTCAAGCTCGGCCCCAAGCAGTACATCATGGGCGCGCTCTATAAGGGTCTCGCCGTTTCCGGCGTGCTTGCCGCAGGCGCTTTCTATGGCGTAACCGCGTGGTTCATGGGCCAGCCCGGCCTCAACACCGGCGGCTTCACCCCGATGTCCGTTTTCGGAACCGCCGTGATCGGTCTCGCGCTTACCGGCCTCATAGTCTGGATCACCGAGTACTACACGGCCAAGGAATTCCGGTCGGTTAAGACCATTGCCAAGGCCAGCCTCACCGGCCACGGCACGAACGTCATTGCAGGCCTGGCCATGAGCATGGAAGCAACGGCGCTTCCGGTTATCGTCATCGTCGCTGCAATCATGGGCGCTTTCT
>JACRHH010000004.1 GCA_016212095.1 Nitrospirota bacterium
AAGCACGGCGTTCGCTCCGCCGAAACCAAACGAGTTCGACAGCGCAATACGCGATTCAGGAACCGGCAAAAGCTCCTCCACGATATTGAGCGCGCAGTCCGGATCGGCGTGCCGGTGATTGAGCGTGGGCGGAATCACCCCAGGCAACAGCCGGAATCTTTTTATGCGGTTAAGAAATCACAGGCGGATGACTGAAGTCAAGAGCTTTTTTCGAGCTTTTTTCGTGATTCACGGGAAACCAACCCTGCAATCATTTGCCAAGCCGCCGGATGATCGCCCGGAGTCCTTCCCTCACCCGCTCGATGCGTTCTATCGCGGTAACAGGCGATTCTTTCTGGACAGATGCGGATTGTTCGCCGAGACGTCTGCGGACTCCGGCGATGGTGTACTTTTCCTGATAAAGAAGCCTCTTTACAAGCAGTATCGTCTCGACGTCCTTGCGCAGATAAACGCGCTGACCGGAACGATTCTTGCGCGGTTTCAGGAACGGGAACTCGGTTTCCCAGTAGCGCAGAACGTATGGCTCAACCTCGGCTATTCGGCTTACTTCGCCGATTTTATAGAAAAGTTTGTCTGGAACAGCTCTTTTGTCGGCAAGGGCATTCAACTATCACCGCCGCTCTCAACCTGCGTCTTGAACTGAACGCTTGGTTTAAAAGTTACTACCCTCCTTGGCTCAATCTCGATTTCAACGCCTGTTTTCGGATTACGGCCCCGTCGCGATCCCTTGTTGCGCACAGAGAATGTTCCAAATCCGGAAAGCTTGATCGAACCGCCCTGTGACAGAGATTCCTTGATGGTTTCGAAAAGCACTTCCACCATGTCTGACGCCTCTTTTTTAGAGAGCCCGACCTTCTCGTAAATGTGGTTTACCAAGTCTGCTTTAGTCATATTTTTCGCCTATAATACAAAGAGATATATGCCTTGTCAAGACAATTTCCTTCTTTTTGGTGCAGACTACCATACACCCTGAATCCGAGTTTTGCAAGACGGACATTTTCCGCCGGATGCAAGATTGCTCCGAACCGAATACCCCCTGCGCTTTATAGCGATCGAACCGCAGGACGGACATAGGGTGTCCTCCCCTTCAACACCAGGAACATTTCCGATATAGACATAGGCAAGCTCATTCCTGTAACCGATGGCGCGCGCGCGCATCAATGTTTCCACCGGAGTTGGCGAAATCGACATCATCTTCCACGCAGGATGAAACCTCGACACATGCCACGGGATGCCTGTGTCAACAGACGCGATAAACCCGGCTATCGACTCGAACTCGGCGTCCGTGTCGTTCAGGCCGGGAATCACCAGCGTTGTAAGTTCAATCCAGACTCCAAGCGATTTCATAAGCTTGATGGTGTCGAGCACAGGCTGAAGCCTGGCTCCGCAGACCTTCTTGTAATGCCCGTCAGAAAACGATTTAAGGTCTATGTTGTTTCCGTCCAGATACGGGGCGATCGCACGGGCCGCCGCCTCGGAAGTGAAACCGTTGCTCACGAAAATGTTTTTAAGCTTACGCTTTCGCGCGAGCTTTGCCGTTTCCAGCGCGAACTCGAAGAATATTGTCGGCTCGGTGTATGTGTATGAAATGCTGTTGCATCCGGCGTTCAGAGCGGCTTTTACGACCTCATTGGGCGTGATCTCGTCGCCCGCGATCTCGCCGCCATGATCTTTCGGATATTGTGAGATCGTGTAGTTCTGGCAATGTCCGCACTTGAAGTTGCATCCGACCGATGCTATCGAAAACGATGTGGAGCCGGGCAGAAAATGAAACAGCGGCTTTTTCTCGACAGGATCGACATGCGCCGCCACGACGCGCCCGTAGTTCAGGCTAAAGAGTGTTCCGTCGCGGTTCTCGCGAACACCGCAGATGCCGCGCTTGCCCGGAAGAATAAGGCAGTGGTGAGCGCAGAGGCCGCACATGACCTTGCCCGCCTCGCGCCGCTCGAAAAACATCGCTTCCCTGTCTGCCATCTTCCCTGCCGGACACTCCCGAAATTTAATTGTCTGTTGTGACGTAACTGGCTGTAACTGAAAATAATTTTAGCAAATTTCAGATTCAGGTCAATAGAAGAAATTGCGGCAGTGCTCGCTCGTTTGAAAATCCTCCGGTTGGCCGGTCACTCAATTCCCTCAATTTCGCGTGGTTCCGTGAGCAACCTGACGCCATCCAGCACCTGACGAATGCGGCTTTTGGATAATGTTCCCATAAGTTCGCTCAACTGGCTCTTGTCAACCGAGACAAGTTGCGAAACCACAACCACGCTCTGTTTCGGCAGATTGGCTTCGCCGGGTTCAAGCAACACATTCCCCGGCGCCATCGCACGCTTCAGGTTCGATGTCAGGGCGCAAACAAGCACTGTATTGATGCGGCTGCGATTAAAGACATTGTTTTGAATGACTACATGCGGATGACGGTAGCCTGGCGCTGAACCGGTTGGCTCCTCAAGGTCAATCCAGTAAATGTCGCCCTGATTTATCACCATGTGCCGTCCACAGCCTTGCGATGCATGCGGCTGAGCAAGCGCAAACGCTCTTTCTCGGATGAATCGGCGGCATCGGGCTCGTCGCTGTAGGCCTGATTGATTCTATCGAGCAAAAGCATGTTTTGATGCCGGTTTAGGTAATCCTCAAGCGCAAGCACGAACAGATGGCTGCGCGAAATGTTCATCTCGCGGGCCAGAGTATCGGCTTTATCGAAAAGAGACTGTTGCATGGAAATAGCTGTCTTGATGTTTGCCATAATGTTATACCTCGCAAATTACTAAAAGTATAACAGGCTGGATGACCGCTTACAACTCCAGCCGTTTGACCGAAAGCCCTCCGAGCGTGAAAAACAGCGCGGCGTAGAATGTCAGAATCAGCAACGATGTAACCGGCGCGCCGCCTCCGGCGGCTATCGCCCGCAGCGAGAGCGAGGCGTGAGTAAGCGGATAGGCCATGATTATCGACGTGAACGGTTCCGGCAGATGAGTTGGCGAGAAAAACGTGCCGGAGAGAAAAGCCATGGGCAAAATTACCACGTTGCTGAAATTAGCCATGTCCTCGTGCGACTTGGTGATCATGGCGGCAAGCACGCCAAGCGAACCGAATGCAAACGTGGTGAGGAACAACACCGCCACAAACATGAGATTGAACCGGATTTCCACATGCAGGATTGACCCGAGCGCAACCAGCAGCAGCGCCGAGAACATGCCGCGCACGCATCCGGCAAGCACGCGTCCAAGCGCAATCGACCACGGGCTGACCGGCGACACCATGATCTCCTCTATGGTGCGGTAGTAGAGCTTGCTGATGTTCAGCGTTGTGGCAACGCCGTTAAAGCTGTTGTTCATGGCCGAAAGCGCGATTATGCCGGGAAGCACGAACTCCAGATACGAGCCGCCGCCCATGCGCATGTTTCCGCCAACGCCCCAGCCGAACGTTACCAGATAGAGAACCGGCATCACGAGGCTTCCGGTGAGGAACTTCCAGAATTTCTTTCTGATCGCCAGCATCTCGCGCCAGAATATGACGTAGAATCCGGGCGCGGTCATTCGAACGCCTCGCCTGTCATATGAATGAATACATCTTCTAGCGTGGTGTGGCGAATGGTAACGTCCTCCTCCATGCCGGATGCAAACGAGACAGCATCGGCGCGGGTTGGAAAGAACGCCGGTCGGCATCCATCGAACTGCCTGCAAAGCACCGCGTACCTGCCTGTTTTTTCCTTGAGCGCCGCCGGAGGGCCGAGCGCTGCAAGCCGCCCCCTGTTCATGATGCCGACACGGTCGCAGAGGAAATCGGCTTCCTCAATGTAATGCGTGGTGAGAAAAACCGTGATTCCACCTCGCTTTAGCTCAAGCACCATCTCCCACATTTTCCTTCGGATCTGCGGATCGAGGCCGACTGTCGGCTCATCCAGAAACAGCACCTTCGGCCTGTGCATGATCGCCCGCGCGATAAGGAGCCGCCGCTTCATGCCGCCCGACAGTTTCGACACAAGCTCATTGCGCTTCTCGGCGATTCCGGCGAAATCGAGCAGTTCGTCTATTCTGGCTCTGCGCTCACGGGTAGGCATTCCGTGCAGCCGCCCGTGGAATTCGAGGTTTTCCTCAGCCGTAAGCTCGATTTCCAGATTCAGCCCCTGTGGCGCAAGTCCGATTATCTTCTTGACCGCTATCGGCGTTTTTTCAACATCCAGCCCGTTAATTTCGGCCATGCCGCCGCTTATCGACGCCAGAGTGGTGAGCATCCGGATGGTTGTTGTCTTGCCCGCGCCGTTTGGCCCAAGCAGGCCGAATATTTCGCCGTCGGCAATGGAAAGATTCAGCCGGTCAACAGCGGTTAACCTGTCGTATTGTTTGGTTAATCCATCAATTCTGATCATTGTCACATATTAGCATACTGACGGTTTGCAGCCGTGCCTGAACATTGCCTGAACATTGCCACTGGCCCCGGCGCTGGTTAAGGAGGGGCGGGGTGGCATGGGTGAGCATTGATTATGCGTATTACTTGGTGTAAATTGTATACGTATTAAATATGCAGGAGGCCGCCAATGAACAAGAAACTAACGCTTCTGCTCGACGAATCAGTCATCGAACAGGCAAAAACCTTTGCTGAACAGCACAAGGAATCTTTGTCGGGAATGGTCGAAAAGTATTTTAAATACCTTGTTTCCGGGAATCGGAATAAAGGGACAATAGCGAAAATTTCACCGGAAATTGCAGCTTTGACCGGGATAATTCACATTCCAGATGCGGTTGACATCAAGCAGGAATACCGCAAGCACCGGGCAGGCAAGTAAACATGAACGGCATTTTTATAGATTCCGACATATTTATAGATTTACTGGCAAAGCGGCAGCATCATATTGAAGCAGGCGAGTTGCTGATGATGATACAGGAACAAAAAGTCAAGGCATACACCACGCCGATAGTTCTTGCAAATGTCGATTACATAATCACGAAGTTCGCAAACAAGGCGGTATCAAGGAGGGCGATTAAATCGCTCCGAAAATATGTTTCGGTGCTTACCATGGATCAGACAATAGTGGATTCAGCGCTTGAATCGGAATTTATCGACTTTGAAGATGCGATGCAATACTATTCGGCTGAAAAACAACAGATGGATTTCATCGTGACAAGAAACAAAAAGGATTACAGGAAGGGCGATCTCAAGGTTGTAACCGCGCGCGAGTTCGTCGATATGTATTCGGCAAGGGGGAAAGATGCGTAGGTGCGGTTTGCAAACCGCACCTACCGCATAATCATTACTTACATCGACTTATGACATGCGCCGCAGTTGTCGGCATTGAACGCGGTCTTGCCGTTGTGGCATTTGCCGCAGTCCTTGCCGCTATTGATTCGATCCATCGTGATTTTGTCCACGTTGGCCTTCATCCGAAACAGGCCGCTTCTGCCGTGGCATTCGCCGCACTTGAACATTGCCGCGTGTCCCTCGTGGTTAAACGTCGCAGGCATTGCGGTAAGTTTCATGTCGATGACCTTCAGGTTATGGCACGCCTTGCACGTTTCAGGATTCAGCGTGATGCTCTGATGCGCCTTGATGAGATGGCACTGGTTGCAGTGCAGGCCCATCTGCTTGTGTGTGTCGTGCGGGAAGCCGCCCGGCTGGCCGAAACCGGCGTGGCATCCGAAACATGGAATGCCCATGCCCTTAACAGGCGAGGCCGGTTCATCAGCCGCCTTCGCAGCCGCAGCCTTCGGGGGCGATGCATGGCCGCCGCTTGCCTCGCCGTTGGTGAGAGCGCATGAAGCGGTCATGAGGGCAAGGGCAAGCGCCGCCAGAATGCCGATTATTGGTGTAATCGAGCGCCGGAACACTATCTACACCTCTTTCTTTTCCGGCTTGCCTTCGCCGAAATGCAGGTCGTACTCAAGCGGATGCCTGTGCTTCAACTCGGCGGTGGAAATCTTGCCGGTTATCCAAACCCAGCTCATCGGGAAGATCTCCGGCTTCAGATGCTCGTTGTAGAAGTGCCAGAAGAGTATGAACACAATGGCAAGCAGCGCTTCATCGGAGTGCATTATGCCGAGCAACTGCCAGATCCAGCCGCTTGTGGATTCCGGGAACAGGCCGGAAACCAGTATCGGAAACGCAAGCGCAAACCCGGAAAAACCGATTATGAACATGCCCCAGAACACCGCCCAGTAGTCGAACTTCTGCGCGTAGCTGAATTTCGCAAACTGCGGCTTTTTCCTTGTGAATCCGAGGAAGTACATGAAGTTCTGCACCACGTCCACAATATCCTTCGGAAGCGGTATGAGCGTGGTTTCCTTGCGGAACTTGAGCTTGCCCTGCGCCGTAAGGTAGATCAGGTAGCCGACATGGAATATGAAATCCAGAAGCATGGTCACTCCGGCAACCCGGTGAATAATTCCTGCGGTTTCGGCTCCGCCCCAAATTCGTATCCACCAGCTCGACACCTCGACGTGGGCATATTTCAACCCCCAGCCTGTGAAAGACAGGATCAGGAAAGTGGTGAACATCAGCACATGCTGAATCCTGAATATCAGGTCGAACCGCTCGATCTCAGCCGGGACATCCTTAGGCACACTCATTGTATGACTCATTTTTGGTCTCCTCCTCTTCCTCTTTCTTCCTGAAAACCACGTCGCGGATGTCGGAATATGCCTCAAGCAGCACATGGGCTATCGTAAACGCGATGGTTCCCATCGTGAGAACGATCAGGCCAAGCTCTGCGTAATGCGGAATCGGCCCGGCGGGCTTGTGCGTTATCGCGCCCACGAATGTTGCGTTCGCGCCCTTGTGGCAGTTGCCGCATGTTTTTGTCTTGTTGATGGTTCCGAAGACCGGCGACGCCGGATCGCTTTTGGACTTGATGTCGTGATAACCGTGGCAGTTCACGCAGGTTGGAGCCTTGGTATGGCCCAGCGTGTACTTCTTGCCGTGAAAGCTTTCGTTGTAGCTTTCCATGATATTCGCCTCGTGGCCGTATTTCGCCGCCAGCTTCTCGTCGGCATGGCAGTTTGCGCAGGTGGCAACCACATGTTTCCGGTTAACCGGCGAATTCTCGTCGGTTGATTTCACGATGCCGTGAGGCCCGCCGTGACAGTCGAGGCATAGCGCCCCGTCGGCTGCTCCCTTTTCAGCGATGTTTTTGCCGTGAACGCTCGTCATCACGCTCTGGTAGACATCGGAATGGCATGTGGAACATGCGCTGTAGGCAACAGGATCGACCTTCGCCTTTTTAGCTATGGTCGATGACAGCTTCTTAAGATCGTCCGCAACCGCCTGATCCGGCGCAGTGTGCGGATTTTCCGTGAACGCCTGATGGCACTCCGTGCAGGCCATTGAGCCATGCACCGAAGCCTGGAATAAATTGGAATTGATCCTGAGTTCAATCTCAGCGCCCGACGCCGTTGTTGCCTTGCCGCTCATCGCGTTGTGGCAAAGCAGGCAACTTGTGGCGTTTGCGGACGCAGTGCCGCTGCCGGTCATGCCGGGCAGGGCAATAAGCGCGAATGCCGTTAAAGCCGTTGCCAGTCTCCTCGTTTTTTTCATAGGGCCTCCTGCCGACCTCCTACTTTTTTGCAGCAGCCTGAGCCGCCTTTTCAGGCGCGGGCCTCAGTGCTTCCGATACCGTATCCGTGATCCATGCCAATGTTGTTCCGAGCACCGAGCCCACAACCACGCTGACAGCCGACACGCAGACCAAACCCATTATGACGCCGACCACCAGAAACATCCTGACGATTATGCCCGGATCAACCGGCCCTCCGCTTAGATGCGTCAGAAGAATCAGCATTCCGGCGCTTCCAAAATGAAACGCGGGAACAATTCCGAATGCAAGAAAGATGATTCCCCCGATTGCAGCGCCGATGTTCCGGCCTGTCCTTAAAGCGTTAACCCTTTCGTCCGTCATGATTAAGTCCCTCCTTCCAGGATTTTGCTTGAACCGATCAAACGATCAGTGTTTTTCAGCCTTCACGGCATCCTTCAACGCGGCTGCCCGCGCCGCGTCCACAATGTAACCCGCCGCCCATCCAAGCGTTGCGCCCGCAACGGTGAAGAGCAGCCCAGTCACCATGACGCCGACAAGCATCGATACCGCAACGATCATTCGTGCCGCTATGCCGTCGTCAACAGGATAACCAAGCAGGGTTCCGGCGATGCTCAAGCCCATCACGCCACCAAGAAACGAGCCGCGCAACAATCCGAACACCGCAAACAGCAGAAGCCCTGCCCCAGCGCCTGAGTACATCAGTTTTCCTCTCATTGTTCCCTTCATCGCAGGTTCCTCCTTTATACTTGGCTGCCCTGATGATTGCAGTTTTAGTGCCAAGCCAATCGCATTGATAAATAATGGTTTATTGGCTTTTGATGATTGCAATGACGCGAATTCGTTTGCAGTTTTGCGAAACAGGAACTAATTGAAATGAAATCCGGCGCGGAAAGTCCTGCCGTCATTGCTTGTCCAGGCCACTTTCATGGAGCCGCGCGCCGAATCGCGCTTCGAGGGGCAGATGCAGTTGACAACATCGCCCTGATTGATTGCGATGGCAGAGCTGAAGACAAGCCCGACTCCGCTTTCGGAAATGTCAACAAGGCTTGCCTCATAGATTGCGCCCATGGACATTACCTTCACTTCCGCCGTATCCCGTGAACGGCTGAAACGTCTGCGTTCGGCGTATTTGTCGGCCTTCTCGGCCTTGCCTCTCCACAATGTCATTGCGTGAACCGCGTCCAGAGCCTCGCCAACAACCCGCCCGGCTGCCGTTCCGGCAAGTGTGAACATTGTTGCGGACAGCACAATCCCTCCAAGCATGGATAACGAAACAATCAGGCGCGGAAATATGCCGCTATTCACCGGAAAGCCGAACAGTGCTCCGGCAAGGTTAATTCCCATGATGCCGCCCAGAAAGGAAAAATGCAGAAATCCGAACAAAAAAAATGCGGTAAGCCCTGCTCCCGCTCCGACATACGATGCCAGTTCCTTCATTTCCGCTGTCTCCCTGTTTTTGTTGATTCAGATAATGGATGGCATAGGCACGTTTGATGCCAAGGGATAACCAAATCGGTGAATAGCTTATTTATCGTGTTATATCGTAGAGTTATCCATCTTGACATAACTCTTTGCTTTACATGGCGCACTACGTTGAATTGCCGCGTATTTCGCGATTGTGCGAATTCAATTCGCGGCCATGCGAAAAAACGGGAGAATTAATAGACGAATGAGCCGGGATTCTTTAAGGCGTGACAGCGGTCGCACAGGCCCTTGGCCGCCTGTTTGCCTATGACCCAGGAATGCGGCTTGTGACATGCCATGCATTCCATCTTGACACGCTCAAGATGCTTGCCGTGCAGCCCGGCCTTGACCTCGTTGCCGTGGCATGAGCCGAGGCAGTCCTTGCTTTCCATTTTCATGCGCTGATGTGGATGGTGGCATTCGTAACACTCAAGATGCGACATCACGCCCTTGCGCGGCACATCGCCGTGGCACTCGAAGCACTTTGAGCTTGTCACCAGCTTCTTTGCGTTCTCGCCGAAGCCGTGACAGGTGAGGCAATAAAGCCCGGCGGTTCCCATGCCGTGAACGGTCTTGTCGCTGTGGCACTTCTGGCAGCGCGACTGATCGGGCTTGAAGGCGTGCGATCCTCCCGCATGGCATTCGCGGCATGAAAGATTCCGCATGAACACATGGCGGGCGTGGCCGTATGACACCCTGAGCGTGAGCGAGCCTTGCGCCGCATCCTGAAGGTGGCACTTCACGCAGCCGTCCCACGGGCGAAGACGTCCGTGCGTCTGGCTGACATGGGTGACGTTTCCGGCGACAAAGGCAACCAGCAGGCGGTTCTCCTCAAGCAGGCTGATCTCATGACAGTGCTGGCAGAGTATCTGGTTATGCCTGCTTGTGCTCCACGACTTGTATCCCTCCTGCATGAGGTGGCATAGCGAGCAGAAATCCGGGTCTTTCTGCGTGTAGTCGTAATAGCGCTTTCCCGCTATCGCGGCCAGAGCGCAGACAAGAAGCACCAGAATGAGTATGCCGCCCTTCCCCTTCATGCGGTCTGCCTGTTAATGCTTGTCCTCTCCCATGAATTTAAGAAAACGGTATATGAATACCGATCCGGCGGCGCCGAAAAATCCGCCGATTGCCGCAAGCGCCAGAAGAATAAGCAGGAAAAAAATGTAAACGATGAAGCTGTCCGGCGAGAAAGTGGAATGGAAAAGCTTGCCGATATCTTTTGCGATGGCATCGCGCCATGTCCCCTTTAGTGTGTCGGCGTATACCGAGTCCATCAACAGGGCAACGGCCACGCTCAGGATTGCTCCCGCGCCGGAACCGATAAGAAAGAATTTTTTAGCCTTGTTAGTCTGCTTGCCCATATGCTTTCAATCTTCAGTTCTCGGTTCGGCGAAGAACGCCGAAGGTGGACGCGAGGCCGATATATTAATACTGCACCTGTCTACGGTTGTCAATCTGTTGATATGCCTAACGGAAGATATGCCGCCGGGTTCAGGTCGAGCGATGCGAAATCGCCATCCATGAAATGATGATGCGCGGCAGCGGCGATCATGGCGGCGTTGTCGGTGCAGAGCGAAATGGACGGAAGCGACAGCCTTAATCCCGCGCGCATGGCTTCCGCAGCAAATCGCTCCCTCAACCGGCTGTTTGCCGCCACCCCGCCGGACAGGGCTATCGTGGAAAGTCCAAGCCGCTCCGCTTCCCTCACGGTTTTTGTGACAAGCACGTCAACCACACTTTCCTGAAATCCGGCTGCGATGTCACGAACAGGAATCTCCGGATTGTCGTGGTGAAAGTTCATTACCGCCGTCTTCAGCCCGCTGAAACTGAAGTCGCGCCTGTCGCCACGCATCGGGCGCGGCATGACGGCGCGCGACGAGTCGCCTTCGCGCCCAAGCCTGTCGATCAGCGGGCCGCCGGGGAATCCGGCTCCCAGAATCTTTGCAACCGTGTCGTAGGCCTCGCCGGCGGCGTCGTCGAGGGTTCGCGCAACCTCGATATATCGGCCCGGCGAAACTGCGTGGTACATGCTTGTATGGCCGCCCGACACTACCAACGCCAGAAAGGGGAACTCCGGCGGCTCCGGTTCAAGGAAGTTGGCGTAGATATGCCCTTCGAGGTGGTTGACAGCAATCAGCGGCTTGCCATTAGCGTATGCCAATGCCTTGGCGAACGAGCAGCCGGCCAGAAGCGAGCCGATCAGGCCCGGCCCCATGCAGACGGCAATGGCGTCAATGTCGGCAAGTAATGTTCCTGCCTTGTCGAGCGCCTCCGACGTAACCGGCCAGATCATCTCCATGTGCTTGCGGGACGCCAGTTCAGGCACAACTCCGGCGAACTTCATATGCACCGATTCCTGACTTGAAACAACGTTCGACAGTATCCGGCGTCCGTCTTCAACCACGGCTGCCGACGTGTCGTCGCAGGATGTGTCTATGCCCAGAATCATCATAACGTCGGATCATGGTATCGGCCAGCAAACGGGAAAAGCAAGCGTTGACCTGACAATTGCCGTTCCACAATTGTAAGCAAGACAACAATTGTGTATTGGCGCCTCTTTATTTAATACACATTATCAATGAGTTGCATCAGGCACGATGTTTGCCGAAGCACATACAGGAGCGTGACATATGGGACTCAGGGAAAAGATGGTTGAAATCGAGCGTGAAGAGATTCTGGGAGCCCTGACAGACTGCGGATGGGTCATGGCAAAGGCGGCCCGGAGACTTGGAATCACGGAGCGGATGATCGGCTACAAGATAAAGAAATACGGCATTCAGGAGGAGGAAACAAATCATGTGCGCGAGCTGGAGGTGAGAGTGCCGGCCGCAAACAGCGACGCATCGGTGAAAGCATCAATTGCCGAACCTAACGAAACCGTTGTGGTTTTACGTTTGAAGATCATGAAACCGGAGGAACAGGAAAATGTGTCAAGAGAAAAGAGACCGTGAAAACGGTCATCCCAACAAAGTCTGGAGGTTAATGCCATGAAAAGATTACCCGGCATACTGCTTGCCATCACGCTGCTGCTGTTCTGTTTCGCAGTGTTCGCATTTGCAGGTGACGCGCCAACACCCGATCCGATCGGCGCAAACTCAGGCGGCATTGGCGACATGGTCGGTTATGCGGCCAACGGGCCGACAGCCGACGACATGAAGGCTATCGACGAGGTCAGGAAAACCGAGCCGTTTGCTGTGAAAGTTGCGGACGCGGTGGGGAAAAACCGTATCGCAATCAACATTGTCTGGACACTGGTATGCGGATTCCTTGTCATGTTCATGCAGGCCGGTTTCGCGATGGCTGAAACAGGGTTTACCCAGGCCAAGAACGCGGGGCATACCATGGCGATGAACTTCATGGTCTACGGCCTTGGACTTCTGGGCTACTGGCTCTGCGGCTTTGCCCTGCAGATGGGCGGAGCTGGCCCGTTCGCATCACTTGGCGGCGGCGCAACCATGAACAGCGAGTTTACAATAAGCCTGTTCGGCAAAGACTTCGGCCTGTTCGGCATGAAGGGCTTCTGCCTCGGCGGAGACGCTTACGACGCCGCCATCTACACAATGTTCCTGTTCCAGATGGTCTTCATGGACACAACCGCCACAATCCCAACCGGCTCGATGGCGGAACGCTGGACGATGAAGTCGTTCATCGTGTACGCGTTCTTTATCTCCGCCATCGTTTATCCGCTTTACGGCAACTGGGTATGGGGCGGCGGATGGCTTTCGGCTCTAGGCAGAAACTTTGGCCTCGGACATGGGCATCTCGATTTCGCCGGTTCCTCGGTCGTGCATCTCACAGGCGGCATGGCGGCGCTGGCGGGCGCAATCGTGCTTGGCCCAAGGCTCGGCAAATATGGGCCGGACGGCAAGCCACGCGCCATTCCTGGCCATCACGTCCCGATGGCGGTTGTGGGATGCTTTATCCTTGCCTTCGGCTGGTTCGGATTCAACGCCGGCTCTACTCTTGCCGGAAGCGACTTCAGGATCGGCGTTGTTGCCACAAACACCATGCTTGCTGGCGGCGCGGCGGCGTTCTCGTCATGGCTTTACATGTCCATGCGCTACGGCAAGCCCGACATCTCTATGTCGGCAAACGGAATGCTGGCCGGGCTTGTTGCCATAACAGCGCCATGCGCGTTCGTAACATCGTTGTCAGCGGTAATCATCGGCGCAATCGCAGGCGTTCTGGTTTGCATCAGCGTTTTCTTCATTGAACGCACGCTGAAGGTTGACGATCCGGTTGGCGCAGTCTCGGTTCATGGCGTTAACGGCGCATGGGGAGTGATTGCCCTTGGCCTGTTTGCGGACGGCACCTACGGCGACGGCCTAAACGGCGTGGCGGGAACTGTGAAGGGGCTTTTCTATGGCGACTCGTCCCAGTTCGTAGCGCAGGTGATAGGAACGGTTACCAACATGATCTTTGTTTTCGTGGTCATGTACGCATTCTTCAAGGTACTCGACAAGATCGTTCCTCTCAGGGTTCCGGCGGGGCTGGAGATGGAAGGGCTCGATCAGTCGGAAGTGGCGGTTACAGCCTATCCGGAGTTCAATCTGACCAAGTCGCACAGATAGCCGGCACTACATAACCGGCCTGAAACAAGGCGGGAACACCCAAACGGGATGTTTCCCGCCTTTTTTTTGCAACAGACCCCACTGGCAGTATGATATGCTCGTTTTACGCGGCGGCATACGCCGTTGATGACAACAAATTACAGGAGGAAGTGACATGAGCGACAAGTGTCCAAGCGAAGATTTAAGCAGGCAGCACGGAGCATTCAGTTGGTGTGAGTTGATGACCACGGACGTTGATGCCGCCAAGAAGTTTTATGATCGTCTGTTCGGCTGGCAGATGCAGGACGTGCCGATGGAAGGGGTGAGCTACACACTGTTGAGCGCGGGAGGCAAGGCCGTGGGCGGAATGATGGCGATGCCGCCGGAGGCCAAAGGCGCGCCGCCGTGCTGGGGTGTGTATGTAACCGTTAACGACGTTGACGCAACCGCAAAACTGGCAGCCGAGCTTGGCGCGAAAACGCTGGTTCCGCCTACGGACATACCGGGCGTGGGCCGCTTTCATGTGTTTCAGGATCCGCAGGGAGCGGCGATTTCGGTTATCACCTATGCGGCTGGACACGGGATGTAGCAGATTATCCGAATACCCGGATTCGCCTCACATGAAACGCGCCGCGCCTTCATAAGCTTTCCACCGATAACAACAGGCGATAACAACAGGGCAGCCTGACCGCGCCAATGAACGCACAGCTTAAAAAATCGACAGTTTTACGCGGTCAGGTTGCCCCGTTTGTTAGATGCCGAAGTTGCAATCAAGCGTGAGCGGCCTTGTTCAGCGTCTCGGCTGCCCATTGGTTCAGGCTCTTGCCGGCTGCTTCCGCAGAGGCGGCAACTGCCGCGTGGATTTCGGCGCTGACGCGGATAAGGAGCTTGCCGGAATACGGCTTGTTTGGCCGTTGGGCAAGCGCTTCACAGGCGGACAGGTAGCCGTCGACCGCTTCCCGGAAAGCGTTTTCCAGTTCGCTGACCGTTTCTCCATGGAAGCCGACAATATCCCGTATGCCGATAACATGTCCGACAAAAATGTGGTCTTCGGCGTCAAACTCAACACGGGCGGCGTAGCCCTTGTATGTCATTCCGCTCATGGCTTTACTCCCAATTCGGTTAAAAAGTTACGGGCATCCTTCACCCGGTACCGGAGCGAGGCCTTGTCCGGGTGCGGACGATGG
Source organism: Nitrospirota bacterium (assembly GCA_016212095.1). Taxonomy (GTDB): domain Bacteria; phylum Nitrospirota; class Thermodesulfovibrionia; order SZUA-242; family SZUA-242; genus JACRHH01. The sequence goes on from JACRHH010000004.1 coordinate 14,730, forward strand.
AAGGTGATGCGGAGCCCATCCTTTTCAAAAGTTACAGTGGAACCGCTTCCTTCCAAAACCCGGCAGCCAATGGCTGCCAGCAATGATTCAATTTCACGCCATTCCATATTGCCGTTTACCGGATCGGTGAATATGGCCTTCAGCGTCTTCCGGTGCTTGCTGTTCATGTTGGTAATGATAGCTAAATGTGTTAGCGTCGTCAAAGGCTAATCACCGTGACAATTTCAATCTATACGTCGAACCTTCATAAGCCTTCCGCCTATGATCGCTGCAATGGCGCAGGCGAAACTTAGGAGCGCGCCCATCTTCGCCGCGCCCTGAAGCGTCGGATTAGTGAAGGCCTCGCCCGCCACGAAAAGGGCAACGGTGAGGCCGACACCCGCTACAAGGCCGATCAGAAGCAGTTCCCTGTTGCCGATCCTTGCCGGAAGCGGATAGCCAAGCCGCTCGCCAATCTTGCCCATCACGAATATGCCGGTGGTTTTGCCCACGGCAAGCGAAGCAAGCACAAGCCATGTGGCAGTGCCGATCGAGCTGAACTCCACGCCGGAATTGGCCAGGCCGAACATGAACAGGCCAAAATCGACAACCACCTTCCATTCATGCTCGAAACTTGCAAGCGGAGACATATCGAGCGGGTCTTCCTCGAACACATGCATGGTTTCACGCGGAGCATGTGGAAGGAACGGAACGATGAACACCAGCGCCAGCGCCGGATGAAGATGCGCCTTGAAAAGTCCGGCCCAGCTCAAGCCTCCGCCCAGAAGAAGATACGGCCAGTAATTGCGAACATCGCGGCGGCGAAGCATCGCGGCAACCGCCATGCCCGCAAATGAGAGGGCAAGCCACTGCGGCGCGGCTGGAACATTCGGATCGGGGTAGAAAACCGCGATGATGGCAAGGCCTATGCCGTCGTCCACAATCGCAAGAAGCAGAAGGAACGAAATAGCCGGATGACGCCTGCCGAAAACCACCGAGGCAACAAGCCACGCAAGCGCGATGTCGGTGGCGGTCGGGATGCCCCATCCGCGCCGAAGCGCCGGATCGCCGATTATCGCATTCAGCGCCAGATAAACCAGAACAGGCCCGGTTACTCCTCCGAGCGTAGCCAAGATCGGATTTACAGCCTTGCGTAACGGATGGAGATCGCCGCCCGGCAGGCAGCTTTGAGTGATCTCAACCGCTGCAATGCCGAAAAACAGCGTCATGAACAGGTCGTTGACGATGAAATGGAAGCTGAAAGCGCCAAACAGCATGTCATGCGGATCGTGGATGAAATGATGATAGCCGTCGGGCGCAAGATTCGCCCAGGCAATGGCGGCGCAAACTCCGGCAAGCAGCGGGACGGAAAACTCCCTGAGAAGATTAATATGACGTTTCACATCGGTTCCTTAAGTGGTGATTCTACAGGCAACCCGCGCTTTTCGGCCATTTTTACCGGTCATGCGCATCACATCGCAACCATCTCCTCATACTCCTGGCCAATCCGCGACATCAGCGTTTCAGTCTCCATGTCCCTGTCCTCGCCCAGAAGCCCCACTGCGTCGGCCCGGCATCGGCGGCAGTGCGTCATCATCGGCATGAATTCGCCGCATGATTTCCTGACATCGGCAACAAGCTCCTCGTCCGGCGGCGCGATGTGGGCAAAGTCGCCCTGCGGGATCATCGGTATGATGTTCATCGTTGCCGCGCCCAACGCCGAGGCTCGCGCCGCCACTCTTGCCAGTTCTAGATCGTTCACACCCGGAACAAGCACCGAGTTCACCTTCACGGTCATGCCAGCCTGCGTCGCGGCGCGAAGCCCTTTCCACTGGTTTTCCACCATCAGCCTGCCCGCCTCAACGCCGCGAAGCACTTCGCCGCTATAATTTACCCATGAATAGATCGCCGCAGCCGTTTCCGCCTTGACGGAGTTGATCGTTACGGTGAGATGGCGCAGTCCGGCATCAAGAAGTTCGCCCAGCCTGTCGGGAAGCGCAAGCCCGTTTGTGGAAACGCACGGGATGATGTCCGGATACTCGCGCCGGATCATATGCAGAAGCACGAATGTTTCGTTGTTTGCAAGCGGATCGCCCGGCCCGGCCACGCCGATAACGCTCAGGCGGCCCTCGTCGCGGCTAACCATCGCCCGCACGCGCTCCATCGCCTGCGCGGCATCCAGAATAACGCTCGACACGCCCGGCCTCGATTCGTTCACGCAGTCGAATTTCCGCACGCAGTAGCGGCATTTGACGTTGCAGGCCGGCGCAACCGGCAGATGCAGCCTGCCGTAGCGGTGATGCGCCGCCTTGGTAAAGCACGGATGACGCTCGGTTCCGCTGTTGCTGCGCGGCATGGCCGGGCCAAATGAGATGGGTTTCATGGTCGATTCTCCCTTATATTGCGATGCTGACATCGCCGATTGTTTCAAATGCCTTGCAAAGCTGTTCGTCGCTAAGCGGCTGTTTTTCCGACAGATGCCGCCATTTGACGGCATCGAGAATCGCGGCGGCCTCCGCGTCGCCCACGTTCAGGCCGAGTTGATTCAGCCGAAACGCAATCGCCTTCCTGCCCGAATGCTTTCCTATGGCGATTTCGCGCTTCATGCCGATTTCCGCCGGATCGTAGGCCTCGTAGGTGGCCGGGTGCTTTAGCACGCCGTCGGCGTGAATGCCGGATTCGTGCGAAAATATCATGGCTCCGGCAACCGGCTTGCCGGCAGGAATGGGCCTGCCGGACGCAAGCGCAACATACTGGCAGAGCGGACGAAGCGCCGCGCTTTTAAATCGAGTGTCGTAGCCAAGCGAATGCTTGAGCGCCATCGCAATTTCCTCAAGCGCCGCGTTTCCGGCCCGCTCGCCGATGCCGAGCACCGTGGTGCTCACATGCGTTGCGCCCGCCCGCACGGCGGCAATGGCGTTGGCCGTGGCCATGCCGAAATCGTTGTGGGCGTGAATCTCAACCGGCAGCGGCAGAATCGAGACAAGCTCGCGGATGCGGGCGAACATGCCGATGGGATCGAGCATTCCGGTGGTGTCTGAAAAGCGCAGCCGGTCGGCCCCATAGCGTTCGGCGAGAAGCGCAAATTCGATCAGGAAATCCGGATCGGCCCGCGAGGCGTCTTCCGCGCCCATGCAGACAAAAAGCCCGTTCGATTTCGCGTAGTCCAGCGCAAGAGCCAGCCGGTTCAGCACCCACGGCCTGTCCTTGTTCAGCTTGTGACGGATGTGAATATCCGAAACCGGCAGAACCATGGCAACCGAGCGCACTCCGGCGCGGATCGACGCGTCTATGTCGCTGATGAGCGCCCGGTTCCACGCCGTAACACGCGCCCTTGTGCCAAGCGCCGCAACAGCCGCAACCGCTTCCATCTCGATGCGTCCGGACGCCGGCGTTCCTGCCTCGATCTCGTCAACGCCAAAATCGTCAAGAAGCCGCGCAATGGCCACCTTCTCGGCTGCGGTAAAGGCTACACCGGCGGCCTGCTCGCCGTCGCGGAGCGTTGTGTCACAAAGAAATACATGGCTCATGTCAGACCTCCGTATCGATCGACTCCCCCCGGCTTAGCATTAACCAACCATTTTGCCGTTACGTCAAAATGGCTGGCCTCATTTGAGGGCACTCCCCCCTTGCCCCCCTCAATGAGGGGGGGGCAAGGGGGGAGTTATTCCGGGCCGAAGCATTTCTCAAAATCGCTGCACACGCCGCAGCTTGGCGATTTGCACACATACAGGCCTTCCCGTTCGCACAACTGCTTGTAGAAAAACTTCTTCCACTTCATGTCGCGCGCGTTTCTGTCGAACAGCGGCCTGAAATGGCGGGCCAGCAGAAGCGACAGCTCGCCCCTGTTGGCCAGACGCATGTCCTGCCACAGGTGATTCTGTCCAAGGCAGGCGGCGGCCACGAATGCGGCAACATCCTCGGTTTCCCCGGTCGGGCCGCTTGCATGTTCCAGCAGAAGCCCAAGCAGGTCTTCATATTCCTCCCGCCTGTGTTCCGGCACGAAATATCTCGGATATTCGCACCGCAGTTCGCATTTCATGTCGCTCATGGCTCACCTTCAACCGGATTCATATGCAACAAATATGGCAAGCGCTGTGCCAGACGGCATGAACGCGCTTTTAGACTGTTGTTTCAAGCTGTTACATGTCGATCGTTTCAGGGTTGGAGCGGTGCGAGGGAACAATTTTGTTGGGCAACCTGCAAAATGTTGCAGGGGCGGTTCGCGAACCGCCCCTACGTGGGGATTGCGTCAGTCAATATTATCGAATCTATTCGTACCCGTGGCACTTCTTCGAGCAGATCCTGCCGCATGCGCCGCAGCCTATGCAGTTGTCGCGGTTTACCACCGTCATGATCTTGTTGCCCATGTCGTCGCCGTATTCGTCGTCTCCGGCAAACGGCTTGTCGGCCAGATCGAGCACATCTCTGCCGCAGACCTTGTAGCAGCGTCCGCAGCCGATGCATTTTTCTACGTCGATCTTCAGGATGAACGTCTGCTTCCACGGCTTTCCGCCGAACGTCATTGCCGCTGTTTCCATAACGGGCCTCCGCTAGAGAATCGCCGCGTCGCCGGTTTCGCCGGTGCGAATGCGCAGGGCGTCGGCAATGGGCAGCACGAAGATTTTGCCATCGCCCGGCTTGCCGGTGCGGTTAACCTTTGTGATCGTCTCAATTACCTTTTCCACCGGCACTTCCGACACCACGATGGTGAGCAGGTTCTTCGGAACCCAGAAGACCGGCTTGGTGAGCGTTGAGTCTCCGGCCATCGAAGACGGCGTCGGATACTTGTATATCTTCGAAACGCTCTCAATGTTGCCCGGCATGTCGGGGTCGATGCTCTCCATGATGTTTCCGCCCTGCCTGCCGCGTCCGTTCACGCTGTGAACGGTTACGGATACCACGCCTATGTCCACCAGAGCGGCAAGCGTCTCCTTCTGTTTGCTTTGGCGTATTATCGCCATCAGCTCTTTCATAGCCCTTCTCCGGTGCGAACCGTGTAGGCCGATTCAACGTCGGAAACGAATATCTTTCCGTCGCCTATGAAACCAGTCTTCGAGTTGTCGGTGATGATCGACATCACCTTCGGAGCATCCTCGTCGTTCACCACAAGCAGAAGCATAACCTTCGACAGCAGGTCGTAATGCACCGGCCCCACCTGCAACCCCTTCTGCTTGCCCCGCCCGAACACATGCGCCTTTGTCATGGCCGGAAATCCGGCTCCCTCCAGCGCAAGCACCACATCGTCTTCCTTCTCCGGTCGTACAATCGCACGTATCATCTTCATGTCAAATGTCTCCTTTTTGGTTATTGATCATTCTCCGAAGCCACGGCGGCGGCGTGCCGCATATGGTGTTCAGGAGCTTTTCTGCCGATTCCTCAATACCGGTTGGCTCTGTAACCTTCACCGGCATTATTCCCTTGCGCGAAAGCCGCGCCGCCGACGGCCCGCCGATCTCGGTCATGTAGATGATCGAGCAGTCGGCAAGTTTTTCCACCTTGTCGCCCACGGCAATGTCGTGGGCCGCGCCCATGCCCTTCGTGCTTTCAACCGCCTTGTCGCGTCCCTCGGCGAACACCCTGTCCTCGACGCGGCGGTATCCGTCCCTCGAAAAGTCGTAGATCACGAATCTGCCCGCCCGCCCGAAATGCTCGTTCACGTAATTCCCGTCAGTTGTCGCAAATGCCACTTTCATGCTTCACCTCCAATAAGCGCGTTTCCGATCATGTTGACCATGTTCAGCGTTCCGGCGTAGCCGACGGTTACGATTGAGTTGAAACCCAGCCGCCCGAACACCGGAAATCCGATCTCAAGATGCTTTATGCCGAGCGATTCCGCCGTCTGCCTGCCATGAGAACCGGCAATCAGCAGATCGAAAGAGCCAGATATGGAACCGTAATCGCCGGTAATGATTTCATCAGCGATAATCGCCTTTGCGGATGCCGCCCCAGTCGGCACGACGGCCATCGCCGTTGCAGCTCCCATTTCGGCTATGAGCGACGACATTCCCGCCGCCGCGTCGGCTTCCTGCGCGATAATAAAGCGCCTTCCGCCGATGATTGAATGCGCGTCCCTCATCCCGTCAATCAGGATTTTCCGCTGCCGCGCAAGCCGCGCTGGAATCTCCCGGCCCGTAAGTTCCGAAAGCAGCGCGACAAGTCTGTCTGATGCCGCAAGCCCGGTGACGGAGGGGAGCTGAAACCACGGCGCGCCGCATCGCTCGAAAAGTTTTTTACCGGCAGCCTCCAGCGAGCAGCCGATAACCAGCGTTGCCGCCGACCGGCCCATGCCTTTGATGTCGGCCAACGTTGTTCCGCCCTCGGCCAGCGGGCCGAAGCTTGCGCGGCTTCCGTCAAGCGCCGACAAATCCGGCAGAATGATCGGCTCAAGCCCGAACGCCTCGACCATGCCGCGAAGCTCGTTTATGTCGGCAGGCGTGAGAAAACAGCCGGCCAAGATGTTCACGCGACTCGCGTTGCGCTCCGCCACAGGCTCGGCAAGCATTGCCAGTCTTTCCACCACGGCGGCGTATCCATCCTGGAGGCCGCCGTGGTAGTCGGGCGTCGGGATGTGGATAATCTTTACATCCGGCGCTTCCGTGTCCTTCAATACCCTTCCAATGTCGTCGCCCTTCACTTCCGAAAGCCCGGTTGTGAGAACCGCGACAATATCGGGCTGGTTATGCTCGGCAACCTCCGCAACGGTTTTTGCAAGCCGCTCCTCGCTTCCCATCACCACGTCTTCCACGAAAAGCTTCGTGCTCGCCATTGCTATAGGCTCGCGGAAATGCTTTGTAAGCAGAACCTTGCCAAGGAAATTGCAGCCCTGCGCTCCGTGCAGAACAATCGCCGCCCTGTCGATTCCCTGCATGGCCATGGCCGCGCCTATCGAGGGCGAATGCTTTAACGGGTTGATGCTGACCGACTCCCCTCTTCCACCCTTCAGTGAACGGGAAAACGACTCTCCCCTTGCCCCCCTCATTGAGGGGGGTGGCGAAGCCGGGGGGAGTTTTCCGCCGAAAAACCAGATCGACACGCTTATCGCCTCGGCCAGATTCACCAGCCCGTCATATCCGGCGTATGCCGCGTGGCGCTCCTGATTCACGTCAACAAATGCAAAGCCTTCCTTCATCGCCAGATACTGGTTGCGCCCGCCGGCAATCAGGATGTCGGCGCTATTTTCCTTCATCAGCCCGCGAAGCTTCGCAGGCGTCACATTCTCGTGAAGCGGCGCGTCCGGGCCTAAAATCACGCGCATCTTCTCCTCATCCTCGAACGTGCTTTTCTTCGTGCCGACCGCGACAATCTCCATGCCCAAGTCGAGAAGCGCGGATATGATCGACCAGCTTTTCACGCCGCCGGTGTAGAGCACCGCCTTTTTGCCGCGAAGATGCGCATATGCCGAAAGCCGCTTGGCAAGACGCGCTTCTTCGTCGGCAATGACCGCTTCCACTCTTGCGGAAATGTCCTCAAACCGTGAACCTATCGCGCGAAGCGCCCGCGACATCTCGCTTCGCCCGAAGAACGACGCCTCGACAAAAGGAATGCCATGCCGCGCCCTCATGCCTTGCGCCACGTTGATGAGCGCCCGCCCGCAGACCACCACGTTCAGCGCCGCATGGTGGGCGCGGGTGATTTCGTCGAAGGTTGAGTTGCCGGTCATGCGGGCCATGATGTTGATTCCGGCCCGCCGCAGAACCGGCTCCACAAGCAGCAAATCGCCCGCGATGTTGTATTCGCCGATAAGGTTGATCGAATGCGGCGGAGCCTGAGCCGCCTCCGATCTCCCTATCACGTAATCGAGCAGAACCTCGCCCGCTATGCGGTTTCCGAGATTTTTAGGCCCGACGAAGCCGGGCGCGTGAACAGGAATCACGCGGCAGCCGGTTGAAGCCTCGGCCTCGCGGCATATGGCGTCGATGTCTTCGCCGATAAGCCCGCTCACGCATGTGGAATAGACGAAAACCGCCTTCGCGCCGGAGTCGGCCAGCGTCTCGCCGATGGCCCGGCGCAGATTCGCCTCCGCGCCGTAAACGATGTCGATCTCGTTCATGTCGGTTGTGTAGGCGCGCCTGTGCAGAATGCCCTTGTCCGAGACAGTGCCGCGCGATTCCCACGAGTTGCCGCAACAGGCAATGGGCCCATGCACCAGATGCGCGGCGTCGGCGATGCACTGAAGCACGATCATCGCACCGTCGAAGGCGCAGGATTCGCCGCCGCGAGCGCGGCAAATTCCTTCGTTAGTGTTCTTCTCGCAGGCGTGTTCGTACAGCTTGTCGATTGTTGCGGCCATGACACGTATTCCTATCTGAGCAGCTCGAAATGCGGATCGTCGCTCTTTCTGTCGGTTTCGTCCATGAATGCGTTGGCAATCCAGGTAATCAGATTGAGAACGCCCTTGTAGCCGATGGTTGCGTAGCGGTGCATGTTCACCCGGTCTACAATCGGGAAACCTATGCGGATGTGCGGAATTCCGGCGTCGCGCGCGGCGTATTTGCCGTGCGAGTTGCCGATCAGCATGTCAACCGGCTCGGTCATCAGAAGCGAGCGCATGTGCCAGAGATCGCGCCCGTTATGAACCTGCCCCGACATGCCATAAGGCGATGAGGCAAGCAGCGCCTCCATCTCCTTTGCAAACTTCCTGGTTCCGTTGGTGGAAACGATATGAACCGGCTCGCCGCCCATCTCCATGAGGAAACGAACCAGCCCAAGCATCGTGTCCGGGTCGCCAAACAGCGAGAACCTCTTGCCGTGGAAATACGGATGCGCGTCTGTCGCGGCGTCAACCGCAAGGCCGCGCTCGCGTTTTATCGCTTCAGGCACGGGCTTGCCGGTGATTTCGGAAACCTTCACCAAGAATGTGTCGAACGCGCCAATGCCCAGCGGATAGTTGAACTCGGCTGCCTGCTGGCTATACTTCGTTTTCAGCATGCCGACGGTCTTCGGCGCGGCATACGCCTGCATCGACACTACCGCCGCCGCGTTCACGCAGTCGGCAGCCTCGGCAAGCGTTGTGCCGCCGTTATACATCTTGTATTCGCCGGTAAGCGGCGAATCGAACGATGTGGAATTGTCGGCAAGCACCGTGCAGTCAACGCCCATCAGGCCCATGTAGCGCCTGATCTCGCGTATGTTTTCGATATGCGCGTCGAAGCCCGGAATGATGTTCAGCTTTCCGTTTCGCCAGCCGTTGTTGAACTTCCCGGCTGACATGGTTTCGATTATGCCGGATAGCATCGAGTCGTATCCGGTAAGGTGCGAGCCGATAAAACTTGGCGTGTGGGCGAACGACACAGGGAAATCTTCCGGAATCGAGCCTGCGTCGCGGGCGTTCGAGATGAACGCCTTCAGGTCGTCGCCGATAACCTCGGCCATGCATGAGGTACACATGGCGATCATCTTCGGCTTGTAGATTTCGTAGGCGTTTTTCAGCCCCTCGATCATGTTCGCCCTGCCGCCGAATACGGCGGCGTCTTCGGTCATCGAGTCCGACACAGCCGGAAACGGCTCGCGGAAATGGCGAGACAGGTTGTTCCTGAAATAGGCGGCGCATCCCTGCGAGCCGTGCTCGTAGGGCAGCGTGCCTTCAAATCCGGCGGCGCAGAAGAACGATCCAAGCGGCTGGCACGCCTTGGTTGGGTTTATGACGAGAGCCTTGCGCGCGAAGTTCAGATCGCGGTACTCGGCTGTATTAATCCATTCGGCAACATTCATTGGTTTAATTCCTTTCAACTTAATATCGAAGCCCACTCAATAACTCCCCCGGTTTCGCCCCCCCCTCAATGAGGGGGGTAAGGGGGGAGTTAACTTTCTGCAGAGAAGCCGGGGGTGAGGTTCTTACCACGGCGCTTTCACCAGCTTCCACGTTGGCGAGTTGATTGCCATGTCCATGTCGCGGGCGAATATCGGAAATCCGTCGTAGCCGTGATACGGGCCTGAGTAATCCCACGAATGCATCTGGCGAAACGGCACGCCCAGCTTCTGGAAAACGTACTTTTCCTTGATGCCCGCGCCCACCAGATCGGGCTGAAGCTTCTTCACAAGCCCGTCCAGTTCGTGCTCCGTCACGTCGTCGTAGATCACCGTGCCCTCTTTCAACTGAGGGATGGTGCGCTTGTAGTCGTCGGCGTGGGCAAACTCGTAGCCGGTTCCGATTATATCCATGCCGAGGTCTTCATACGCGCCGATCACGTGACGCGGGCGAAGGCCGCCCACATAGAGCATCACCCGCCTGCCCTCAAGGCGCGGACGGTATTTCGCAAGCACCGCGTCCATCGCGGGCCGATACTTGGCGATAACCTTTTCGGCGTTCTCCATGATCTTGTCGTCGAAGCGCGAGGCTATCGCGCGCAGCGAAGATTCGATCTTGGACGGCCCGAAAAAGTTGTACTCAAGCCACGGAATATCGTATGTCTCCTCCATGTGGCGCGCGATGTAGTTCATCGAGCGGTAGCAGTGGATCAGGTTCAGCTTCACCGCGTGGGTGAGCTTCATCGTCTCCAGCTCGCCGTCGCCCGACCACATCGCAACAACGCGAAGGCCGATCTCTTCAAGTATCTTGCGGCTGGCCCACGCGTCGCCGCCGATGTTGTAGTCGCCGATAATCGCCACGTCGTAAGGGCCGGGATCGGCCAATTTGCCCTTGCCAAGCACATGGTCGCGTATGGTGTCGTTTGCGATATGATGCCCAAGCGACTGGCTGACGCCGCGAAAACCCTCGCACCGAACAGGAATTACCGGAAGCTTAAGCTCGGTCTGCATCTTTTTGGCCGAGGCCTCGATGTCGTCGCCGATCAGGCCGATCGGGCATTCGGACTGAACCGATATGCCCTTGGCAAGCGGAAACAGGCCGGAAATCTCGCGGCAGATGTCTTCAAGCTTCTGCGCGCCGCCGTAGACGATGTCTTTCTCCTGATAGTCGGACGAAAACTGAAACGGCACAAAATTGTCCACGCCCGGACGGCCCTGCGCCAGATTGCGGCGCGTGCTCCACGAGTAGTATCCGCAGCCGATAGGGCCGTGGCTAAGGTGAACCATGTCACGGATCGGCCCCCAGACCACGCCCTTCGATCCGGCGTAGGCGCAGCCGCGCGCCGTCATCACGCCCGGAATCGACTTTACGTTCGACTTCACGGCACATGTGGAGCAGTCCGAGCCCGCCGGTGAATCCTTCACCGCGATATGCCCGGCTCGCTTCTTGAGAGTCTTCTCGGAGTAAACCTCCAGTATTTCGTCAACAATCTGTTCTGTTTTTTCAACAACCGCGCTCATAATCGTTCTCCTTAGGCCGCCACTTCCTCGGCGTCCATGAATCCGTAGTTGATAAGCAGCTCCTCAAGCTCGTCCATCGTAAGCGGCGTCGGGATAACAAGGTTCCGGTTGTCCGAAATCTTCCGCGCAAGCTCGCGGTATTCGTCGGCCTGACCGCACGACGGATCGTGCTCGATCACGGTCATGCGCTTCAGCTCGGCCCGCTGCACGATGTTGTCGCGCGGAACAAAATGAATAAGCTGGGTTCCAAGCCGCTCTGCAAGCGCCGCGATAAGCTCATACTCTTTGTCCACCTTGCGCGAGTTGCAGATGAGGCCGCCAAGCCTTATGCCGCCGCTCACCGCGTATTTCACAATTCCCTTGCAGATGTTGTTCGCCGCGTACATGGCCATCATCTCGCCGGATGTAACGATGTATATCTCCTGCGCCTTCTTCTCGCGCATCGGCATCGCGAATCCGCCGCAGACAACGTCGCCAAGCACGTCGTAGAAAACGAAGTCGAGATCGGGCGAATACGCGCCGTTTTCCTCAAGGAAGTTGATGGCGGTTATCACGCCGCGCCCGGCGCAGCCCACGCCCGGCTCCGGGCCGCCCGATTCCGTGCATTTCACGCCCCGGTAGCCGGTCATCAGCACGTCGCCAAGCTCAAGTTCCTCAACGCCGCCGCGCTCGCGCGCCAAGTCCATAACCGTTGTCTGACACTTTGCGTGAAGCATCAGCCGTGTGGAGTCGGCCTTCGGGTCGCATCCAACAATCAAAACCTTCTTTCCTGCCTCTGCCAGTCCGGCCACAAGGTTCTGTGTCGTGGTCGATTTGCCGATGCCGCCTTTTCCGTATATCGCAATCTGTCTCATATCTGCCTCCTGAAAAGTGTTTGTCAAGCTGCAATGAGTAAAAGCAAGTGGCGTGCCAGCGGGAGCACCAGCAATATTTACTTGTTATTTCAGCGCGTTACGTGTACGGCTTGAAGAGATTCGGCATCGCCGATTCATCCAGAATTGTTGATGTCGGATTAAAAGTGTAGGGTTTGCAGGCAGGATGCCTGCTTGCGTGGGCAGGACTAATTCGGCATGGCAATCCAGATGAGATTCAAATCATTCCAGACAGCTTCACTTATAATGTAACCAACCCGTAGACGGGGTTTATGTAACCAACCCGTAGACGGGGTTTATGTAACCAACCCGTAGCCTGGGGGTATGTAACCAACCCGTAGACGGGGTTTATGTAACCAACCCGTAGCCTGGGGGTATGTAACCAACCCGTAGACGGGCAGCCATGATGATACACCGAAGCTCGTCAAGCGCCTGCTCGAACATATCGTTCAGCACAAGATAATCGTATTCGTTGAGGCATGAAAGTTCGTCACGGGCCTTGGCAAGCCTGCGACGGATTACATCATCGGAGTCTGACCTGCGGTTTCGCAGCCTGCGTTCAAGTTCCTCCATGGATGGCGGGGCAATGAATATGAACACGCCGTCGAGGTCGCGTTTGCGTATCTGTCTCGCCCCCTGAACATCGATGTCCATCAGCACGTCATCTCCGGCTTCAAGCGCTCCGGTCAGGCGGTCAAGAGCCGTGCCGTAATAATTGCCATGCACCTGCGCCCATTCCGCGAATCTGTCCTCATCAACCATGCGTCTGAAAGCCGCCTCGTCGATGAACGTGTAATCGCGTCCGTCCACCTCGCCCGGCCTCGGCTGGCGCGTGGTGTGCGAAACCAGATGGCGAAGGCGATGGTCGTTCATCACCAGCTCGCGACAGAGCGTTGTCTTGCCGGCACCGGATGGAGCCGAAACCACAAACAGATTTCCCCTACCCTTCGGCATAGTCGTCTCTCTCCCTCGATTCATTGAATTTCTGGCCTTCGCCAAAGCGCTGGCCAACTGTCTCCGACTGAAGGGCCGAAAGTATCACATGGTCGCTGTCCGTCACGATTATCGCCCGCGTTCTCCTGCCCTGCGTTGCGTCTATCAGCTTGCCCCGCTCGCGGGCTTCATCACGTAACCGCTTCAGCGGCGACGATCCGGGCGCGACAATCGCAATAACGCGTGAAGCTGCCACCATGTTTCCGAAGCCGATGTTTATCAAAGGAGGCAGATGATCTGATTTCTTCATACGGAAGATCTCTCTTTATTGAATGTTTTGAAGTTGTTCGCGCGCCTTTTCGAGTTGATCCTTGATTTCGATCACGATATGCGCTATTTCAGAACGTCCAGCCTTCGACGCTATCGTGTTGGCCTCGCGGAATAACTCCTGCGTGAGAAAATCGAGTTTCCGCCCCACGCCGCCGCCGCCTTTCAGAAAGCCACGAAACTGTGCCACATGGCTTGCTGCGCGCACAAGTTCTTCAGTAATGTCGGCGCGTTCGGCATAGAAGAAAATTTCCTGAGCTAGCCTAGCGTCCTCAACCGGAAGCGGAAGTCCTATTCCGTCGATCCTCTCCTTCAGGTTGGTTCGCACCCGCTCGGCATGTTCGGCTGCGTACGGGGCGATTTCCTTGAAGAAGCCCTCTATTGCGTCGATTCTGGCCGTGAGGTCGGACTTCAGGGCGCGCCCCTCGGCAAGCCGCATATCGTCAAGCTGATCCAGCGCCTTGTCAAGCAGATCCCCCACTATCTGAACTGCCGATTCATCCACTTCAACCTGTTCATAAATCTCGCGGATTGTGGCAAGCGTAGCTATGTCGATTGTGCCTGGAACGCCAAGTTCTTCCTGAATGCTGAGAAGTCCGTCATAAATGCGTCTTGCCACATCGTGATTCAGCTGGAGTGATGCGCCGCCATCCTTCAGCGGCTTGACAAACACATCGAGCCTGCCACGCGAAAGATGTTTTCTGATTTGATCCTTGAGACGCTGCTCGGCGGCGTACAATGAAGGCGGCAGCTTCAGTTGAATGTCGAGATGCTTGTGGTTCACCGACCGTATTTCGATCCTGAACCCGGCGTCCTCGGCAACGCCGTATCCTGTCATGCTGTATATCATGGGTTACGTAACTTGAGGAACATTACAGAATAATCAGGGAAAAGTCAAAGCAGTTGCGGTTGCCGATTGTTGTTACGAGCATTGTCATCCGGCAGACATGATTCCATGTCATTGGAAAACGCGCCACTTGAAAACTTGTTGACAATCTCCCGGAAATGCGATTTCCTTTAGTAACATCCATCGTTGATTCAGGGAGAGAATACATGAGGCAGGAAGAATCATACGAAGACGGTGCAGTAAAAGGATTTATCTTTTCGTCCCTGTTCTGGCTGGTTATCGGTTTGGTTGTCGGCTTGCTGATCGCAGCCCAGCTATTTGCGCCAGCTCTGAACCTGTTGCCTTGGCTCACCTACGGACGTCTCCGCCCTGTCCACACAAACGGATTGGCATTCGGCTTTGCGGTAACAGCGATAATAGGAGTTTCATATTACGTTGTTCAGCGCCTTGCCCGCGCGCCGCTGGTGTTTCCGGGTCTTGCCCGCGCATCGCTATGGCTTATGAACATAACCGTGGCGCTTGGCGCCGCAAGCCTTTTCATGGGCTTCACATCGTCGAAGGAATACGCCGAACTCGAATGGCCCATCGACATTTTGGTGGTGGTCGTCTGGGTGATGTTTGCGGTTAACATGGTTGCCACGCTCATCAAGCGGCGGGAAGAGCAGATGTATATCTCGCTCTGGTATTTGCTGGCCACGGTCGTTGTTGTGGCGCTTCTGTACATCGTCAACAACCTGGCGATCCCGGTAAGCTGGTTCAAGTCATACTCCGCTTACGCCGGAGCCAACGACGCCAACGTGCAATGGTGGTACGGGCATAATGCCGTTGCCTCATTGTTTACGTTCCCTATTCTCGCCTTCTTCTACTACTTCCTGCCCAAAAGCACCAACCTGCCGATATACAGCCACCGGCTTTCGATAATCGCTTTCTGGTCGCTTGTGTTCGGTTACATGTGGACAGGCGCTCATCACCTGGTCTACACGCCGATTCCGGACTGGATTCAGACGATGGCGATTGCTCTCAGCATATTCCTTATCGCGCCGTCGTGGGGATCGGTGATAAACGGTTACTACACGATGCAGGGAAGCTGGGCAACGGTGCAGTCTAACTATCTGGTGAAGTTTTTTCTTTGGGGAATCACGTTCTACGGGCTTCAGACCATTCAGGGGCCGACTCAGGCTATTCGCTGGATCAGCCAGTTCGTGCATTACACCGACTACATTCCAGGCCATGTTCACATGGGAACAATGGGATGGGTGACGATGATAATCTCCGCTTCGTTCTACTACCTCGTTCCGAAGCTGTACAACACGTCACTGTACAGCATTAAACTGGCCAATAATCATTTCTGGCTTGTGCTTGTCGGACAACTCATCTTCTCTATCACCATGTGGATTACCGGTCTTCAGCAGGGCGCAATGCTTACTGCAACCAACGAGGATGGCTCGCTACGTTATTCGTTCCTCGAAACGCTTGTTCATAACTACCCGTACTGGATGATGCGATTTGCCGGAGGAATAATCTACTTCGCCGGAATTGTCATATTCGTCTATAACCTTGCAAAGACAACGGCGAATCGGGGCGGAAGGGAGGCAGCGGCATGAGCATCTACCGGAAACCCGTTATTTTCATTATAGTATCGCTGGTTGTAGTGCTTGTCGGTTCGGTAGTATCAACCTTCATACCGCTCTTCATGCCGTCGATGGAGCCTGCGCTGGAAGGCATCACTCCGTATAATCCTATTGAGCTTGAGGGACGCGACATCTATATCCGCGAAGGCTGCAACAACTGCCACACCCAAACCGTGCGCCCGCTTTTGTTCGAAACAGCGAGATATGGCGAACCGTCGAAACTTGGCGAATTCGTTCACGACCGCCCGCATCTCTGGGGATCGAAGCGCACCGGCCCGGATCTTGCCAGAGTGGGCGGCAAATATCCGGACTCTTGGCATTACAAGCATATGGAGAACCCTCAGGCGATGTTCAAGGATTCCAATATGCCGCCTTACGCATGGCTTGCAGGCAATCGGCTCGACACATCGCTTGCTGAGAAAAAGATGAAAACGCTTCATTTCCCATTTGCCGACGCCGAGATAAGGGCGCTTGACGGAAAGACAGAGATGGACGCACTGGTTGCATATCTCCAGAAACTTGGCAGGACTAAGAAGCCCCAGCCGCTTGCCGCAACAACCCAAGGCGCGGCAACGGCTGTTGAATCGCCGGCAGTTGCCGAGGGCCACAAAATATTCGATGAGAACTGCGCCGGTTGTCATGGTGCGGATCTTGCCGGCGGACTCGGCCCGAACCTGACGGACGCCGAGTGGAAATTCGGCGGGTCGGATGCGGATTTAATATTGTCAATAACTGAAGGACGCCCAGGCGGAATGCCATCGTGGAAGTCGGTTCTCGATCAGGACAAGACAGGCAAGGTCGTGGCATATATCCGAAGCAGGGCGAAGGGGTAAGGCTATGAGTATTACATCAGCGGCATTCTTGCTGTTTACCATATTGCTGGCGGCCACTTACGGATGGATTGTATTCCGGACGTACCATCCCAAGGAAAAGCGCCGCCTTGAGGAACCAAAGTTTACAATGCTTAATGACGGCTGAGAATTTTAGGGAGGCTGCACTATGTCTGATACGTTTGACGGCATAAAGGAAGGTCACAGCCGTATTCCGAAAGGCGTGATGGTGCTTTTCATCGGCCTTGCCGCATGGGCGGTCTGGTATGTTTTTTCATTCACTCCGACGTTCAGCGGATGGAGCCAGGGCAAGATTTACGAGGAGCGGCTCGCATCGTCCAGGGCGGCGGTGAAGGAAATTCCATACGAAAATCCTTACGAGAAAGATCCCAAGGCAATCGCTGAAGGCAAGGGTATTTACGAGGCGAATTGCGCCTCCTGTCACGGAGCAAACCTGAAGGGCGGCGTAGGGAACGATCTTACGGCACACTTCAAGTATGGCGAAACCGACAAGGACAAGTACCTCAGCATATTCAGCGGGCGCGGCGGCGGAATGCCCGGCTTTGGCGATCAGCTTGGACGCGACCGCACATGGAAGGTTCTCGCGTACATGGACTCCGTGCGCGAATACGGCATGAAGCCGTAAGTTTCCGCAGATAGAGCTGCGCCGAATGCATGCCCGCCGCCATTTCAAGCCTTGGCGGCGTGCGTTTTATCTTCTCCAGGCATCGGTCATGATAGGCCTGCCGTTTCTGCGCGTGGGCGGAGAAAGCGCCTTGCGCTTCGACATACCGGCTCTCAGGCTGCTTTTCTTCGGGCGCGCGCTCTTCATCGAGGACTTCTTCCTTTTTCTTCTCGCGATGCTCCTGTTTGTAATGATCTTCGTGTTTCTTACCATTCTGCTTGGACGCGTTTGGTGCGGATGGTTCTGCCCGCAGAGCGCGATCATCGAATTGCAGACGATGTTTCGCGGCGCATTGCGGCGCTTTCGGCTTCCGGACAACATTGCGAACATAGCGTTTCATGCCTCTGCAATCGCGCTGTCGATGCTGATTTCGGCCACGCTCATCTGGTATTTTCTGCCGCCCGCCGAAATGCTGGAAATGCTCGTGTCCGGCTCGCCGCTTGTTCGCGGGTTCTGGATTGTTCAGGCTGCGCTTGTTTATCTGATGGCAACTTTATGGGGGCGGCGGTTCTGCCGCTACGTGTGCCCGTATGCCAGAATGCAGGGTGCGCTGTTCGACAACAGCACACTTCGCATCGAATTCGATGAAAACAGGCGCGACGAATGCCTGAACTGCGGCCTCTGTGCAAAGGTCTGTCCGACCGGGATCGACATACGGGACGGCCTTCAGACCGGCTGCGTCGCCTGCGCCGAATGCGTTGACGCCTGCCGCGACATGACCGGGAAGCGCGGAATTGCGCCGCTTGTGCGGTACAGTTTCGGCGCAAGGCTGTTTATTCGCCCCCAGAGCATCATTAGCGCCATCGCCATTGCGGCGTTCGCCGCGCTTTTTGGCGCGCTCGCCTTCAGCGGCCCGGATTTCGACATGACCGTGAGCCGGACGCCCGGCCCGCTTTTCGCTCTAACCGCCGATGGCAGCGTGATTAACCATTACCGCGTCAGCGTCAGGAACAAAACCGGCGTTGAACGGGAGTTTCGCCTGAGCATTGCAGGCAATAACAGGCTTGCGCTGGCCGGAAACAACACTCTGACGGTCGGCCCGAACGGCTTCAATGCGGTACATGCGGCGGTTGTCTGCGCTTCTCCGTGCAAGGCTGCGGCAAGCGGGCAGGTTGTGTTCGTGCTCAATGGCGGGGGCGAGGCAATAAGCCGCGAAGCGGCGTTTTTCGGGCAATAGCAATTAGCGCGGATATTGCCTTGAAGGCAGCTTCACCCGCCGCTGGCGTCATTGGCCGCCGCTGGCGTCATTGGCCGCCGCTGGCTACCCTTGGCGATATACGAACTTCGCATATCATTAATAGCATCACCCCTCGCCGCCGTTAATAACCCCGTCCTTCATCCGGTAAATCCTGTCGAAGCCGTCCAGCATCCGGACGTCGTGGGTTACGGCAATCACGCCGACGTTACGCTCTTTCGCCAGCTTTCGCAGCAGCGCGATAACCTTCGCCCCGCGCTCGGTATCGAGCGAGGCTGTCGGCTCGTCGGCCAGAATGAGGCGCGGGCCGTGGACAAGGGCGCGGGCAATCGCCACGCGCTGGCGCTCACCGCCGGAAAGCGTGGCCGGATACTTGTCGGCGCGATTCGCAACTTCAAGATAATCGAGCAACTCCATCGAGCGGCTTCGCGCCTCGGCCTTCGGCGCGCCCACAAGCTCGGCGGCGATTGTCACGTTTTCGATGATCGTAAGAAACGGAATGAGGTTGTGGGCCTGGAAAATAAACCCCATCTTCTCGCGCCGAAGCCTTCGCAGATCGCCGATGCGCCATCTGCCGCCGGAGTAAACATCCTCGCCGCCAATGCGCATCAGGCCGGATGTAGGCTCAAGAATGCCGCCGATGCACATGAGCAGTGTTGTCTTTCCGGAGCCGGACGGGCCGAGAATTGCCGACACCTCGCCCTCGGCAAGCTGCACATCCGCGCCCGCAAGCGCCACCACCTCGGTGTCGCCGGAGCCGAAAACCTTGCGCAAACCGCTTGTAAACACAACCTCTTTCATGAAATCAGCCTCCAAGAGCGCGCGCCGGATCTACCCGGAGCGCGGAGCGTATGCCGGATATGCTGGCGATTACGCATATGACCATGACAACAGCAAAAAGCGCCTGAAGATCGAACGGGTTGGCTATCATCCGTTTGGGGAATTTGCTGTATGTAAGCTGAAACAGCACAAAACCGATCCAGTAGGCCGCAAATCCCATGAGAAGCGCCTGTTCAAGAATCAGCCGCACGATCACCGAATCGGGCGAGCCGATCAGCTTCAGCGTGGCTATCTCCCGCGTCTTCTCCATCGTCTGCGTGTAGATAACAAGCGCAATGACAGCCATCGAGACAATAATCAGGATTGTGCGGAAAAGCCACAACTGCATCTTTGATTTCTCCACCATTCCGCCGGTCAGAATCTTTTCCTGATCCGCCGCCGACATTGCCCGCAGGTGTTTCCAGCGCGAGATGTCGTCGATGACGCGCTCCATGGGCCGCCCGTCCGCCAGCCTGAGCACAACGGCGTTAACTATATGCGTGTCCGCTCCCGGCGCTTTTTCTCCGGCCCGCGCCCTGTCGTTGCGGATTGCGGCGTTGTCCTTCTTGAACAGAAGCTCCTGCGCGTCGGGAAGTGTGAGGTAAACAACCGGATCGCCGCCCGGCGAGACTACGTTGTCGCTCACGATGCCTACAACCGTGTATCCGTCGTTGCCCAAAGTGATGACATCGCCCGCGCTGAGGCCGGAGCGAACTCCGGCCAGCATTTCGTAATGGCTTCGCCTGATCGGGCGGCCCTCGATTATGTTGACCGGCCCGCCAAGTTCGAGCGCCTGATCGTAGCCTACGGCAAACAGCCTTAGCGGTTTTTCCTTCCACTGCGTCTGGAACGTCTGAAATGAAAGCGCGCCGGAAGCGACAACGCCGCTCATGCCCCTGAGCGTCTTTTTCAGGTCTTCGGGAAGGCGCGAGTCTTCGGCGAACGGGCCGTTTGTGCCTTCCTGAACCACCCAGACATCGGCGTCCGTCGCGTTTAAGAGCGACGTTGCGTCGTCGATGATGCCGCGATATATGCCGCTCATGCCCATGACCACAAGCATGAGCAGGCCCACGCCCGCGCATGTCATCATGAACCGCCTCGGATTGCGGCGGATGTCCCGAACTGCCAGATCCATCATGATGCGCCCTCGCTAACGGCCTGAACCAGGCAGGCGGATACGTTTTCCCTCAACAATCGCGCGGCCCGCCTTTGCGTCCGGCAGAATCACCATGTCGCCGGGCGACAGTCCGTCAATCACCTGCACAAGCTTGTCGCCCCAAACGCCGGTGGTAATTCTCGTGAATGTCGCCCGCCCGCCAACCGCCCTGAAAACGCCCTCCTTCCCATCTCGCACGGTCAAAGCGCCGGATGGAATCGTCAGGCCGTCCGCATCACGCCCCTTTATAAAAACCTCGGCCTGTTCGCCAAGCCTGAAGCGGGAAGCATCCACAGCGGCAAACGAAACATCCACCTCCATCTCCTCGGTTACGCGGTCTGAAACGCGCCCGATTCTTGCCACCTTGCCCGTCAGAGCCCTGCCCTTGTCGCTTCGCAGGATTATCCGCGCCTCGCTTCCGGCCACAATTGCGCCGCCTTTTGCCTCGTCGATGTTCGCCTTCACCCATACGGTGGACGGATCGGCGATACGGAATATCGGGCTTCCCGGCACAACCGTGTTTCCCACCTCAGCCTCGCGGCTGACGACAACGCCGTCAATAGCGGCTGTAACCACCGCGTCGGCAAGCCGCGCGCGGGCGGCATCCCACGATGACGACGCGGCCCGCTCCTCGTGCCGCGCCGCCTCCAGCGCATGTTCCGAGCGCCTGATCTCCGTCTCGGCAACCGAACGCTCGGCTTCCATCAGATCGCGCTGCCTCATCGCCTCATCCAGCGATGCCCGTTTTTCGTCGAGAGCCTGCCCCGGAACCAGCCCTTCGGCAGACAACGCCTCATATCGCTCCAGCGTCCGCCGGGCAAGTTCCGCCGATGCGGCAGACCGCGCAAGCGCGGCATCCGCCGCCTTGAGACTGGCCTTCGCGCGCGCCACCGCCTCGACGGCAGACAAAACATTGGAGCTGCCTTTCCGGCGAAGATCGTCGGCGTTTTGGGCAAGCGCGGCAAGATCGCCGCTTTCAAGCTCGGCAAGAACGCTTCCCTTTCGGACGAAGTCGCCATGATCGGCATGGAGCTTCTTTATCCGGCCAGTAATCTTGCTCCCGGCTGTCGAGACAACGCGCGCTTCAACCGTTCCGGTTCCGTAAATCTCCTCCGACACCCGTCCGTGCTCCGGCGTCACATAGGCGACGGCAGGCGGACTGAACATGCGAAATCCGGCCAGCAGCGCAACCGAAACAACAACGGCAGCGGCTCCTATCAATTTCAACTTCTTCATGGGTCACCTCCTGAACGCCCTTAATGCGAGCAATTACTCACATTAAGGGCAAAATCATACCGCAATCAACCTCGTGAAATTAGCCCACAAACGGGCTATTTCTTCCTCCATCGAGAACGTGAATCCGCTCAAAGACCAGCGCAGCACGGCGAACTGGATCATGCCGAGAAATGTTTTGGCGGTGTCCTCAACACATATGTCCGGCCTGAATACGCCCTTTCCGACGCCCTCGGCAAGCACTTCCTCGATAATCGCGATGTAGGATTTGATCCGAAGCGCAAGCTTTTCCCGCAACATGCGGTTTCCCAGATGCACATCCTCGGAAAACACCAGACGCGGGATTCCGCTTTTCTCCTTGACCTCCCTGACATGCGACTCCAGAATCATCCGCAGTTTCTCGTCCGGCGCAGCGGAAAGCCGCGAAAACGCAGATCCCCTGTCCATGATGACGCGGCCAATTTCATCGACAATCGCCTCAAGAATCGCCTGTTTTCCGCTGAAATGCCGATACAGGTTCGCCTCCGACATGCCAAGGCGTCCGGCCAGTTTTGCGGTTGTCAGCCCACGAACGCCAGCCTCGCCTATCAACGTAATCGCCGCCGCCACTATCTCGGCCTGACGTGTTTTCGTATCTTTCTTTTCCATGAGCATTACAAGTGTTAGTGCTTGCTCACATTGTAGCTCAACATGTGTCCGCAAGGCAAATGCGGTGTAGTCCATTGTCAAGGTTGCTCAAGATATGCCGCCGGCATCCGATAAATCCAATTCAAGGGGATATTCAGTCACGATTGACATGGCGCGGAACGGTAGTGTTCCGCCAATCAATACGTTCATGGAGGACAACATTCAATGAAAACCGGATATGGATTCATCGCGATGCTTGGGCTTGCGGCACTGCTTCTTTTGCCGATGAGGGTGGCTTCAGCCGAGGATGTCAGGATTCACGGTTCCACAACCATACAGAAACGGGTGCTTGAACCCGGCAAGGAGGCGCTTGAAAAGGCCACCGGCATCAAGCTGGTGATGGTTGGAAACGGAACAGGGAACGGCCTTGAGGATCTTGTGAACGGCAAATGTGACGCTTCCGGAGCCTCCGAGGAACTGGCCGACGCAGTGGCCAGCATGAAGGCCGCAACCGGCAAGGAAGCGCCCGCAGACCTGAAGGGCAATGTCATAACAAGCGATTTCATCAAGGTCATCGTCCATCCGTCAAATTCTGTCGGCAAGCTGTCGAAACAGCAGTTGAAGGATCTTCATACAGGCAAGGTTGACAACTGGAAGAGCGTTGGCGGCCCTGATCTTCCGGTAATAGTGGTCACATCGCATCTGGGTTCGGCAACCAAGAAGGTCTTCCAGAAGATGATGATGGACAACGAGCCATATGTAACTGGAGCCATCGAGGTTGAAACCACGCGCAAGGAGATAGACAACGTTGCGGAGTTTCCCGAAGGCATCGGAGCGGTGAGCCTTGGATTTATCAATCTGCCCGGCAACAAGGAGAAGGTCAAGATCGTGGACACCCCGGAAATCAGCCGTCCGCTCATGCTGATTACAAGAGGCGAACCATCGGCAGCCGTCAAGAAAATTATCGCTTTCTTTACGGGTGAGGGTAAAAAGTTCATCAAGGACTGAGAGAGATTGCCATGACGATCAAAAAGAAGCTCATTCTCAACGTCATTGTTGTTCTTGTGATGATTGCATCCGTTACCGTCACAGGCTTCACCGGCATGAGCTTCGTGAGGAACAGCATAACCGTTCTCACACAGCAATCCACTCCGTATCAGCTAAAAACCATCGAATATCAAAGAGCGTTGCAGGAACATGCGGCCAATCTCATGCGGGTTGGCGCATCGAATACTCCGTCCGAACTCCAGATCGCGAAAAGCGACGCATCGAAAACGCTTTTCGCGCTTAAAACCGTATCGGATGAGCTTGCGGAACTTCAGGGCGGCTTATCATCGGACAATACAGCCAGGCTCCGGGATATATCCGTGAAGATGTACGGCATAACCGAGGCTCGCATCAATGCCAACGACAGCGCGCGGGCAGCGAACGAGCAGATGAACGCGAAACTGGCGGATATTTCCCGGAAACTCGACCTGTTCAACAGTTCGATGAAGAATCTGCAGAAAACGTCGATGTCCCAGGTAGCCTACTCCAACGCAAGCGTAAAGGAGATCGGGCGGCGCGTGAAGAGCCTGAACAAGCTTGTCGCGGCGCTCAAGGATCTCAAGCAGTCGATCACGGAGATGTCCGCCGCCAACTCGAAATCCGCGCTCACCGTGGCCCGAAGCCATTTCAACAGCGCATCGAGGTGGATTCAACAGAACGAACTGGTAAAGGCTGAAGGATCGTCGGGGGCTTTCAAGGAGCTTGCAGACGGCCTTGCGGAGGTAAACGGCAAGGTGAGCGGGCCACAGGGTCTTGTCGAGTTGAAAGCATCCATCATCGGAAGTCCGGACGAGGAACAGGGCAGGAAGTTCTCCGATGCGGTGGCCATTGTCATGCAGAAGCTTTCACAGATGACGGTGATTCTGTCCGACGCCGATGAAAAGGCGTCGGAGAGTTCAGGCTCGGAAAGCGGCAAATTCGATGAATCGCTTGCCGGCTCCACCAGAACCGGCGAGATGCTGGCACTGAACAGCGAACTCGTTTCCATCGGTTTCGACATCAAATCCGGCATAAAGGAGCTTTTCGCCGCCGGGAGCGGATCGGAAATTGAAAGACTGGCTTCTGTAATTAAAACCAGATTCGGCACGGCTGACGATCTGTGCAAAAAAATCTCGACATCGCTTTCATCAATCGAGCGCAACGAGGAAGCCCGGCTAATTCGCGGTGTGGCTGTCTCGATCGGCGAGATCAGAAACCTCTTGTTTTCGGACAGCGGCGTGGTCGCAAAGCTTCTGAATGTCGCCATGGTGAGCGAACAGGAAAAACAGCAGGCACAAGCGCTCAGGCGGCTTCTTGAATCGGGGCGCGCCGAGGGCGCGAAGGTGGTTAGTTCCGCGCAGGGCGAGCAGGAAAAGACAATTGCCGCCGTCAACAGGATGGCCATCACAAGCCTTACACTCACGATTGTGATGGGAATCGGCGCTGTGATACTTGGCATCGCCTTCGGCGTGTGGATATTCCATTCGATCGACAGGCCGCTCAAGGAACTGATGGCGGTGGCGCAGGATATTGCCGATGGCGACCTCACGGTGTCGGCTAAAACAGGCGCTGATGAAATCGGACATCTTGCGGAAAGCATGAACCTCATGACGAATTCGTTTCGCTCCGTGATCGGCGGCATAGTTCAACTGTCTTCCAACGCTTCCGACACTCTTGCCAAACTTAGGGGCGAGGCGGAAAGAACGGCTGATGGAGCCCGCAACCAGGCCGCCCAGTCGCATCGCATCGCAAACGCCGCCGATGAAATGAGCAAGACCATCAGCGACATAGCCAGAAACACGGCTGTCGCGTCGGACAGTTCCACGCAGGCGGTGAACGCGGCGTCCGGCGGCAAGGCTGCATCGGAAGGAACTATCCGCACCGTCAACGGCGTATTTACCGCAACGGAGGAACTATCCGGCTCTGTTGAGAAACTGAACAGCAGGGTATTGGAAATCGGCGATATAGTTACCGCCATCAAGGATATTGCCGATCAGACAAATCTGCTTGCGCTGAATGCCGCAATCGAGGCGGCTCGCGCCGGTGAACACGGGCAGGGTTTTGCGGTGGTTGCCGACGAGGTGCGCAAGCTCGCCGAGCGCACAATATCGGCCACATCGGAAGTCTCCGGGAAGATCGCTGCGGTGCAGATAGACTCGGAACGCACATTCGCAGCCATGACAGAGGCGTCGAACGAGGTGCGCAAGGCACATGACGACATAAAACTTGTCGAACAGTCGTTTAACGAAATCGTCGATTCGGTACGGAATTCAGGCTCGCTCATAACCCAGATCGCGGTCACTGTGGATGAGCAATCGGCGGCGGCAAAGAATGTTGCCGGAGATACCGAAAAAACGCTGCATATCGCCATGGATCAGGAACGCTCCGCCGCCATCGTCACGGACGAACTTGCCAGATTAAGCGGAATGATCGAGGAACTCGACAGGGTTACAAAAGGTTTCCATACATGAAGATGTAAAGATGCCGGTAAAGATGATCAATGATAGAATTGCATTATAGTGGAAATGCCTGAATCGGCGGCTGGCGTTGCGCGCTGAATGTATTGTCCCGGTTTCGGCTTCCCGCCCGGATTGATTGACGGGCTGAAGGCGGTGGTTCATGAAACTGCGGGCGATTATTCTGATCCTGGCGGTTCTTGCTGTCGGCATGGCGACTGCCGGCGGCATGTACGTTTATATCTCCTTCAAGGATGCCGGAATCGAGGACATACACAGGGAGGTTGACGCAAACGTTGAAACCCTTGCCGGACAGATAAGCGTTTATCTCGACGTCAACCTGCGGACGGTTCAGGCGATGGCCGGTGTCGATTACCTGCGGCGAGCGCTTGAAGGGCAAAACGGCGACCTCGACAGGGTAAACGACCTGCTCGATCATTTCCACGAGGCGATGAAAGTGGATATCTGTTATCTGCTTGACGAGCACGGCAATACGATCGCTTCTTCCAACCGCAACGATCCGGACAGCCTCGTCGGCAAAAACTATGCGTTCCGTCCTTATTTCAGGCAGGCGATGACGGGCGTTCCGTCGGTATACCTGGCCCTGGGCGTGACAACGCATAAAATGGGCGTCTACTACAGCTATCCGGTGTACGGCATCGTCAGGGACAAACCTGTCGGGGTGGCCGTGATCAAGATGCCGCTCGACTATCTTGAGGAAAAGATAGGACGCTATCCCGACGGGATAATGCTGGTGGCCGACCGGAGCGGCGTTATATTCATGTCGAACCGGAAGGACTGGATATATCGTATGCTCTGGAGGGTGACGCCTGAGGTAACTGCCGGAATCGCGGCGTCGCGTCAGTTCGGAGCCGGGCCATGGGAATGGACAGGCATGGAGAAAAAGGAGGCCGGCATTGCATCCGACGGATCGGGCGGCAGGCATATGGTTCATGAATCCCTGGTCAGGAACTCCCCAGGCTGGAAGGTGACAGGGTTTTACGACATGAATCCGGCCTCGAAAAGGATTTACACGCCAATGCTCAGGAATATCGGTGTTGCGGCGTTGGCGTCATGCGTAATGCTTGGGCTTATTGTCTGGTTTCTGTACGTAAAGGCCGATCGTGAGATCGCGCTAAGGAAGGATGCCGAGGACAATCTTCAGCGGGAACGCGACAAGATCCGCAAGTATCTCGACACAGCCGGAGTGATGCTTACGGTGCTTGATGCGTCGGGCAGGGTGGTTATGCTCAACAGAACAGGCCGTGAAATGCTCGGCTGCGACGACAGGAGCGTGACAGGGCTCGACTGGTTCGAAAACTTCGTGCCGAAGCGGATCAGGGATGACATGAAAAGCACGTTTCATCATCTGATGGATGGCGATCTTGGGCGGTTCGAGAATTTCGAAAGCTCTGTGATGACCATGAACGGGCAGGAACGTATCGTCCTGTTTCACAACGCCATACTTGATGACAAAAACGGCGTCGTCAACGGCATCCTTTTTTCAGGCACCGACATAACTGAACGCAAAAGGATTGAGGATGAGCTTTTGGTGGCCAGGAAGCTCGAATCGGTTGGAATCCTGGCAGGAGGAATCGCCCACGATTTCAACAATCTGCTGAATGCGATTCTCGGATATATATCGCTTGCCAAGATGAACCTTGGCAAGGATGACTGGATTTACAAGCTGCTCGACGAGTCGGAGAAGGCATCAATAAAGGCTGGAATGCTGACGAGGCGGCTCATAACGTTCTCGGAGGGAGGACGGCCCGTTATAACAGAGGTGTCGGTTCCGGAAATAATCAGGAACATGGATTGCGCTTCCCTGTCGCCTGAAGGAAGCGTGTCGTGCAAATTCAGGGTAACGGGCGATTCGTGGAAGATACGCGCCGACGAAGGTCAGATAGAGCAGGTGATCGGAAACATGCTGGCCAACGCGCGCGAGGCCATGCCTGCCGGCGGCGAGGTGGAGTTGCTGGTGGAAAACGTGGTTGTGACCGCTGATGACGGCCTGCCGTTGGCCGACGGGAAATACGTCAGGTTTTCCGTTAAGGACACAGGCGCGGGCATTCCCCCGGAGAACCTCCCGAAGATATTCGATCCGTATTTCACCACCAAGGAGATGGGCACGAAACGCGGGGTTGGGTTGGGGCTTGCCATTTGCCGATCCATCGTCATGAAGCATCACGGATTGATCACGGTGGAATCGGAGGCGGGCAAGGGAACCATATTCCATGTTTACCTCCCCGCTGTCGTTTAATCCCACCCCGTTATTCATGCTAGAATGCCGGGTGGAATATCCGGCATCGCCATGATAAACAAAACAATTCCCCTATACCAGATCGACGCCTTCACAAGTCGCGTGTTTTCGGGCAATCCGGCTGCCGTATGCCCGCTCGATGATTGGCTACCTGACGCCATCCTGCAATCTGTTGCCGCCGAAAACAACCTCTCGGAAACAGCGTTCTTTGCTCGCGAAGGCAACGGTTACCGCATTCGCTGGTTCACCCCGGTTTGCGAGGTCAACCTTTGCGGCCATGCCACGCTGGCTTCGGCGTTCGTCATTTTTACCCAAATCGATACAAATTTGAATCGCGTGGTCTTTGCGTCGCGAAGCGGCGAACTTGCAGTTGAGCGGGCGGGCGACAGAATGGTCATGGACTTCCCGTCCGACACGCCTGTTCCATGCGCCGCGCCTCCAGCGCTTTCGGAAGCGCTCGGCATCGAGCCTGTTGAGACGCTTGCCGCGGCTGATTACATGGCGGTTCTGCCGTCGGAGGCTGACGTTCGCCGGATCGCACCCGATCTTCACGCCATGAAGGCTCTTGACCGTCGCGGCGTGATAGTGACAGCGCGAGGGGAAGATTGCGATTTCGTCTCGCGCTTTTTCGCTCCAAATTACGGCATCGATGAGGACCCTGTGACAGGTTCGGCGCATTGCGAGCTTGCGCCGTATTGGGCGGGGAAGCTCGGAAAGGACGAACTTCAGGCCCGTCAGGTCTCAAGGCGCGGCGGAGAGCTGGTTTGCAGTGTTCGCGGCAACAGGACGCTGATTTCCGGCAATGCCGTGCTGTTTCTGGCTGGCGCTATAACCATTTGAATGAACGCGCTTTTTCTGCTTAAAAAGATAGTTTCGCAGTTTCTGTCTCCGGTAACATTCTGTCTCTGCCTGGCGTTTGCGGGCCTGTATCTGGCCCGTTTCACAAAAAAGCGCCGCGCCGGTCTGGTCACGGCGTTTTCCGGAGTTTTGATCCTCACGCTGTTGTCGTATAACTTTGTAGCCGTTTTTCTTGTTTCAGGGCTTGAAGGCAGTGTAATTTCATTTGAGAAAACATATCCGCATGGAAGCGAGCCATTGCGTTTTGTAGTGGTTCTGGCCGGAAGCAGCAAGGCTAATCCCGATGTCTCGGCTGCGCGCCAGCTTGGCGCAAGCACGCTGGAGCGGCTTGTTGAGGGAATCAGGATTTACCGCAAGTTCCCCGGAAGCAAATTGCTGGTTTCCGGCGGCGCCGTCTTCAGCACGACACCGGCTGCTGTGCTCATGCGGGAAGCGGCAATGGAGATGGGCGTTCCTGGCGAGGATATCATTCTTGAAGACCGGTCTCTCGACACTCACGACGAGGCTGTAATGATAAAGCCGATGGTTGGCGATGCCCCGCTTGCCCTTGTCACCTCTGCATCGCACATGAAACGGTCGCTATTACTGTTTCGAGGGCAGGCAATGAAACCGTATCCGGCTCCTGCCGGAAGCGTTGCAAGTGGCAGCGCGGCGCTGAATCCGGCATCATTTTTCCCGGAAGCAAGCGCGCTTCAGAAATCGGAGATGGCGTTGCATGAATATCTGGGAATCGCGTGGGCCATGATAACCGGAAGGATGTAAGCGCATTTCAATGCAGCTCCATCCTCTCCCCCAACCCCTCGCCAAGCATGTTTAGCGCAAGCGCTGTTACGCCGATCATGAGGCCGGGGAATATCACCATCCACGGCGCGGAGGTGATGAACACCCTGCTTGCGCTTATCATGCCGCCCCATGTGGGCGCGGGCGGCTGAACCCCAAGCCCAAGAAAGCTGAGCGCCGCTTCCGACAGCATGAACCCGCCCATCTTCATGCTCACCGCAACCATCGCCGTGGGCAGGCACTGCGGAAAAAGATAGCGCCATAATATCCGGACATCGCTCGCGCCCATCGCGGTTGCCGCCTCGATCTGGAGCGATTCCCGAAG
Source organism: Nitrospirota bacterium (assembly GCA_016212095.1). GTDB lineage: Bacteria > Nitrospirota > Thermodesulfovibrionia > SZUA-242 > SZUA-242 > JACRHH01. The sequence continues at coordinate 44,840 of JACRHH010000004.1, forward strand.
CACTATCACCTGCCCGCGCACCAGTCGGGCAAGCCCAACCCATCCGACCGCGCCGATGGCAATAAGCACCGAAAGATACCCCGGCGGCATGATTATAGAGATTCCAATCGCAAGCAGAAGCGTGGGAAACGAAAGCAGAAGATCGACAAACGCCATAAGCGCAATATCCACCGCGCCGCCAACGTATCCGGAAACCAGCCCCACGGCCATGCCCAGCGAGAACGTGAGCGCCGACGCGCCGATCACTATCAGCATCGAAATCCTGCCGCCGTGCAGCGTTCGGGCCAGAATGTCGCGCCCCTTGTTGTCGGTTCCAAGCGGATGCTCCGGCGAAATCGGCATTTTTATACTGTCAAGATCGATCAGAAGCGGGTCTTTGTCGTACACAAGCGGCCCGGCGAAACAGGCAGCCAGAACGATCGCAAGAATAATCGAGGCGGCGCGGGTCATCTTTTGCCAACTCTTGGATCGAGAGCTATTTTACCAGCGGCGCACTTATTCCAATTTCTAATCGACAGTTCCATTACTCCCCCCAAGCCCCCCTCAATGAGGGGGGTGGCGAAGCCGGGGGGAGCCGAAAACATGGCCGAACAAACAGACACAGGTTGTCCGAATGATTTAAAAACGGGATTACAAGTGACGTTCATCGCTTTCTCACACGCGGATCGAGAACGCTGTAGAGCAGATCGACCGCCAGATTAATCCCGACGAACACCATGGTTCCGGCAAGCACTGTGCCCATCACCACCGGATAGTCGCGCTTGATGATCGCGTCCATCGCGTAGCGCCCCACCCCGTCCCAGCCGAATATCGTCTCTGTGAGCACCGCGCCGTTCAGGTAGCTGCCGAAATCCAGACCGATAACCGTAACCAGCGGAATGAGCGCGTTTCGAAGAAGATGAACCAGCACAACGCGCCACCGGGCGATTCCCTTGGCACGCGCGGTTGTCATGAACTGGTGCCGCATGATGTCGGTTGTGACGGTTTTGGTAATTCTGGCAACCGATGCAAGCGCCGGAAGCGCGAGCGTGAGCGCCGGAAGCGCGAGATAGTGCATGTCGCCGGTTCCGGACGGCGGAAACAGCCGCAGTTTAAGGCTTAGCAAAAACATCAGCACAAGCCCGATCCAGAAGACCGGCAGGCTTACCCCGGCCATTGTGACGATGCTCACGGCTTTCTCGACCATACGCGAACGGGCGAGCGTCATGAACAGGCCAAGCAGCACGCCAATCGGCACGGCAACGGCCATGGCGGCGCAGGCAAGCGCAAGCGTGTTCGGGAATTTTTCAACAATATCGCGCGCCACCGGACGGTTCGTGAAATACGACCTTCCAAGCTCGCCGCGCGCAAGCAACCCCAAGTAACCGGCGTATTGAACCAGAAACGGCCTGTCGGTTCCAAGCTCGCGGCGTATGTTTTCTAGCGCGGCGGCCCCGGCCTTCTCGCCCGCAAGCGCAAGCGCCGGATCGCCCGGAATTGCGCGCATCAGCAGAAACACCAGAAACGTGATGCCGATGGCAAGAAGTGGAATGGCCGCAAGACGCTTAAGCAGGTAACGGTTCATATGCGTATTGAAGGGGGGCCGGAGGAGATTTCATGTTTTGCAAGCTAGGGGTTACTCCCCGCCAAACACTGTGATATATTATCCCCATGTCAACGCTTACATTCGACACGCTACGGTTTGCCAACCGGCTGAAAAAAGCCGGCGTTCTTCCGGCGCAGGCGGAAGCCGAGGCCGAGGCGCTCTCTGAAGTTCTTGAAGTCAACCTGAAAGAGCTTGCCACAAAGGAAGACCTCCGGCGGGAAATAAAAGACCTCGAAGTTCGCATCGACGGTGAACTCAAGCTTCTTAAATGGATGCTCGGCGTTGTCATTGGCGGCGTAATTGCTCTCGTCATGAAGGCATTCTTTCCTGGCTGATTCATTTTCCCATATACCCATCAGAACGCTCCACCCGCGTATCCATTCCCTTGTCGATTGTGTATATCGGATATAGCCGAAAACCCCGCACCCACGGCTGGCGCACAGCGTAATCGGTTCGATGCCAGAAGAAGATCCACGGCGAATCGGCGGCAATAGCGTTTTCGGCGGCGCTGTAAATATCGGCGTTGTTTGCGGTGCGCCTTCCCTGCTCAATCAGCTTGTCAACCTCGACGTTCCTGTAACGCGTCCGGTTTCCAGCAGGGCCGAGGTTCGATGAATGAAACAGCGGAAACAGGAAATTCTCGGCGTCGGGATAGTCTGCCCACCAGCTTAGCCAGAACATGTCCGGCTCGCCCTTATTAATGGCATCCTTGAAGGCAGACCACTCAAGCCTGCGAATTTCAAGCGAAATACCCACATCGCGCAGATAGCTCTGAATTATCTCCGCCATGTCCACAGTCTCCTGCTCGGCGTTGACATACAGGGTTATTCGAAGGCCTTCTTCACTCTTGCCCTCTCCTTCAGGAGGGGGATGGGGGAGGCCAAGCATCTTCCTCGCCAATACCGGGTCGTATTCAACCGTCGGCGGCGCTGGCCACTTGCGAAGCACCGGAGGAATTGGGCCATCAGCCGCAATTCCGCGCCCCTCGTAAAACGTGGCAAGTATCTTTTTCCGGTCAATCGCATGGGCAACCGCCTGCCTGATCCGCCTGTCGTTCATCGGCGGCCTGTCGCAGTTCATGCCAAGATAATAAGTGTTCAGGCCGGGCAGTTCCAGAATCAGCGGATTCCAGAATTCGGACTCCCTGAACCGCTTGTATTCCGAAGCCGGAATGCCGATCACATCCAGGTTGCCGGTTTCAAATTCTGCAATTGCAGTAAGGTGTTCGGGGATTATTTTATATACAATGCCCGACAGAGCGGGCGCGCCGCCCCAATAATCAGACCGCGCTTCCAGAACCAGCTCGCGGTCGCGCCGCCACGATTTCACCCGATAAGGCCCGGTTCCAACCGGCGAGCCGCCGAATTCAGGGCCGAGGCGTTCGACAGCTTTTCTGTCAACGATATACGCCGCAGTCATCGTCATCAGGCCGGGAAACGGCGAAAAAGGCTCCGACAGCGTTATCCGGAACGTTGCTGCGTCAACCGCCTCCATCGATGCCACCTTCCCGAACACCCAGCCGTTCGGAGATTTTACCGACGGATCGAGCACGCGCCTGAACGAGTAGAGCACGTCATCGGCTGTAACCGCGCGGCCATCCGGAAAACGCGCGCCGCCACGAAGGTGGAACGTATAAATTTTGCCGTCATCCGACACATTCCAGTTGCTTGCAATGTCTGGAACAATGCGCATGTCGGCGTCAAGTTTCAGAAGCCCGTTAAAAAGCTTGGCGGCAATCGAGCCGGACTGGACATCGGTTATCAGCGCCGGATCGAGCGAGCCCGGATCGCTGCCAAGGCGCAGATAGAGATGATTAGGCAGACGGTCGCCAGCCTTCATGCAACCGGAGAATAATAAAAGAAACAATAGCGCGGCAAAAAGAGAGCCGAGGCAATCCGGACGACGGAACATCAAAATGTCCGGGGCAGTTTCTGTGGCACGAACAGCCTGTTGAATGTGTAGATGAGATAATCGTCGGTCATGCCCGCGATGTAATCACGCACCTTTTCTGCCTGCGATGTCGATTCGATATACGACGCATCCATGTCGGCAAGAAACGCGGCCACCGGCGAGTTTTCACGCCCCGCAGTCAGATCGTCGAGCAGGTGTGCGAAAACAAGCTCGAACGAGCGCTCCAGCTTCGCCTCCTCTGTCTTTATGCGCGGGTTCAGGTAGATGTGCCTGTAGTTGAACTTCTTCAGTTCGCCAAGCGCGCCGCCAACATCCGCGCCGTATGAAAGCGTGTCGCTGTCCATGCTGTGCTCGATCATGCTTTCAACAAGGCGGTAAACTATCTTGCCGTTTGTGTCGCCAAGCACGTTCACTATTTCCGCCGGTATGTCGGAACGCTTTATCAATTTCAGCCTTATCGCGTCTTCGAAATCGCGCCCGATGTAGCTGATCGTGTCGCAAAGTTTCACAAGGCAGCCTTCCATGGTCATCGGGTTCATCGGAGCGCTGCTGCCCATGCGCTTGCGCGAGGCAAGTTCATCAAGCTCGTCGAAGCTTCTTGCCGGTTCAGGCCTGATGCCGTCAATGTGCGTCTCGCCGTCGTGGCAGACTATTCCGTCCAGAACCTGTATCGAGAGATTCAGCCCCCTGCCGTTCTTCTCGATCCGGTCGAGCGCATGAAGGCTCTGAATGTTGTGATGAAAATGTCCGATTTCATTGCTGCGGCAGAGGCGAGAAAGAATCCGCTCTCCCGTGTGCCCGAACGGGCAGTGGCCTATGTCGTGGCCAAGCGCGATCGCCTCGATCAGGTCTTCGTTCAGCGCAAGCACGCGGCCAATAGTGCGGGCGATTTTTGAGAGCAACTGGATATGAATTACCCGCCGGGTGATATTGTCGTTTTCCTGGAGCGAGAAGACCTGCGTCTTGTCGATGTAGCGCGTGAACGAGCGCGAATGCAGGATGCGGTCGGCGTCGATGGCAAACGCTGTGCGGAAATCGGTTGACGCGGATTTATCGGCGCGGCGGCGCACAGACGCTGTGCTTGGCGTTGCTCGCGGCCCAAGCACAGCTTTTTCCTTGGACAGGAAACGATCCGACAGCTTTCCGGTTAGCGATGTCATCCGAACCCCGTCGAAACGATCTTCTATTGGCGTAATGTTACTTCTTCGTCGGCTTCTTGGCAGCGGCCTTTTTCGCGGCAGGCTTTGAAGTCGTCTTTTTCGCGGCAGGCTTCGCCGCCGCTTTCCGGGTTGCGGCCTTCTTGATAGCGGGCTTCGGGGCCGGAGCCTTTGCCTCCGCTTTCTTGGGGGCAGCCGTTTTATCGACAGTTTTTGGGGAAGCAGCCTTTTTTGTGGCAGCCGTCTTCCCGGCTTTAACCGCGGCCCTGGTGGTTTCTATCCCGCAGCATATGACAGGTTTGATCAAATCCGGATTGCCCGTCGTGGACAGACCAATCTCGGCCCCGCATACGTCACAAGACATGTTGATCACCTTCACAGGTTTTTTCGCCATCCGAATACCCCTTTCGTCAACAGATGAGATCAGAAAAGCTTTCTGATTCCCCGCGTCGCTTGCCTGATGCGATGCTCGTTCTCAACAAGCGCAAAGCGTACATGATCGTCTCCGGCCTCGCCAAATCCGATGCCCGGCGACACCGCCACATTCGACTTCTCAAGCACATGCTTGCAGAATTCCAGTGAACTCAAATGCTTGTATTTTTCCGGGATCGGAGCCCAGACAAACATCGTGGCCTTCGGCGGCTCTATCGGCCAGCCCGACTGAGCCAGCCCGTCTATAAGCGCGTTGCGGCGCGATTCGTGGATCTTTCTGATCTCTTCCACGCAGTCCTGCGGGCCGCGAAGGGCGATGATCGCGGCAATCTGAATGGGCTGGAACATTCCGTAATCGAGGTAGCTCTTGATCTTGATCAGCGCGTTTACCACTTCCTTGTTGCCGCAGCAGAAGCCCACGCGCCATCCGGCCATCGAATAGCTCTTGGTGAGCGAGAAAAATTCCACGCCAACATCCTTCGCGCCCGGAACCTGAAGAAAGCTCGGAGCCTTGTATCCGTCGTAGAGAAGATCGGCATAGGCGAAATCGTGAACAACGATAATGTTGTTCTCCTTGGCGAAATCGACAACACGGGCGAAGAACTCGGCCTCGATAACCTCGGTTGTGGGGTTATGGGGAAAATTGAGCACAAGCACCTTTGGCCGCGGCCAGGTGTTTTTGTATGCCTTCTCCATTTCCTCGAAAAAGTCGTAGTTCTTGCCGGTTGGAATGCTGCGAACCTCCGCGCCCGCCAGAATGGCCGAGTAGGGATGGATCGGATAGGCAGGCGACGGGGTCATAACCGTATCGCCCGGCCCAACCATCGCATACATCAGATGGCTTAATCCTTCCTTCGCGCCGATGGTGACAACCGCCTCGGTTTCGGGATCGATATCGACATCGTACCGCCGCTTGTACCATTCCGAAATAGCGCAACGAAGCTGGGTTATGCCCTTCGACGCAGAATACCGGTGGTTGCGCGGATTGCGCGTGGCCTCGCACATCTTGTCCACAATGTGCTGCGGGGTAGGCAGGTCGGGGTTTCCCATGCCCAGGTCTATGATGTCCTCGCCCCTGCGGCGCGCCTCCATCTTCAGCGCGTTCACAATCGCAAACACATAGGGGGGAAGACGCTTTATTCTCGAAAATTCATGCATGAATCATCTCCTCGGCTTTCATGGAACTTCTTGCAAGCGGCGCGGACGCAACGTTTCTGAATCCCATCGCCATGGCGCGCGCCCGGTACATCCCGAAAATCTCCGGCTCAACATATTCCTTCACCGGCAGGTTTGTCCTGCGCGGGCGAAGATACTGCCCAACTGTCAGAAGGTCGCATCCGGCTTCGCGAAGATCCGTAAATACATCCGTCACCTCGTCGAAGGTTTCACCAAGTCCTACCATTATTCCTGACTTGGTGACGGTTTCCGGACTTATGCGTTTTACCGTGGCAAGCAGGTCGAGCGAACGCCGGTAAACCGCCCTTGACCGCACTTCCGGATAAAGACGCGGCACGGTTTCAACATTATGGTTAAACACATCCGGACGCGCATCCAGCACAATTTTGAGCGCCGCTTCATCGCCGCCGAAATCGGGGGTGAGCACCTCGACCTTCGCTTCCGGAATGGCCGCGCGAATAGCCTCTATCGTTTTCGCAAACTGCATCGCGCCGCCGTCAACAAGATCGTCTCTGGTCACTGAGGTGACAACAACATATTTCAGGCCCATTTCAAGACATGCCTCTGCCACGCGCGCCGGTTCGTCCGCTTCCGGCGCGCCGGGTGTTCCGTGCTTGACGGCGCAAAAACCGCAGCCGCGGGTGCAGGTGTCGCCGAGAATCAGAAATGTGGCGGTAGCGCGCTCAAAGCACTGCCCCTGATTCGGGCATCGCGCTTCCTCGCATACCGTGCTTAGTTTCATGCCGCGAAGAATTTTTCTTGTATCGTGGCATCCCCTGTTTTTTCTTGTTTCTTCTTTTATCCAGTCGGGCAAACGCATGACGTAAATTATATAATGAGAGTTTGGTTTGTCAATGAAACAAGATATTGGAAAACGCTGAAATGATCTATTGTTGCAATGTTTGCTGATATTGGATTTTCACTCATCGCCGGCCTTCTCGGCAGCGCTCACTGCGTGGGAATGTGCGGCGGTTTTGTGCTTCTGTACTCGTCACGGGTGCGGCAAGCAACGCCTTTGCAATCGCATTTGCTTTACAACGGCGGACGAATCACCACATACGTCATCATCGGAGCCATCAGCGGAGCCGTCGGATCATTGCTGGATATGGCCTTCATGCGAAACGCAGCGCTTCTTGCTTCATCCGTTCTGCTGGTTGCAAGCGGCGCACTAATGCTGTTTGGTTCCGGCGACGGCATTTTCGGATCCGGTCTTTCCGGAACATGGCCGATGGTATTGCTCAAACGGGCAATTGAAAGGCTTCGCCACGGAACCGGCGGATGGCCATTGTATCCGCTCGGACTTGCGCTGGGCCTTGTGCCATGCGGACTGGTCTATACGATGGCGGTCAAAGCCGCTTCCAGCGCGGATCCTGTTACAGGCGGGCTTGTCATGCTTGCGTTTGGCCTTGGCACGTTCCCGGCGCTGGCGGCATTCGGCGCGCTGTCCGGATTTCTCACATCACGTTACCGGCAGATTTTCCAGAAGGCTGCGGCGGTTTTGATAATCATGATGGGAGTATCCGGGCTGGTTCGATGGACAAACTTGACCGATTCGGCACATGACACTGACAACAGTCGGGAAAGCGTCCGCGAATGCGGCCACAACAAACATCAAATGCCATAGAGACGCACTGCCGGCTGTCTCAGTCCTTCCGCAGCTTCCGCAGTTCCAGCGCCTTGCTGTAATCGGCATTTGCCGCTTTCATGTCGCCGAAGATCTCATGCGCAACGCCGCGATACCGGTAGGCATCGGCATCGTTTGCGTTGATCCCGATAGCCTCGCCAAAATGCTTCATGGCGCCGTCCCTGTCGCCGAGCTTCGCAAGCGCAAAGCCAAGGAGATAATGCGCCGGCGCGTAAAAGCCGTCAGTCTCAACGGCGCGTTGAAGAAACCCGGACGCTTCCTTGGCGCGTCCTTCGGCGATGCGTAATTCGCCAATCGCTGTCAGCGCAGCCGTATCCTTCGCGTCGAGCGACAGGGCTTTCTCAAGCAACATTCCGGCTTCGGCGGCCTTTTCGCTTCGCATGTAATAACGCGCAAGCGCCACATATGCGCCGGAGAATGCCGGATCGGCCTCCACCGCCTTTGCAAACCATGTTTCGGCCATGGCGGCGGTTGTCTTCTTTTCCAACGCTTTCAGCCCCATGTTCATGAAACGAAGCGCCTTTTTGTCGGGCCTGTGTCCAGATTCAGCCGCAAGTGGCTCCCGTTGCCTGCCGCCTGAAAGAAGCCCGTTCAGGTAATCGGTCATCGCCTCCGAGCCTACCAGGGGGAAGCCCGAAAGCTCGTACAGAATCGTCTTTTTCGCGTCCATGATAACTGTGGTGGGTACGGCGATCACGCCGAAAGACTGGAACATCGAAAGATCGGCATCCACAAGCACCGGCATTTTCAGCCCCGCCGCCCGCGCCTTCTCCCTGATCCGCGCAACAGTTTCAGCTCCGGACTCCTGCTCCTCGACAGCAACGGCAATCATGCGAAGTTTTTTCCACGAGTTGGCCTTGTAAACCGCGTCCATCCTGGAAAGGCAACTTGATGATGCCTTGCTCCACGTTGACCAGAAAATGATAACCGTGACCGCGTCATCCGCGAAGTATTCGGCATCGCTGTGAGTTCTTCCGTCAAGATCGACGACACTGAACGATGGTGCTGTCATTCCCGGCTGAAGCATTGCGAGGCTTGCATCGGCTGGAGTCAGAAAGGCGATCAGGATTGCAACGAGAATCGCCGGCATACTGACGGCAAACATCCGGAGCCTGCCTACTTCCTGTTTCTTACCGGCTTTTCGCGGTCGTACTTGAAATCCTGATGACATCCCGATGTGCATCCGCCGCCCGTTGCCGTTTTGGTGTAGCTTATCGGCAGTTCCCAGCCTGATGTGCCGAACGGCACGCTGTAGCGAATATGCTTGGGGTTGTTGGAGCCATGCATGTCGTGACATGCCTTGCATGTGCGCCCCTTCGTGGTCTTGTGAACATGCAGGTAATGCATGTTCTGCTTGCCGTTCCTGAAGCCGGTGAGCGTGCCGGTCTGCGGCCTTTCAACGAGGGTGTTTTCGTGGCAGTTGAAGCAGAGGCTGTAGTTCTTTGTGTCGTATTCAGCATAGAACACATTCGGGTAAAACTTCACAAGCATCCGGAAATTGTCCGATCCGTGCGGATCGTGACACGCGCTGCAGTCGCCCTGCTTTATCGGGCCGTGAAGATTGGCGCTGTTCATTATCTTGGCCTTCATGTTTGTGAGCTTGTTCGCGCCCTCGCCCATCGTTTTGTCATGGCAGTTCAGGCAGAGGTTCATCGGCTGATCCGCAAGCTGTTTCGGGAATTCGGAAACATGAGGCAGATGGCAGGCAAGGCATTTTTTTTCGTTGTTAAGCGCTCCGTGCTTCACCGTCGCCTTGTCGATTTGCGCCATCTTGTCGGGATGGCATTTCGCGCAGAGATCACGGCCCGGCTCGGCGACCAGGTTATACCGGAATTCAGCCGCATGAGGGCTGTGACAGTTCGTACACTTGTCGGCAACCGGCTTATGCACATGCCTGGCGTTCTTTATCTCCTCCTGCTTGTCCATATGGCACTGGAAGCAGAGGTCGTCCACGGACGATGAAAGAAGCCCCTTCTGCTCGCTCTGATGCGGCGAATGGCAGAGCATACATCCTCCGGCAGCGACAGGGCCGTGAACGTAATTACCGGAAACCAGCTTGCGGTCGTGGCACTGGAAGCATAGTTCGGGCGGCAGGGTGTTAAGCTGTGCCTGGCGTTCATTGAGGTGCGGATTATGACAGACCGTGCAATCGCCATCCTTGACCGGCTTGTGAACAACCGGCTTCACCGACTGATTTTGGTGGCAGGTGTAGCAAAGATCAGGATATTTGAAAGCCAGAAGCTTTTTCTGGGCGGAAGCATGGGGATTGTGACAGGCAAGGCACATGCCGCCCTCTACAGGCTTGTGCAATTTCGGCCCCGGAAAATTAGCGTGGCAACCATAGCAAAGCTCCGGCACGGCGGTTACCAGCAGTTTGCGCTTCTCGTTCGAATGCGGATTGTGACAGGTGGTGCATCCCATGGACAGCGCCTCATGAACGCTTGCGCCCTGAAAGCTCTTCTTGTCGTGACACTGGAAGCAAACTTCGGGCTGGCCTGAATTTTTAAGGAGTTTCGGCGCGTCAGCCGAATGTGGATCGTGACAGGAAGTGCATCCGCTTGCAAGCGGGAGATGCTGGACTTTCTTGCTGAATCCGGATTCGTCATGACATTTGTAGCACAAGTCGGGTTCGGAGGCAGCAAGCCCCTGGGGGTTCTTTCCAGCCTCGAACTTGAATGTTTCCATGTTGTGCGATGAAGTGTGGCAAGGCTCGCACCCCATCCCTATTGCCGGGTGAACTACCTTCCCCGCATCCTTTCCGGGATGGCATTCGGTGCAGGGAGGCGTATCCGACGCAATAGCCGTTGAGGCGACAGCGAACAGGCATATTATCATCAAGACAAGATTGCGTAATTGTCTCGCGCGTATATTAAACATGGCCTAAAGATGTTAGGTGAAGAGCCTCTGTTTGTCAAATCAGCTTCATTGGCCAAAGTGGCCAGATCAGCCGCTGCCGCCTGAAAGCCTTGCAAGCATTTTTCTTAGTTCGGAAGTCCGATCCATGCCGCCGTACCGGCTTTCATAGTACAGCCGCGCCGCCTCCCTGGCCTCCTTGGGCCCGCCCGATTTCGCCACTCGCGCTCCGTGCTCAAACGGCGTTTCGTCATCCCTCGCCCCATATCCAAGCCGCGCGAGTTTGCGCCTGATCTTCATGTATTCGCGCCCGGCAGGTGAAAGCGCATGTTTCCTGTGGTGAACCCTCAAACGCCTGATCAACTGAATGAGGGCAATTGCGGCAATCGAAACTGAAAGCGGAACGATCACCTTGCGCAACTTGGGCGGCCCGCCGACTATTTCAGGCGTCACGATGTCGATGCCTGTTTCGATGGTTCTGAGCGCGTTACGCTGGTCGAGCGACGAGAAGCCGACGACATATTTGAGCCACGCCAGCTTGATCGTATCGAAGTAAAGATCCATTGACGGCTTTACAATAAACGGCGCAGGCGGCGTCGGATCGAACCGCTTCCAACCGCCGTCGATATACGCCTCAACCCACGCATGGGCGTCGCTCTGCCGCACAATGACATATCTGCCAACCGGGCTTGCCGCGCCCCCCATGAATCCGGTCACTACACGCGCGCGGATTCCAACGCTTCGCAGCATAAGCGTCATCGCCGTTGCAAAATGCTCGCAGTACCCTGTGCGTGTGTTCGCAAGAAAATCCTCGATCGGGTTCACGCCCGCAGGCGGTGGGGGCGGATTAAGCGAATAGCTGAAACGGTTCCGCAGGAACATGCCTATCCTCATCGCGCGCTCGTAATCGCTTGCGGATGTCCCGGTTGCTTCAGCGGCAATCCGTGGAATATTTTTGAGCGAAGGCGGAACCTGAAGGTAGTATATCGGCGCATCCGATTCGTCGGGCGGAAGAGACGTGTCGGACCAGACCGTATAGCTGATCCTGCCGCGAGGCTCCCTGGCAAGCCTGACAACCTGCCTGTCGTCGCTCATCATGGCTCCGGCATCGCTCTCTATCTCAACCGGACGGGCAAGCGCGATCAACACCTTCGAATTAATCGGCTCAAGGTATATCGTCTGCTTCACAAGCGAAGCCCTGTAATCGCGCGAGCGAAGGCGGAACCTGTTGTCGATGGGGGTGATGGCGCGCTCCGCTCCGCCGTACCGGTGCCAAGCCGTGCCGTCGAAAACCTCCATCGTCGTGCCGCGCCAGTAGAGCGGACGCGGAGCCGCGCCGTCGATTTCCGCGCGCATGACGATAGTGTCGTCCCGTTTCACGCCTTCATAAGAACCGAACTCAACCGCATCGGTAAATCCGGTTGCGTTAATCTTTTTGACATGCGATTTACCCCAAAGCCCAAGATGCCCGGCACGTGGAAATGTAACGAAAAACAGGGCGAGAAGCAGCAGCATCCAGAATGATGTGCGGGCTGCCGCGCCGGTTACCGGAACCGGGTTTTCGTTATGCGACTCGTTAAGGTAGCCGTCCATTTGCGAATAGACAAGGTTCACCATGAAGACCAGAAGCAGGGCCGCAAACCAGATGGAAAGAGTCATTTCGGAAACCAGCACCACCTGCAACAGTCCCATGAAATGAACCTGCGTGTGATCCTCATGACCGGCGATGTCGAAGCTTTTGAGCGCCTGAAACGCTATCGTAAGGTGCGTGACCGCGATAAGTATGTCGCGCGACGCGGCTGCATCCAGCATGAACAGCGCAAGTTCAAGGAATACCAGAAGCCCCACGGTGCGGCGCGGCAGCGACGGCAGGTTGCGGTAAGTTCTAATGTAACCTATCGGGATGAATATGGCAGGCCATGTAAAAAGAGGGTTTGTCGCGCCGGTAAGCACCAGCGCAACGGACGCCGTCATTGCGGTCAACGCCGTTGAAAGCCTAAACGATGTCCGCCGCATCGATCACCAGGTCGAAAGCCGGATAATTACCGCCAGAACTGCCGCCATCTGATACTGTCACGGCTATCGCATAGCTGCCGGAGGGCGGGGAAACGCTTTCGCGACGGCTTCCGGCCATGCCGATTCCTGCCAGGATTTCAAAAATTGAATAGAGATGCAGACGTGAGTTTGCAAACGGCGTTTCATGCCCGTCTGAAGACATGAACATCACGGCATAGTCAAGATCAATCAATCGCGCTGAAACTGACGCGGCAATTGACACCGCCTTTTCGAACGTGTCCGGATTCTGTCGTGCCGCGTTATCAAGATACACAAACGCTCGCTGCGTGTCCTGCAACGAATACTCCTTGACCATGATCTCCGCGGATCGCGCCGACGCCTTCCAGTGTATGCTGCGGTAACTGTCGCCGGGACGGTATTGGCGTGTATAAAAGTATTCGTCTCCGCCGCCCTCTCTCATGCCGCGTCCATTCCCGCGCGCGGCAATGCTGTCGGCAAGAATCGTATCGACATCGACCAGACGCGGATAGACCAGGATAGTCCGTTCAACCGGAACACGTCTGGTTCGAACAAGAAGCCCGAATGGAAATCCGCTGGACAGAAGCACTCCGCCTATCATAAGTAGCCCACGCTTTTCCGGCGTGAACGCGCATGAGCATCTGCCAGTGCCTTCGCTTAGCAACCGTCCGATCCTGCACCCTTGCGAATTTTTCACGCCATCGATATGCACGAATATGTCGAAGGCCGAAAATCGCTTGCGCTTGCTGATCAGGCTTAAAGTCACGGCGGCTGGGCTTCCGGCAAAAATCTGTTCCGACGCCCCTGTTTCGATTGCCAGGCCACGCATGTTGGCGCGGACAGCAAACCACGACACTATCAACATGCTTGCCGTCATGGACAGGATCAAATATATAAGATTGTTGCCGGTATTGACCGCGGCAAGCCCAAGAAGAAGGGTGAAGAGTATGAAGCGCCAGCCCTGCACGCTGGGAAGCGTGCCCGGTTTGATACTTACGCTGGGAAGCGTGCCCGGTTTGATACTTACGCTGGGAAGCGTGCCGAAAAAATCCCCCCGCCTTCGGCTCCCCCCTTTCCCAAAGGGGGGCAGCAGGGGATTTAATAACTGCTTTTCGGCTCTCACACCGGCGGCGGAATCCGGCGCAGGATGTCGCCAACCGCGTCTGCCGCCGTCGGCCCGCCTCCGCCGCTTCTCATTATGATGCGGTGCGCCAGAACCGGAACCGCAAGCGACTTGATGTCATCCGGCACAAGGTAATCCCTGCCGTCGCAATAAGCCATCGCCCTTGCAGCAGCAAGCATGAACATCGCGCCGCGCGTGCTTGCGCCAAGCCTGATCGCAGGAGATTCGCGTGTTGCCCTGACTATCGCAAGCAGGTACTCGACAAGCGAGACGTCCGCGCGCACTTCAGCGGCCTGTTTCCTCATCGTTACCAGATCCTCAGTTGTAACTGCCGGCGCAATCCCCTCGGCGCTCTCGACTCCGGACAGGTTGAAAAGCACCGTTTTCTCGTCCTCCATTGCGGGATACCCCATCGAAAGGCTCATCATGAAGCGGTCAAGCTGGCTCTCCGGCAGCGGGAAGGTTCCGTGAAACTCAACCGGATTCTGAGTGGCTATCAGCATGAACGGCAAGGGAAGATGGTGAGTAACACCCTCCTGCGATACCCGGCGCTCGTTCATTGCCTCAAGAAGCGCGGATTGTGTTTTCGGATTATTGCGGTTGATTTCGTCGGCCAGAACGATGTTTGCGAAGATCGGCCCCTTGCGGAACTCGAATGCGTCTGTTCTACGGTCGTAAACCTGAGTTCCCAGGATGTCCGACGGCAGCAGATCGCTGGTGAACTGGATTCTCTGAAAACTTCCATTGATTACACGAGCCAGCGCATGGGCAAGCGTCGTTTTTCCGACACCCGGCACATCCTCAATCAACAGATGGCCGCCGCCTGTCAGGCAGACCACGGCCTTGATTATTACATCATCTTTTCCACGAATTACTGCGGAAATGCTCCTGACAATCGTTTCAATCCTGTTCCGCACCATACCCCCCTGACATACGATTCGATCACATAATCATATTCCGGTTCTCGCAAACCGCAAGTAAGCGCCTAAATCTTGTCGGTATTTTTTACATGAAACTCAACATAATTATCCGCGAGACAGCTCAATATCGGATTTGCAGAAAAAATGCGTTACAAATAAGCCCTAAACTCATTGAGTTATAGAATTAATTGTTAAAATTACGCCTGTCGCATTTTTTTACACTCGACGAGTGAAATCTATCGATTTTGAAGGATTTCCCTTGTTTTACCTTGGTTTCCATCTGATGGCCCACGTTTTGCAATCTAAAAACAACAAGAAATAGAGGATGCGAACTGTGGAGGGGGCTTCTTTATTTCGCAAAAAACGGCGGAAAATAACATACCCCGCCGGGCAATTTAGCCAACACGGCGGATTGATAAAACACCCCGCCGGGCAATTTAGCCAACACGGCGGATTGATAAAATCCGCCGTGAAGAACGAACACCCGCAAGCAGCGGTTAATAATAGAGAAGTTCGTCAGTACCAGAGAGAGACACATGGGGAGCCGTATGCAAAAAGTAGTCGAAAACAGGTGCAGGCCATCAGACAGCAATCGTAGCCATTATGAAAAGCGCCGTATCAGGAAAACCGAGATTTGGCTATTACTAACCTTTCTTATGATTCTGACAGTAATAACCCTGTTCGACAGCAATATTGAGCGTTCCGAATCATACCGTGAAATTTCGAAGTTGCTTGGTGGCATGTTTCTGGCTGTGCCGGTCTTTTTCGCTTACACATTCAAAAGGCTCTGATCCGGTTCATCTTCCGGCAAAACTCGCCGCAGCCAATGAAAGCGCTGCACCGGCAAGAATAATTATCGTCTGCAATGCACGCAATATTTTGATTGAACGCGTGTATTCGCGGGCCATTCCCCACACGCCTGTCATCGCGTGCAGGATCACGCCCCCAAGAAGCGACATCTCGAACCATCCGGACGATACAATAGTTGCGTAAAATGAATCCTGTTGCAGTCCAATCGTTGAACCCAGACGCATCACGATGAAGTGAATCGCAATTGCCGGAAGCAGTAACACCGCAGTAATGCGCTGAATCAGCCACAAAACAGCGCCGGTCATCCGCAGCACCACCAGATTGAACGCGCGCCGAGCACAAACAGCGCGAAGCCTGTCATGGCCGCGCCAACCATCAACGGATTTCGAAAGCGTGTTGGTGTTCCCAAATCGTGCAGAATAACCCTGAGTCCGTTCAGCGCGTGGGCTGTCACGATGCCAAGAAGAAACATGTCGGCAAATTTTCCGACACTTCCCGGCATTGCCTCAGCAATCGCATCGGAACCGTATGCGCCGCTTCGCATATACATGTGGCCCACAAGATAGAGCGTGAGCGCGATGCCGGTAATCCTGTGAAGCGCCCATGCCGCCAGCCCGCCGCGCATTCCTGTCATGGTTTTTTACCACCGGAAAACGCCTTTTTAACGGCAAGACGCTTCAGTTCGCCGATCCGGCCTGTAATGTCAATCTCCTTCGGGCAGGATTCAACGCATTCGAATATTCCATGACACCGCCAAATTCCATCCGGCCCGGATATTTTATCCAGACGCTCGCCGCCAGCCCTGTCGCGTGAATCGGAAATGAACCGCGCCGCCTTGAGAAGAGCCGACGGGCCGAGATATTCGCCGTCCGCCCTGTAGATCGGGCATGATGACGAGCAGCATCCGCACATTATACAAGTGATCGGCTCAAGAATTCGCTCCTGCTCGGTCTGCGTTTGCAGCCGTTCGCGCTGCGGCGGAGGCTCATTGTTCACCAGATACGGCATCACTGCGTCGTGCCTGTCGAAAAATCCGTCGAAATCAACAACCAGATCGCGAATTACCGGAAAGCCCTGCAACGGCTCGATTATTGTTTGATGCGGCAGGTCTTTCATCAGCGTCCGGCATGCAAGCATGTTGCGCCCGTTAACCTGAACGGCGCAGGAGCCGCACACGCCATGGCCGCATGACCGGCGGAAGGCGAGGCTGGAGTCGTGCTCGGCCTTGATGGTTTCGAGCGCATCCAGCAGGCGCGCGCCCGGAGGCATCGGCAATGCGAACGAACCCCGCCGCTCGCAGCCGCCGGGTTCAGGATCGAAGCGTCTGATATTGATAACGTATTGATTCAACGGAATCGGCTGCATTTCAGAATCACACAAGTTTACTGCAAATACCGGACAAACGCCATGTGCTCATACCGATACAGTGACTAATTTCCTTGACTTTTGCCGTATCGAACTCGTTGCGGCATGAGCCGGTGGCCTTCAGCCTGAAGAATCTGCATCAACTGTTGAAATACACCTTGCGCAAGATACTGTACGTTACATCGTACTAATTTCTATCGGCAAGGTGACAAATGCAACGCATAAGGATTAATCGGGACATCAAGCCAATGTCTGAATTCCGGACGGGAATAGCCCTGTTTGTAAAACAGGTTCATGACACGAAAAGGCCATTGGTGCTCACCCATCACGGCAAGGGCGTTGCCGTCCTTCTCGATGTGGATGAATATGAGTCCATGCAGGACAAGATCGAGCTGCTTCAGGATATTCAAACGTCAATCAGCCAGGTGGAAAGCGGAGCCGGGGTGGAGCATTCCGATGCAAAGGCTGCGGTGCTGAAGCGGATAGGGATGTGAGAATAGTCTGGTCGCCTCTGGCGGTGGAAGACACGCGCATAGTTATTCTTACAGTTCGGCACGGCAGGCAAATATTGCCCGTGGATGAAATCACCGCAAACCATATTGAAAATTCCACTTGACATCCTCCGCACCCGGCGGCTACTTCACCCCAAACAATCGCCGGTGTCAGCACGCATGGTATAATGCGAAAACGATAATATTCAATTTGCCGGAGGCCGCATGAATTTCCACATTGAGTATGAACGGGAAGCCGATGGGCGCTGGTTGGCGGAAGTGCCTGAAATTCCAGGCGTTCTCACCTACGGCAACACTGCCGACGAAGCGATGGCTAAAGCGGAAACACTGGCGCTTCGCGCGCTTGCCGAACGCATTGAAACCGGTGAAAACCGCCCAATGGCAATCAACATCGAACTCGTTGCGGCATGAGCCGGTGGCCTCGGCAAAGGCCAAACATGTTCTTGCCGCACTGGTTGATATCGGCTGGAGAATCAAGCGCCAATCGGGATCGCATCGTACATTAGCTCGCGATGGTTGGCCCGATTTTGTATTCGCTTTTCATGACGGCGAAGAAATCGGGCCTCGAATGCTTGCCCGCATTGCCAAGCATACCGGACTTGAGCCAAGCAATTTGTGAGCCTGTCCAATATTTATTGAACCCGCAACCAGGCAATGCGTCACAAGCCAGATTTCCCTGCAAATTTCCCTTGACATCATCCGCAACCGGCGGCTAACGTAACGGCATTCGTTTATTACGCCGAGGGGGAAGCAGTGCCGGGTGATCTGCCAGCTCCAGGGTTTTCAAGCATGAGTAACGAGTTAGAACTGCCATGTTCGCAGGGGGAAAGAACCACTTTGATAAAAATTTCATACAACTGGTTGGGGATAACGAGAAACCAGTTAATCACTTTACTTTAGTGCCTTCCGCGCTTATGCCGCGATTCTACCGTAAGAAGAACATACGAAACAAATGGCGGAGCCCCAAAAAACTATCCGCCCAAGCCATTCGCAAATTCATGGAGGAGATGCGCGCAGAAATCGCTACCCTCCAAACCCAGCAAGATGACTTATCACGACGCTCCTCACATCGCCGCTTGATCAGCGACCGCATCAACGCCGAAATACGCCCGCTCCAAGAACGGATGCTAGCAATTCTGGATAATCCCGCTGCCCGCAAAAACGCCCTCCACGCTTTTTTCTCTGATAGCCCTTACACCGACGAAGCTCTAGTGCAGCTTCGCCCGTTACAGAACTTTATCACCTCAAGGCTCGCAATAATTCCAGAGGACGTTGATACGGCATTACACACCGCTGAACACAAAATCTCGGAACTCACACGCGCAGTTGCCGAATACGAGGCGGCTCTTGTCCCGCATCTCAAGCGCGAAGAACGTCTGAAAGAAGCTCAGGAGAAGAAACAATTCCAGAAACAACGTATTGCCGAACTTCGCGCGAAAGAAGCTCAGGAGAAGAAGCAACTCCAGAAACAACGTATCTCCGAACTTCGCGCGGCAGCCGCCAGCGCGAACGGCACAACGCGCAAACTTGGCTCCAAGGTTCGCAACCGAATCGTCAAGGAAAAGCATTGTCCATACTGTGGTGATCCGTTGGGACTCACCCCACACGCGGATCACATCTATCCCGTCTGCAAGGGCGGTAGGTCGGTCGAGCGCAACATGATTTTCGTCTGCTCGTCGTGTAACGCAAAGAAAGCGCATTTAACACTTGCCGCGTTTATCAAACTATTCAACCTGAACCGAGAGGCTATCGAAGCCCGGCTCACCGCAATGAAGAAAGACTTTTGATGACGCCTTCTGGCATGAGCCAACGGCACCTAATCATGCGGCTCCGTAGTGGGCGGCGATTACTGAAAGAAGAACTGATCTCGTTCGACGCGCGGCATAAAGTCGATAGCCGACCAAAAGTCGTTATCTCTCGATTATTGTTGCAGCCCAGTCAACCACGGCTTCAGCCTGCCGGACGGCTTCATGGTATTCGTAAATGGTAACAGGTTCGGCGATGCCGGGATACCGTTGACCTTTAAGCTTTTATCTGCCAATGCCCGCTTTTGCCGGTGAAGCCAGCCGTTCGGCATGAAAAGTTGCCACAGTATGCATAAATTTACTATCCTATGCATATAGGAGGCAAAAATATGAGAACAACATTAGATTTACCCAAAGATTTACTTGAAGAGGCTATGAAGGCCACCCATTTAGAAACTAAAACTAAAGTCATAATAACGGCCTTAGAGGAATTAATAAGAAAAACAAAAATTTCTGAATTGAAAAATTTTAAAGGGAAAATTGACTTGGACGTTGACTTGGATACCATTCGTGGACGGCAATGCCGGTATTAGTCGATACTTCAGTATGGGTAGAATACTTCAGACATGGCAAAAATCTCGAAAAACTCGATTTCATAATAGATGAAAACATCGTAGTGACAAACGACCTTATACTTGCTGAATTAGTTCCTTTCCTGAAAGTACGAAATCAAAACGATATCATATCATTGCTGTTCAATATCAAGAAGTTACAAATAGATATAAATTGGGAACAAATAATTGAATTTCAATATATGTGCTTAAAAAGCGGGCTAAATGGCGTAGGGATACCCGACCTAATCATTGCTCAAAACGCAAAACAAAATGATTGTGAAATTTACACACTGGATAATCATTTCCAATTAATCAAAGATATCATTCAGATAACTTTAACCGCATAAACATCTGCGCCGAAAACTACGGCAAGTTATACGGCGCTTCGCCGAATTCCAGATAAATGCCTAGTTTTTCGTAGCCTGTCGGAATTCCCAGGAGCTGCCGGGCGTGCGACGCCTCTACCTCAAAGCCGAATTCCTCGGCTTTTTTCAGCGCGTTTCTGAAAAATCTGGTTGCGGCGGTCTTGTTGCCTTCAAGAAGCCTCAGTTCGCCATAGCCAAGCTTGCAGTAAACCAGCCCGCGCTGATCCCGCGTGGCCCGGAAAAGAGCCTCGGCCTGCTCGTACCGCTCGCTCGCGGCGCTCAGCTTGCCCAGCATCTTGCTGGTTGTCGCCATGCTCCATAGAGTGTAGGCGTAGCTAACCCTGTCGCCGATTCGCTTGTAGCGCGACTCCGCCTTTTTGAAATACGCCAGCGCGCCCTTGAAGTCGCCGGCCATGCGCCGCGCGTTTCCGAGGCCGCAGTACGAGTAGGCGGTTCCGAACCTGTCCTTCATGTTCTCGAATATCTTGTTGGCCTTCGTGTAATGCTTTTCCGACTCCTTGAACCTTCCGGCAATGCGGTTCGCGCCGCCAAGCCCGTTGTGGCAGTAGCCAACGCCGCGCCTGTCCTTAAGCTTTTCGTAAGCCTTCAGGGCTTCCGTAAAGGTCTCGATCGCCTTGTCGATGTTGCCGTGAATGCGATGCGTGCCTGCGATGGCCCACGTCACGAAGGCGTGTCCGCGCTTGTCGTTTTCGGCCAGATAGATGACATCTGCGGCTTGCAGATGCTCAAGCGCCGCCTTCCAGTCGCCAAGCGCCCGGTAGGCAAGGCCTATGCCGGATGAACAGTCGGCGCGAACCGGCGGTTCCGTTGCGGACGCCAGCGCCTCGGTGTAATGCCTTATCGCGTCCGCAAAATCGCCGGTCATGCGGTAGGTGTCGGCAAGCGCAATCCGGCAGTCGAGCGCGCCTTCGGCGTTGCCGTCAAGCGTGTAGCAGGCAAGAGCTCGCAGGTAAAGGTCTACGGCTATCGGGTATCGCGAGCCGGAGCGGGCCTTTTCCGCGTCGGCGAATAATTTGTCGGCATTTCCTGTCGTCAAGTTGTCTCCTTACACACGCCGGAAGCCCGGCTTGTACGAATGAATTTTTTCGGCAATCGCGGCTGCTTCGCTCGCCATGCCGGATTTTTCCATCACATCGGCCAGTTTTGAATACAGATCGAGCGTGCCCGCGCCAAGTTCCATTCCAGCCGCAGCCTTGCGGTACGCCTCGACAGACTCGGAATGAAGGCCGCTGTCCCGCAATATGTTGCCAAGCAGCAAATTCGCCTCGCGTGAAACAGGGCTGTCGTTCGGTATTTTCTTCAGCATTGCGGCGGCCTGACCCGCCAGACCGGTCTGCACAAGAAGAAGCGCGGCGTCATATTGCCTGTTGCCACGCTCAAACGCGGCGATAGCCTTCGGAACGTCGTCGGAAGCAAGAAAAAGCCGCGCGGCAAGCTCGAACTCCCCGGCAAGCAGATACATCTCGGCAGCCTTCGCACGATCGCCGCCGGCATCAAGACAGTCCGCGGCTGTGCGGAAATCGCCGGTTTTTGCGTAATACGCGCCTGCCTCGGCGAACATGCCGGCCTTGGAATAGGCATAGGCGGCCCGTATGAAATTCTCGCCTTCAGCATAGAGAACCGCTGCTTCGGCATGTCTTGCCTGCGATTCATGCCATTCCGCCATTGTCAGGGATGCACGGATTCCATCGCCTGCGGATCGATAACATTCCGCAGCCCTCTCCTTTTCCATCATTCTGTAAAGAAGATCGCCGGCTTCGCGAAACATCCCCGCCGATTTGTAGCATTCTGCTGCCGCAGCGGATTTCCCGGCTATCAGGTACATTCGAGCGGCTATGCCGGGCATGCCGGAAGCGGTGTAATTAAGCGCCGATGTCTCCGCAAGCTCAGGCCTGTTTCTTGTCAGCGAGCGCTCCCGGAAATAGGCTTTTTCGTACATCTCGGCTGACTTGCGATGGTTGTCTGCCTTTTCGAAAAACTCTCCGGCTTTCTCGAAATTGCCGTCAGCTTCGTATTCAAGCGCAGCTTGTTCAAACAGTTCAGCCCGTTCGAAGGCGTCGGCTGCCGCGGCGTGCTTGCCTTCCGACGACATCGCCTCGCCAACCTTGTCCCACATGCCGCGCGAAGTCCATAGATTCTTGAGGTTTGAGCGGCTGTCGGCCCTCGCGTACATCTCCTCGGCCTCTTCATACCGCCCCAAGCCCTCAAGCAATTCCCCGGCTGCCACGAAATTCTCAAGCGCAACGTAGCAGCGAACCGCGTCTTCCGGGCGCTCCAACTGCCTGAATATCACGGCTGCCTCGTCACGTCTTCCAGCCTTTTCAAGTTTCAGCGCCTCGCGTGCCAACCCGCGTGAAGCGTTCTTCCCGTCGTCGCCGCCCGATTTCCCGGCAGTCCTGACAAGAATCAGCACAACCAGAAGCGCGACAACCGCCAACAGGTGCGGCAGGTATCCGGCTTCGGCTATTGCCGAAACAAACGGTATATCGCGTAAAATTTCCACTTGGTTCGAACTACTGCTGCCTTTCCAGAATAGCGTCCAGCTTGCGCATAACCTCAAACCTGTCGGGCGCTCCGAAGAAGGCCGATCCCATCACAAGCACGTCGGCTCCGGCGTCGGCGACTTCTCGCGCGTTTTCAGCCGTGACCCCGCCGTCCACCTCGATGACGACGTTGCGTCCGCCTGCGGCTGAATTGATAAGCGCGCGAAGCTTCCTCAATCGTCCAAGCGACTGAGGAATGAAGCTCTGGCCGCCGAAACCCGGATTGACCGACATTATCAAAACCATATCGGTATCCTCGATGATGTCCTCAAGCAGCGACACCGGGGTTGACGGATTGATCGAAACGCCGGGAAGCGCCCCGGCAGAACGTATATGGTGAAGCGTGCGGTGCAGGTGCGGGCAGACTTCGGCGTGAACAGTTATCCTGTCGGAACCGGCCTTTGCGAATGCGTCTATGTAATCGTCGGGCCGCTCGATCATCAGGTGAACGTCCAGCGGAAGCGACGTGATCTTCCGAACCGCGTCCACAACCAGCGGGCCGATTGTGATGTTCGGCACGAAATGTCCGTCCATCACATCTATATGTATCCAGTCCGCTCCTGCGGCTTCCGCGTTCCTTATCTCATCTCCCAGACGGGCGAAATCCGCCGAAAGTATCGATGGCGCTATCAGTGTCATTTACTTCTTTCTCCTTGAACTCTAGTTTTCATATGGCCCCAGGCTAACCAGCAACTGCACGGCGGCCCCGGATTCCGCGCCCGAAGGCGGATTCTGCGCTATGACGCGCCCGGATGGAACCGTATTGTGATGCGTGTGCGCGGTTCTTGTTATCTTTACGGATTTTTCGACCGCCACAATGCGGGCCTCCTCCATGGTTCGCCCGAAAAAGCCGGGCATGACGATTGAAGCCGGGCCGTCGCTCACCTCAATTCCGATTGCGCTGCCCTCATCCAAGGACGTTCCGGCGGTGATGCGCTGAGACAACACATTGCCCGCAGTAATTTCATTATTGTGGCGCGACGCCTCTATTTTCAGTCGCAATCCGCGTGAAGACGCAAGCGATGTCGCGTCTGTCAGATTGAGTCCAACCACATGCGGCACGGTTGTCTGCTTGCCGTATCGAACAGTTTGAAACGAAAAATAGGCTGTGACGGCGGCCAGCATAATGAACACTGTCGCGTATGCAACATATTTCAAGACTGACGGACGCATAGTTTGCCTACGCCTTCTTCGTCAGGAGCGCCGCGAAAAAACCGTCGGCATGATGAATGTGCGGCATCGTGACAAGCATGCGATCCGATAGCGGCGGAAACGGCGTCTCTTCAAGCTGGAAATCGCTGTTATGTTTCAAGAATGTATTTATCACCTCAAGCCCTTCCTCAGGTTCGTTCGAGCAGACTGCATAGAGCAGTTTGCCTCCCGACGCAAGAGCCTTCGACACATGTTCGAGCAGTTCGCCCTGTATTTTGTTATTGCGAACCAGATCAGCCCCTGTTCTGCGCCATTTGATGTCCGGATTTCGCCGTATGACTCCGAGCGCTGAACATGGGGCATCGAGAAGGATTTTATCAAAACGGCAAGGATTTTGCATTGAATAATCTATTAGATCGGAATTGACCACCCGGATACTCCCAAACCCAAGCCTCTCAATGTTCTCACCGAGTTGCGCCATTCGCACGGAGTCTTTTTCAACAGCCACAATTTCGGCTTTATCCCCGCTTAGTTCGGCAAGATGCGTCGCTTTTCCGCCCGGAGCGGCGCAGGCGTCCAGAATCCGCTCTCCCGGCTCAGGCCGCAGCAACGGCGCAACCAGTTGGGCGGAATCATCCTGCACCTGAAACAGCCTGTGGAGTTCTTGCGGGATGGACGCAATGGACGTACCGTGCGGCAGATGAATGCCGTCCGGGGAAAGCCCGGACGGTGTGGCGTCGATTCCGGCTTCGCGCAGGCTGGCGAGCAGCGATTGCCGGTCTGTTGCCAACCTGTTTACACGGAGCGAAACATGCGGAATTTCATTGTTGGCGCGGCAGAGCGCCTCGGCCTGAGCCTCGCCGTAACGCGCAATCCAGCGTTTTACCAGCCATTGCGGATGCGAAAACATGGTGGCGGTGTCTTTCGGCGGGTTGTTTTCTATCTCCTCCATGTTTCTTGCGATGGAACGAAGCACGGCGTTAACAAGGCCTGAAGCCCCGGAGCCGCTTTTTTTTACCAGTTCGACAGACTCGTTGACCGCCGAATGAACCGGGATACGATCAAGCATCAGCATTTGATAGGCGCCGATTCTAAGCGCCGCAACTATTTCGGGTTTGGCGGCGCTTAACGGTTTTTTTAAAAATTTCGACAGCGCCCAGTCGAGATATGCCCTGTGGCGCTCCACGCCGTAGACGATCTCGCGGCAGAGGCCGAGTTCACGTGGATCGAGACGCTTTTCAAACGATGCGAATTCGGTCTTCAGC
The DNA here is from genome assembly GCA_016212095.1 of Nitrospirota bacterium. Lineage (GTDB taxonomy): Bacteria > Nitrospirota > Thermodesulfovibrionia > SZUA-242 > SZUA-242 > JACRHH01. Next base: position 70,068 of record JACRHH010000004.1, read on the forward strand.
GTGCCATCGTGTCTGTCGATGCGAAGCAGGATCCGCGACGCTAAGCTACGGGCCGGGCTTGCCGCCATTATCGGTGCCATTGCCGGTAAAAAAGAGAAGGGCTTCGCGAACACGTGAAATATCAACGCGGGTATTGAAACACGGCCCGAACGGCCGCTCGTTCAGGATGCCGAGAATCGACAGCGGATATGTGTCTGATATGCCGCTCGACAGATCGCGCTCGCAGGCCACGGCGATAATCGCTTCCGGTCTGGTTTCGACCACTATCCGCCTTGCAAGCGTGCCTCCGGTTGCCACGAACAGATCGAGCTTGAACTCCTCCGCCAGATCGATCAGGTTCTTGATCTCGCACTTGCCGCAACGGGCGCAGTTGAAAACATTGGATGTCACGCGGATGTTGCATTCGTTTCGCTGAAGGCAGTGCGGCAGCAAAAGCAGAATTCGTCGGGCCGGTTTTTTGTGTTCGAAACGCACAAGCCTGTTGCTTGTGTTGATGAGCATCCGCTGCAACCTGTCGCGCTTCACGCCGATGCCGCGCGCCGCCAGATATAGCAATGGGTAGATGCCTTTAACAAATACGCCGCGAATGAGCCTGTTCATGAGCCTGACGCTCCCGAAAATCGCATCCCGGCGGCAAGACGCCTGCCCTGAAGAAACGCGCGCACCGGCATGACGCTTTTCCCCGGCGGCTGAATTTCGGTTATCGACAACAGGCCGCTAACGGCTCCAACAAGAAGGCTGCCTTTATCGACATGAACAATCTCGCCGGGGGCTCCGCCGCCATCGACAGCTTGCGCCGCCAGAATCCTTATCTGCGTTCCATCCAGAAACGTGTGCGCTCCGGGCCTGGGGTTGAGGCCGCGAATGAAATTCCGGATGCCGGACGCAGAGATGCTCCAGTCGATCAGCGCATCATCTTTTTTTATTACATGGGCGGATGTCGCTTCAGCGTGATTCTGAACAGTGTCAACAAGACGCCCTTCCGAAAGCGCCGACAGAAACTCAGGAAGCATCGATGCGGCAAGCGCGGCAAGCTTCTCAGTAAGAGTTCCGGCGTTGTCGTCCGGCCCGATGGCGATGCGCTGCACCATCAGCATGTTTCCGGTGTCCATGCCCTCGTCCATGCGCATGAGTGTGATTCCGGTTTCGGTTCCGCCGTCCATTATAGCCCGGTTGATCGGAGCGGCTCCGCGATATTTCGGAAGCAGCGACGCATGGGCATTGAAACAGCCCAGTTTCGGCAGGTTCAGGACAGACGGCGGCAGTATCTTGCCGTACGCGGCTGTAAGTATGAGGTCGGGGGCGATGCGGGAAAGTTCATCGAGCAACGCGGCATCCTTTGCGGATGACGGTTGAAGCGCCGGAATGCCGAGCGATTCGGCAAGCAGTTTCACCGGCGGAGGCGAAAGCGCGCGGCCCCTGCCCTTTGGCTTGTCGGGCTGGGTGACCACGGCAACAACATCGGCAAGCCCTGCCAATGCCCTTAACACGGTTGCTGCCAGATCGGGCGTGCCGAAGAAAACGGTCTTAAGCAATCAGGATCAGGCTTCCGCCTGAGAAAGCGACTTTTTGTACCGGCGTTTGAAAAGCTCCTTGCGGAACGATCCTATCCTGTCAACAAACAGAACGCCGTTTAAGTGATCCAGTTCGTGCTGTATTGCCCTGCAGAGAAGATCGGTTGCCACGATCTCCTGATGGTTTCCGTCCCGGTCTGTGTATCTGGCAATGACGCGCCCATATCGTTTCACATCACAATGATAGCCCGGAATGCTCAGGCAGCCCTCCTCCGCCACAATCTGCTCGGAGGCGTCCAAAATTTCCGGATTTATCAGCACATGAACCGGCCCTGCCGACTCCGGTTGTTCGCTGCCGCTTACGTCTATCACGCAGATGCGGCGCGAAACGCCCACCTGCGGCGCGGCCAGTCCAATGCCCGGCGCGTCGTGCATGGTCTCGATCATGTCGTCGATTAAACGCTGCAATTCCGCATCGCGCACATTCTCAACCGGAAGAGCCTGTCTTCTTAGTATGTCTTCGGGATATTTCCGTATTCGAAGCAATGCCATCAACCAATTCTAACATTATCGGCATTGGCGAAGTAAATGAGCTGCGTTCCTGCCTTGACTTCGTTCGCTGGAGCCGTATATAGTTTGAAACTTTGCTGAAAGGCTGTAATCATGCGAGAAAGAGAGCGAGCGACTGCCGGATGCGTCAGGAAAAAGTCCCGTTCGGGCAAACAGCCGCTTAACCATAATCCATAACCATGCAAGATTCCTACTTCCTTCTGATATGCGTAATTGTTCTTGCAACCCTTTTCGACTTTATAAACGGGTTTCACGACACTGCCAACGCCATAGCCACATCCGTTTCCACGCGTGTCCTCACGCCTAAAGCGGCTGTGGCTATGGCTGCTGTTCTCAATATGGCTGGCGCGCTCACAGGAACCGCCGTTGCAAAAACCGTGGGTTCGGGCCTCGTGCAGGCCGGCACAATAACGCAGTTGACCATCGTATCGGCTCTGCTGTCCGCCATAATATGGGATTTGGTAACCTGGTACTTCGGACTTCCCACATCATCGAGCCACGCCATTCTTTCCAGTATTCTGGGGGCGTCCATAGCAACCGCAGGGCCGGACGTCATCATCGCCAAGGGTGTATACAAGGTGCTTACCGGCCTTATTCTTTCTCCTCTGGCCGGATTTGTCTTCGGCTGCCTGCTCATGCTTTTGCTGATGTGGCTCTTCGGCAGACACCCGCTCGGCATGGTGAATTCATTTTTCAACCGGGCGCAGATCGTATCCGCCGCATATATGGCCTTCAGTCACGGCAATAACGATGCCCAGAAGACAATGGGAATTATCACGATGGGCCTTGTGAGCTATTACCACCTGCCCGATTTTAATGTGCCGATATGGGTTATGGCGCTTTGCGCCGTTGCAATGGCGCTCGGAACCGCGTTCGGGGGCTGGCGCATCATCAAGACGCTCGGTGTGAATCTGGTTCACTTGCAACCCATTCACGGATTCGCCGCCGAGGCGTCAGCCGCCACGGTTATCGAAGTGGCCTCCAGCATCGGCCTGCCGCTTTCAACCACGCATATCATCTCTTCGACAATCATGGGAGTGGGCGCGACAAAGCGGCTTTCAGCGGTGCGATGGGGTGTTGCCGGACGGATTGTGCTGGCGTGGGTTATCACGCTGCCGGCGTGCGCGGTGCTTGCCTGGGTGATATGCACGGCTGGGAAGCACGTTATTAACTGATCGTGTAGGGGGCGAACGGACGTTCGCCCCTTGTACAGTTTTTACCCGTGCTTCAGCAGCACGGCTTCAAGAATGTTTGCCACATCCTCGCAACGGTTGCAGGCTTCCTCAAGCCGCTCGTAGATGTCCTTCCACTTGATAATGGTAACCGGATCGTGATCGCCATCGAACAGGCTGGCAAGCGCAGCCTTGTAGTTGCGGTCAACACGGTTTTCAAGCCGGTTGATCTCGATGCAATGCTCCTGCACATGGACGTAGTTCTTGGCGCTCAGTTCCTTGAACGCCATGTTGATGACGTCAACGGTGCGGTGAAGGTCGCGGGCCATCGAAAGAGCCTCATCGCTCGATTTGGTTATCTTGAAAATCTTGATCCTGTCGGCAACCGCCCATATCAGGTCGAGGATGTCGTCCATCCTGTCGGCAAGGGCATGAATGTCTTCGCGGTCGATCGGCGTGAGGAATGTCTTATTCAGCCGCTTGATGATGTCGTGGGTGAGCATGTCGCCCTGCTGCTCGATGGAGTATATTGCCTGAACACGCTCGTCGATCCGGTCAAAGTCCTTCAGCAGTTCAACCAACTGACCCGATGCAGTGTGAACATTGCCCGCCATTCGGTCGAATATCTCAAAAAAATCAATCTCTTTGGGGAACAGCCGCATATCAGCGCCTCCTTTTCAAAATCGTACAAGATTAATTGAATCAGCCGGTGCTGTCAAATCGCATGGCGTGTTAAGGCTATAATAGCACCGATCATGAACGATCTTACGGCTGAAATCATTCTGTCACGCATTAAAAAACGCGAGCGCAATCACGCGGTCATGGTCTTTGACAGCATCGATTCCACAAACACGCAAGCCATGACGCTCGCTACTGGCAGTGCGGCTTCCGGAACCGTGGTTATCGCCGACACCCAGACCGGCGGCAGGGGGCGTTTCGGGCGCGCATGGGCATCGCCTCCGGGCGTGAACCTGTATTTGAGCCTGATACTCAGGCCTGAAATAGCGCCGCGTTTCGCGGGCATCTTCAGCCTTCTTGGAGCAGTGGCGGTTGTAAATGCCATCCGGCGGGTTTCCGGAGTTGAGGCGTTCATCAAATGGCCGAACGATGTGCTGATTGGCGGACGGAAGCTGGCGGGCGTACTGCTCGAATCGAACATAGCAGGTGCGCGCATCAATCATCTGGTTCTCGGCATCGGCCTGAACCTGAATATCCCCGCCGCTGACATGCCAGTCGAAATACGTGAAACCGCAACCTCGCTTCTCGAAGTTTGCGGATGCGTCACTGATCGCGCCGAGATGGCGGCGGCGCTGATTGACGAGATCGACTCGATGGTAGTTCTGCTTGAAAGCATCAGCCCGGCTGCGGTTCTCGACGAATGGCGGCGGCATTCGATAACGCTGGACAGGGAGGTTGGCGTAACCGGCCGATTTGGACATATCTGCGCCAAGGCTGTTGATGTGGATGAAACGGGCGGGCTGATTCTGAGGCTGCGCGACGGTACGGTTCTGACGGTTACTTCCGGCGAGGTGACACTTCGATGATTCTGGCGGTGGATGCCGGAAACTCCGACACTGTGTTTGCGGCCATCGACGACAGCCTGTTGATTAAACAGAAAATTCGCGTTCCGACCGCAAGCATTGCGAACGAATTCGATGTTGACGGAGCATTGGGCGGTCTTGGCGTGAAGCGTTTTAACGGCGCGGTTGTTTCATCGGTGGTTCCGCGCGCAACGCCAATTATCCGCAATGTCGCCGCAGACTGTTGCGCCGGGCGAATCATCGAGGTGTCGCACAGGATACGCACGGGAATTGTTCTGGATGTCGAACGCCCTGACAAGCTCGGTTCCGACAGGATTGTCAACGCCGCATACGGCTATCATTGCCACGGGGGGCCGCTTGTGGTGATCGATTTCGGCACGGCTACCACATTTTCCGTTGTCAGCGCTGATGGCGCTTTTATTGGCGGGGCGATCATGCCCGGCCTGAAAACGTCTGCCGACGCGCTTTTTGGCAAAGCCGCGCAGCTTGGCGCAATTGCGTTTGACGGTTCTGTTCCGGAAATCGGCATAAACACCGATGAGTGCCTGCGGATCGGGATTCTGGAAGGCCACACTGGCGCGGTTGCGCGAATTCTTGCGCGAATGCAGGGCCGGATCGACAGCGAAGCCACGGTTGTGGCCACGGGCGGACTGTCGGGCGTTATGGCGAAAAGGCTTCCGGAGATAACGTTTGTCAAGCCGGATCTAACCATTGATGGACTGGCGTGGCTTTACAGGATGAATCTGTGACAGGCTGCCTTTAAGCCTTGTTGCCGGCGCGCATCCTGTTCATGGCCTTTTCGGTTCAAACCTCTCGACATCAGTGTGCGGAATGAACAGCGCGCCGGGAAGTTCCCGCATGAAAAGCGGATCGGTGTTTATGTCGATGTATGTAACCCTGCCGGTTATCCCATGAAGCTCGGCCAGAAGCGATACGTCAGAAATTATCGCGGCAGCGCCCTTCAGGGATGAATTGCCGAGCGGCCTGAATTTATCGATTTGGATAACGGGAAGCATCCCTATTGCCATTGCGCTTCGCGGATCGATATAGCTTCCGAACGCGCCGCAGACGTATATCGTTTCGATGTCGTCGATGCCGATGCCGAGATGCCCTGTCAGCGTGTGAATGAGCGCGTACATGCCCGCCTTCGAGGTTATCAGGTTGTCGAGGTCTTTCTCGGTGATGACTATGTCCTGCCCGGTTGCGCTCCCGGATGCCGGCGCAATAACCACCGCAGGCCCGTCGTCTCCCCTGTCAATCACGGCGGCCCGCTCAGGATTGAACCTGCCCTTGCCGTCGATCAGGCCGTTTTCGAACATCACAGCCATGAGATCTATCAAGCCGGAACCGCATATACGTGTGGGTCTGCCGCCGCCCACTGTCGAATATTCAAGCGTTGCGGCCAATTTATTGAAACCGACACGCTCGATTGCGCCGAGCGTGGCTCTTCCGCCGTGTCCCACAATGCCCCCTTCAAGCGCAGGCCCGGCGGCTCCGGCTCCAACCAGCAGAAAATCGGCGTTGCCCACCGCAATTTCCACATTCGTGCCGACGTCGATAAGCATCCGGACGGCCTCTGACCTGTGCATTCCGGAAACCAGTATATCGGCCACCACATCTCCGCCCACGAACGCGCCCACATTCGGCAACAGATAAACCATGCCCTCGTCATGAATCCGGATACCTAGCTCGCCTGCGGTGAAAAATCCGGGGTCATGCACAACCGGATTGTTCGGCATGACCGGAAGCGACGTGGCCTCGATGCCGAGGAAAAGATGCCCCATCGCGGTGTTTCCGGCAACCGTCATGAGCGCGACATCAGCCGGACTGCTGCCCGCGTCGGCGCAGAGCGATTCCACAAGCGCGTTTATGCTGTTGATAAGCGGCGGGTGAAGCTCGTGCATCTTCGTGTCGCTGTACAGAATGCGGTCGAGAATGTCCTCGCTGAAGTTGGTCTGCGGATTGACGACAGACTTCTCGCCTAGAACCTCGCCATCTGAAGGATTCACCAGCGCGCCCACAATGTTTGTGCTGCCCAGATCGACGGCAACCGCAAGCGGAGCGATGCCGGAGATGTCCACGAGACGCCATTCGTCATTGCCGGCCACGAGAACGGCATCGATATATCCCTGCCGTTTCAGCCTGACTGGAAGGGCGCGAAGCGTTCGCAGCGGAATATTTACGCGTTCGAATCCGGCAGCGGCAAGAATATTCCTGATTTTTCCGGCGTCGGCCATGCCGCCCGGTTCGGGCGAGAGCCGGATTTTTTCGACCATCGATTTCATGACAAGCTAACGCGGCGGGTCTGGTGAGCCGGATTCAGGATTTCTTGAACAGATCGTCTATCACGACTTCCAGTTCTTCAAGCAGGAACGGCTTTTCGATGAAGGCGTCAACCTGAAGTTCGCGAATTCCTGCCTGCGACAGGGCTCCGCTCATCACGATGCTTTTCGTTCCGTCCGCCTTCAGGTTGGCGGCCTCTATCAGGCAACTCCCCTTCCCTTCAGGCATGAGATAGTCACAGATGACAAGATCGTAGGTATTGGACACCAGAAATGTCTTTGCACGCTCGATATCGTTGGCAACATGCACCTCATGGCCGCGCTTGACGAGAAGCCGCTGAATGGCCCATGCGATCAGTTTTTCATCGTCAACTACAAGAATTTTCATATTCTTTCCTGTATGGCCGGATTGGTCTGTAATCTTACCATTCTTCCATGGCATACTGGTATGCATGAAATACGACAGCCACATTTTGCCTCCGAACATGAAGCATCCATGCGTATCGGCATACTTCACAACCAAACACCGCGGGAACGAAACAGCATCTTTCGACATGTTCAGGCCCTCAAGCTACACGCTGTACATGCCTGTTCAAAAGCATACCGACACCGTAATCGAGATTACGCCGACCACGCCGATGCATAAAACAGCCGATGCCGTCATAACGAAAATGCGCGGGATTTTGATTGGCGTTGTAACGGCTGACTGTGTTCCGCTCCTGTTGTTCGATCCGGTTGGAATGACCGTGGGCGCCGTTCACGCCGGATGGCGCGGCACGGCTGCGGGCATACTCGGCAAGACAATATCGAAAATGACCGAACAATTCGGAACCGATCCGGACGATTTGACGCTGGCTGTAGGCCCCAGCATCCGCGGATGCTGCTATGCTGTGGGGGCTGATGTGCTGGAAGCGGTCGAAAAGGCAGGCGGCGGATGCCACAAGCACGACATTCACAGCGTGAGCGAGAGCGGGATAATGCTGAATCTTGCCGAAGCAAACCGCGCGCAGGCTCTTTCTGCCGGATTGAAGGCTGAAAACATATGGATTTCCGGCGAATGCACGTTCTGCTCCGGAGACCGATTCCATTCGTACCGCCGGTCGGGAGCGTTGGCCGGAAGACAGGGCGGTTTTATCGCAATACTGAACGAAAAGACAGGAGACACAATGCCATGACAGCCAAAGACATAATGACCCGTGACGTCATCACGGTTAAGGCCGAGACAACAATCGAGGAGCTTGGACGCATTCTGGCCGAGCACAGGATTAGCGGAGCGCCGGTTGTGGACGACGACGCCGGGCTGGTGGGCATCGTCACCGAAAACGATCTGATCCGGTCGAACACGCGCCTGCACATTCCCACGGTTGTAAGGCTGTTTGACGCGATAATCCCGCTCGCACTGCCCGGCGCGCTTCTCGACGAGATGAAACGCGTGGCGGCATCGACAGTCGAAGACATCTGTGTCCGCGATGTTTTGACGATCAACCCGGATACAACCGTGGCGGAAATCGCCGGCATCATGGCCGAAAAGGGTTTTCATCTGCTGCCGGTGGTGGAGGATGGCCGTCTGGCCGGAATCGTCGGGAAGGTTGACGTTGTGAAGGCGCTCAGGTAAAGGGGCTGCTTCAGGCAATGACCATAAGGCTTCACGCGGCGGATGAAGCCGAAACCCTGAGCATCGGCAGGCGTCTTGGGACGGCGCTAAAGGCCGGCGATGTTGTCTGCCTCCACGGCGATCTTGGCGCGGGAAAGACAACCATCACCAAGGGGATAGCCTCGGCGCTTGGCATTCCGGAACGCGAGATTGCAAGCGCGAGCTACACGATAATCGCCGAGCATTACGGCAGAATGCCGCTTTATCACGTCGATCTTTACAGGCTGGATGAAGATTCTATTAACGACACAGGCTTCGATGAGTATCTCGCGGGCTGCGGCGTGACTGTTGTGGAATGGGCCGAACGCGCCGCGGGCGCGATGCCTGATGACAAGATAGACTTATCGATAGAATTTGCAGAAGACGGCGGCAGGAATATCACGATAGAGTCGGCAAGGGAGCTTTGGCTGGCTGAAGCCCAGATTGCCGAACTGGAGAAACGGCACATCGAGTATAAAAGCGGCTTATTGAAACTGCATGATTGCAAAGGGGTTCACGAAGAATTACGAAACAAGTTTAAATGAGAGATCGCAAGCGTCTGATTCCTTCACTCTTTATCTGCACCGTAACCATGCTCGCCGTCTGGGGCATCGACACAGTCGGATTGTTCACCCCGCTCAACAACAGCCTCTACGACAGCGCCGTGCGGCGGGTGCGGCTGCAAAAAAGCGCGTCGGACGAGGTTGCGGTTGTGCTCATCGACGAGGCATCACTTCGCGCCATGAACAGCTTTGCCGGGCGCTGGCCCTGGCCGCGCGCCGTTTACGCCGGTCTTTTCGAGTTTTTCAGGCTGGCGAAGCCCAAAATGGTGCTTCTCGATATTCTTTTCACCGAAACGCAGGGCGCTTCCGGCGGCGCGCTCGATCCGAACGATGAGGCGTTCGTGCGCGCAACGGCGGAGGCCGGTTTCGTATGCAACGCCGCGCAGCTTCTGCGCGACACTGAGGACGAACAAAACAAGTCGCTGCTGAACAAGCCGCTTCCAGCGGATTTCGTCACCCGGTTTGCGTTGAAAAACGCCGATGTCAAAGCGCCGCCGCCGTCGTTGAACAACAACTTCTACATTCCGTTCCGGCAGCTTTACGAAGCAGGCAAATGCGTCGGCATCGTTGAGTTCTCGCCGGATGCGGACGGCGTTTACAGGCGGACAAAGCCGTTTCGCGAATACCGCGGCAGTCTCTTCCCGGTGCTCGGAATCGCGCCTTTCACAAATGGGCTTCCGGTCACGATAGACGGAACGAAGCTTGAAATCGGCCCTCGCCGGATTGTGACGGACAGCCAGGGCAACTACATCCTGAACGTTTACGGCAAGTACAACACATATTCGATAAGCGGAATATTCTCGTCGTACCGGAAAATAATATCCGGCGACGTCGAGAACATCATGGTCGATCCCGCTGAATTCACAGGTAAAATCGTTTATATCGGCGCGAGCGCCGTCGGCGTGGAAGACCTGAAGGCCACTGCCGTATCGGCCCGGACGCCCGGCGTCTACCTTCATGCAACGCTTGCAAGCAACTTCATCCTGAACGATTTCCTTGTGCCTGCCGGAAAGGGGAGGACGTTTGCCGCCGCCCTGATTCTGGCAATTATCACTATCGCCGGAACCATGCTGCCGAAGCGCCCATCGCTCAAATTGATCGCGCCATTTGTTGCCTGCATCGTCTGGGGCGCATTCTACCTGTACAGGTTTCAGCACAATCATGTTTACGACGGCGCGCCGCCTTTTGCCGCGATACTGTTTTCGACTCTCTCGGTACTCGGCTGGCTTTTCGTGACCGAGGGGCGCGAGAAGATCAAGGTTCGCAAGGTATTCTCCCAGTATGTGTCGCCGGAAGTCCTGGAAATAGTGCTTGACGACTTCGAGGGCATGGGTACGAAATTAAGCGGCGCCAAGGAAGACATCACCGTGTTGTTTGCCGACATACGCGGCTTCACGTCGTTTTCCGACAGGGAATCGCCCGAAACTGTCGTAAAAATGCTCAACAGCTACCTTTCTCGGCTCACTGACGTCATATTCGAGGGAAAGGGAACGGTCGACAAATACATCGGCGACGCGATAATGGCGTTCTGGGGCGCGCCGATACGGATAGACAATCATCCGCTCCGTGCGGTCGAGACCGCATGCAAAATGATTCGCGAGCTCGATGAGGTAAACAGGGAGATTCGCGAGATGGGAATCGATTACAAAATACGGATCGGCATAGGGATCAACAGCGGCCCGGCGGTGCTTGGGAATATCGGATCGGCCCGGAAACTGAGTTATACTGTAATCGGCGACACCGTGAACCTGGCATCGAGACTGGAGAGCCTTAACAAGAACTTTGGCACATCGATATTGATCTCCGAAAACACCTTCAGGCGGCTTGAAGGCGGTGTTCCATGCAGGATAATCGACAAGGTAACGGTTCGCGGCAAAAAAGAGGATGTCCGCATTTTCGAAGTCTGCCCGGCATTTGGCGACAAGTCACGCGAGCATCAGTTCTGGAACGCCGAAACAAGCGGCAAGGCTTTCGAATGCTACGAACGCGGCGATTACAACGGCGCGCTGGAGTTTTACCGCCGGATTGACGACGACATGGTGAAGGATATTTTCTTGAAGCGTTGCGAAAACCGGCTGAGCGCGAGCGGAGTTTCTGAGCGCGCGACTAACAGAAATGACTAATGTCCAGATGTACACCTGACGATAAGTATCAATCGGAGGCTCGCATGAAACGTATTTTTTCTCTTATCATCATTTTCGCGGCAACCGTTGCGTTTGCCGCCGATGTCCTTTACGTCCAGAGCCTGAAGGCAAAGGTCATGGCATCGCCCGGCTTCAAATCCGATGTGAAGGCTGTTGTTGAACGCGGAACCGAGCTTGCGGTCACCGGTAGGGAAGGCGACTGGTTTCATGTGCAGACGCCGTCCGGCAACGAAGGATGGGTTAACAGGCTGACGGTTTCGGAAAACCCGCCGCTCGGCACGGTCAAGCCGGTCGAGAAGGAAGCCGTCGCCGTAGAGGATCAATCCAGGCGCAGGGCATCCGCAATGACGTCCGCCGCTGCCGCGCGCGGCCTGGCCGAGAAGGATCGGAAGCGCTTGAGCCAGCTTGGGCTTGCCGATTACGATTCCCTCAAATCGCTGGAAGGTTTTTCCGGCACGATTACCGGCGATGACGTTGAAAAGTTCGTGAATACGGGGGAGTAGAATAATCATGAACAGGTTAAGAAAGATCGGCGTGATGCTTGCCGGCCTGCTTCTGGTTGCCGCGACAATCGACGCAGGCAGCGCTCGCGGGCGGGCTCACGAGACAAAGCAGTGGATCACGGAAGATGATGTTCAGGCCGAAATCGAGGTCGGACGCGAGGTGGCGGCCAGAATAATAGGCACGTACACCCTTTACAAAAACGACGAACTAACGCGCTATGTGAATCTTGTAGGCAAGTCGCTTGCCAGAAACGCGAACAGGCCGGAACTGATGTTCACGTTCGGCGTGCTTGACACACCTGAGATTAACGCCTTCGCCGCTCCGGGCGGCTATGTTTTCATCACGAAGGGCGCGATAGACGTAATGAATAACGAGGCTGAGCTTGCCGGAGTGCTCGGCCACGAGATCATTCACATCACGCAACGGCATATCGTGCGCGAGCTTGACATCAAGGCGACGTCGAAGGAGGCGTCAGCCGGTGTAGGACGGCTGCTTGGCGGATCGACCGACGTTGTGAAAGTTGCGTTCACCAAGGCTGTGGATCAGGCTGTGAACATCCTGCTTGAGCGCGGCTATCAGAAAGGCGACGAATTCGAGGCCGATTCGCTTGGAACAGTGCTTTCAGCGTCGATGAACTACGATCCGCGCGCGCTGTCCGGGTATCTCGACCGCATTGCCAAGGCCAAGGAGTCCGAGACCGCAACCTTGAAGAAGCTTCACCCCGGTTTCGAGGAACGCACTGGCAGAATTCAGAGCACCATAACCAAGGAAGGACTGGAGGCCGGAAAATATGCCGACTGGAAGATTCGGTTCGAAAAGTATGCAAAACGCAAGGGTTAATGCCGCACTGATCAGCCTTGTCTTATTGGTATTCGCATTCCGCGGCATCGCCGGCGCCGACGAGTATCACTACACGAACATCCTCATCGGCGAGCGGCCAGCCGGCATGGGTGGAGCGTATACGGCGGTTTCGGATGATGCGCCGGGCATGTATTACAACCCCGCAGGCATTGCCTATCAAAGCGGCGGCAATCTGTCGGCAAGCGTAAACGCATTTTACATCTCCAACAAGGTGTATGAACATGCGCTTGGAAAACACGATTGGGAAAGAAGTTCATCCTCGCTTCTTCCAAACTTCTTCGGCATTGTGCAACCACTGAGCAAAGGTGTTGTAGGCTTTTCATACGCCGTTCCAGACTCGATAACAGAGGATCAGGATCAGGTTTTTACAGATCTGACCGGCTCCAAGCGATACATGGTAAATGTTAACCAGAGCGATACCACATATCTGTTCGGGCCATCGTATTCATTGATGGTCTCGGACAGTTTTTCCGTTGGCGGCACACTCTATCTTCATTATAGAAGCATGGAGAAGACAGCCAATTTCGAGAATATCTTTACGGACACGAACAAATCCTACGACTGGAGCAATATGTATGTTGAGAGCCATGAGATGGGTTTGAGGCCGATATTGGGAATAATGTGGTCGCCCCAAGACGCGAAGTATTCGGTTGGAGTGTCGGTGGCCCAAACAATTCTCCTTACATCCGACTACGATTTGCAGACGTCCCGCAGAAACAGCGACACTGGTTTGTTCGAGAGGCTGGAAGAATCATCGGGAAAAAAGCGGGCCATGCCCCTGAAAATAGCGGTCGGCTGCGCGTATTTCCCCTCCCCATATTTCCTGATAACCGCCGACGCAACATACTTTTCAAGCTCCGAGGCAACGGAGGATTCGAACCCGAAAGTATTCGCGTACAACACCGACAGCGGGCCGCTCGTAACGTCGATCAGGAGCGAGCAGGTGTTGAATCTGGCTGTCGGCACCGAGTATTATCTATCGAGCAGCGCGGCGTTACGAGCCGGATTATTCACAAATTTCGCAAATACACCGAAAGTCTCTTCAGGCAACTCGAACTCGGAGGAAAACATCGACCTTTACGGGGGCTCCCTGAGTTACAGCATGTTTTCCAAATCAACGTCGCTCACATTCGGAGCAACTTATAGCTATGGCAGTGGAAAATCCCGCATAGTAGGCGGTTCTGCGGCTATTCAGGATGTCAAAATGAACGAAATACTTCTTTTCATGGGAACCTCCTACACCTATTGATTTTCATCCGCACCGTTTCAGTCAGTTAACCATTTATACAACCTTTACAATCTGTTACGGACTAAGGCGGCTTTCATAAGCCGCCTCAAGTATCGCTCGCGAGCTTCCGATAAGTATTACGTTGCCGCGAACTGAAAGCAGTTCGGGCGTGGAGGAATATTGACATGCACAATTCGCGTGCGCGCCGGAAGTCGAAGGGAGGTGGTTACGTCATAAGCAGGCGCGCCCCGGTTATCGAATCGTTCATTGGGCGATACAGTTTATTTCTCGAAACGCGCAACTAACTGAACCGTTATTACGGAAAGGAGATTGTTGGTTATGTTTCGTAAACGTGGCTTTTCATTTCTGATGATGTTTTTGATCGCAGTCGCGCTGGGCGGCTTCGGCGGTAGCGGCGGTGGCGGAGGCAGTTCAGCGCCTGCGGACACAAGCGGCGGCGGTGGCGGAGGCGACGGTGGCGGAGGAGGTGGCGGCACAGGCGGAACCTATTCCGGCGCGGCCAAGGTGTCCGGCACAATCAAGCTCTCCAGCCTGAGTTCAGCCGACAACGCCATCCTCGGCAAGGCGATGGGCAAGAAGCCCAACGGCCAGATGCGTAGCGCTTTCCGCGCTACCGACTGGACAGTAGACGCCAAGGTCAAGCTCTATGTCGTTGGCGCAAACGGTGAACTTGAAGACACCGGCATTACATGTTCATTCAAAACACCCGACGCGGCAGGCAATCCGACATATGAGTGCGACGGCGTAAAGGACGGCATCAATTACATCGTCCGCTATGTCAAGTTAGCCGGAGAGGGCAAGGCTCTTGAACTCAAGGCCAATGTTGACGTGCCGGATGGCGCAACCACTCTGGAGCAGGAGATGTCACCTGAAACATCGGTGGTTGTCGGCGCGATTGTGAGCGCCATTCTCGATGCAACCTCAGGATCGGGAATCGATCAGGATGTCGTCAGCAAGATCGTTGACGCGGTGAAGAACGCAATCCTTACGCTGGTTGACAGCGGCGCGATCCAGATCCCCTCAATGGTTGTGGATGTTACAAACAACGATATCGACGCCGTTCTCGGCGAGGATATCAAGAACGACGACATGGATAACGTGGCCGGACAGATCATCGCAGATGACGACGTCGATAGCAATCTCGGCACGGTAAAAGGCGAGGTGCAGTCCGTCAAGTTCGACATGAGCGGCGCATCAACCGACGCTGAGAAGCTGACACTCATTCAGCGCGTCTTCAGGGAGATGATGGACGGCGAAGAGGAAGGCGGAGTGCCGCAGTTCATGGTTCAGTTTTTCGCCGACAAGTTTATCGCCAATATCACCATCAAATCCGGCGAACTGATCGATTCGATCATCGCGGGATTTGAGTACAAGAATATCTTCCAGAGCGACATGCCCGGCGATGTGTCGAAGAGCGGCGGAGTCGCGGGCTTCAACACCGATCTGGCCAAGATGTACGATCTTTACGATAAGCGAGACGCCGGAACCCTGACTGCGGAAGAGAAGAAGAAACTGGCAGAGATCCCGCCTGTTCTTCTTGGCCTGTTCCCGCGCGCCGAAAAGAGCACATGGACGGCCATCACCCTCCAGACGCCTCTTAATGTTCCGCAGGCGATAGCGTTCACGATCTATTTCATGGACGTTTACATCAAGAGCGCTTTCGAAAGGGAAGGCATCGAATCCACTGTGGAAGCACAGCAGGGAGACGGCAATTCCGTCACCTACGAGAAGAAGGATCCGATCGAATTCAATCCGATGAAACCCGGCTCCCTGATGCAGAAGCTGGGCTTCTATGAGGATGTGCTTGCCGGCAAATACAGCGGCGTTGACATCTTCGAGCTTTGGCTGCATCCGGGCAGAACGTGGGTTGAAACCACCGCCGGCAGCGGCAAGGACGTTGACATGATGAGCGCAGGCGTCTGCTGGATGGACATCACCTCGCTCGTGCAGCAGTTTGTCGGCGGACAGGGTGGCTCGGTGGATGTAACCGGATATTCGGTATCGCTTACATATCCGAAAAAGGGCGGCGGAACCGGAACCGTTGATCTCATGAGCGAGGCCGAACTCGATGGACGGCAACCGGATCTCTGGAATAACTGCTGGATCATCGATCCGTGGCGCGAAGCATGGGCATCGCAGCAACAGCAGCCGGGCGGCACGGACGGTGGTGGCGCTAATGGCGGAACCGGAACATCGGTGCCCAAGGTTTCGATGAAGACTTCAGCCAGAAACGTAAACGTCCAGCCGGACGCCAGTCGCATCATCTCGGACTTCACTTCCGGCGACTATGTTGTTGTTGTAAGCAAAAATGGAACCGAGCAGAGCAGGAAGACCTTCAACAAGAAGGTCATTACCGGCATGACCGATGCCATTGCGAAGCTGACCTCCCCGAAGGGCGCGCCGATATGGCCCGGATGGGATGCAACTCAGGCCGAAACCGATGCCTTCAATCAGGCATGGCAGACTTACGAAGAGACCAATTACTCGGCCAACGTGATGTGCAGCACCGGGCTGCCGCCAGCCACGGGTGAGACGGCAGACTGCGCGAAGGTGACCATTTCGTGGGAGCCTCCGGTAATCGACCTGCCTGACGGCGTCAAGATGGTTTACCGTCTTGATGTAGGCAAGAGCGGATGCGATGTCAACGGCTGCATCTGGGAACCCATCTGGAATTCCTGGGAGCAGAACAAGCGCATTTTCACAACTTCATTCACAATTCCTACAGCCATTCCGGAGCTTCCAGCCGGATCGACGTTGAAGTATAACGTGAATCTCGGCATCGAGTTCATCGACCAGTCAACCGGTGAAATGCTCGGAAACGGCGGCAACTCATGGGCCGAATTCAGGGTGGCCAAGCCGATAGACAAGGCTGCCACGTTCACCATTACCGGCAACGTATCGATAGTCAACGGCAACGACAACTCGACGATGAATCTTTCAGACGTTACGGGCCTCACGGCAGCGCTCGTAACGGAGTCGTGCGATCCGGACAAGATTTTCAATCCTTGTTCCCGCACAATTATCAAAAGCGCTCCCGTTGTTGCCGGCGTGAGCGGCAACACCTACACGCTCGTTCCCACGATCGGCGATTTCCTCGGCAGCAAAAACAACTGGAAATACATTGTCGTCTGGGAAGACAGGGATCTTGACGGCACTATCGACGAGTCGCCAACCGAGTGGGAAAGCACTTGGTGGCCGGATTGGCAGGCCGGAAATGTCTGGTTCGAAACATGGGGCGGCATTCTTCGTGTCAGGCACGATCAATGCGAAACCAACGGAACCTGCACAAGCGATGAAACCGTCGTGCTGGGCGGTGAAAGCGTGACAGGCCCGTCATTCAATGTAATGTTCTGGCCAATGCAGACCACAATGCATTAGATAACGACAGACGGATTGACAGCCCCCTTCCCGCAAGGGGGCTGTCTCTCCCCAGACACTTGATTGTTCATGATTATCCGATTGCGCCGGAGCCATCCATGATGAAACATTTGATTCCGACATTGTTCATTGCAGCCGCTTTCTTTCTTCATTCCGCATCTCACGCGAACGCCGGAGAACCGGCATTCAAGCCAAAATCGCCATTGAGCCTCACTATTTCCGCCGACAAGTCATCATACTCGCCGGGCGAAAACGCCGAGCTTGCAATCATGGCGCTTTCGCTTGCAGATTCCGACGCGCTTGCAATCGACCTGGAGCTTTCCGACGGCGTGAAAATCGTCTCCGGCGAAAGACAGTGGCGCGGACAAGTTGCAAAGGGGCAGTTCGTTTCATTCGGTGTTGTTGTGGGTATCCCGGAGAACGGTTTCGCGCGGGTTCATGCAAACGCAAAATTGACGGACAAGGGCGGCGGCGTTTTCTCCGGATCGGCCTCATGGAGCACTGGCCGGAACCCTGTTGAGAAGTCGTTGCAGAAGCAGACTCCACGCCGCATCAAGCGCAACGGCAAAAACGTTGTCGATTACCAGGTGAAATGAAACGCCTGTCTGCCCTCGCTTTCGTGCTGGTTGCCTTGTTGACGGCAGGCGGCTGCGGCACAAATGACAGCGCAACAGGCACTGCCGGACACATTGTAAGCCCGTCGGAGCCTTTCAGCCTTTCAGGCAGGATCAGGTACGCCGACAAGGAGTATGGGATGGGCGGTTTTACAGGCTCGACATCCTTAAAGGCGGTAAGGTTTGCGCGAATCGAGGCTTACAGCGTTAACGCCTTCGGTATGGAGCAGGTAGTAGCATCGGGCGAAACAGGAGCCGACGGCAGCTACTTGCTTGCCATAGCCGGGATTACAGGCAATCTGCGCATGCGCGTGTTTGCAAGCACCGGCGCTGGAACTCCGATGACCATCAACGTGAACGATACGGACGGCAACCTATACGCAGTGTCTTCCAGCACCGGGATTTCATCGGAGTCGGTCGCCACGCTCGTGCGCTCTGCCGGCGACACATTGCCGTTCGATTTCGACATCCCGCTTGACAACGGAGCAGATCCGGCATTCAACCTGCTTGACATCTACACCGCGGCCTCCGAGTTCATTGAGAGCCTTGCGCTTTCGAAACCGCTGCCTTCTGAATTAAGGATATTCTGGGGCTTCGGCAGCGCCAAGGGAACATGGTACTGTTCCGATTCGGATCCGGTCTACTGCCCGATGGGAAGCGGCGCGTACATTCTTGGCGGCAACGCGGACGGCAGCGGCGATACCGACCACTTCGATGACGACGTGAACCTGCACGAATTCGGTCACTTCATCGCCAAGACCTACTCGGTTGACGAATCGCCCGGCGGCGACCATTCCTTCACCGAAACCGATCTTGACCTCCGGATGGCCTTCAGCGAAGGATGGGGGGATTTTTTCCAGACAGCCGTCAAGACGTGGTTGAAGCTCAATCGCCCGGATGTCCTTTCGATATCCGATGGAACAGCTCTGACGGCCTATATCGACACATACGAACACCTGGCACAGATTGCCATAGACATCGGCAGCCTGCCTTCGAGCGCGGCGGGGGATCCGTATGTCTATTCTTCGAATGAAATAGCCGTGGCCAATATTCTGCTCAATGTAATGAACTCTTTCGGGATGGACGCCATCTGGGGGGTGATCCAGAACTATTTCCCGGCAACAGCCAACCGCAAAAACCTTGAGGCTTTCTGGGACGGAATACTGCAAACGGCTGCGCCGGATCAGGCAGGGCGCACACAGCTTGAAACAATTTTCAGCAACCGCCGGGTGTATTACATTGAAGACTCGTACGAGGCGGACAACGCTATTTCAACCGATATGCGCGCAATTGAATTCAGCAAGGGCGAGGGACACTATCTCTACCGTGCCGACGGATTGGCTGATAAAGACGTCGTGGCATTCACGGCTGCCGCCGGAAAGAACTACACCATCCAGACATATTGCCTGAAAAACGGAGCTGACAGCTATCTTGCGCTTTACGACTCATCGGGAACCGTGATCGCTGAAAACGATGACGATGCCTCGCTGATCGGCATACCGTCCGGCGTTTCATACCTTGGGTGCAGTGTTGACAGGTTTACAGCATACGCATCGCGCATAACCTTTTCGCCAGCCGCCTCCGGCGTGTACTACGCCGAGGTGAAAACTTCGCCTGCTCCGCTTGCATTCGCCGGAAGATACGGAACATACAGCCTGCGGGTGGTTGAGCAGTAGCGGATAGCCGTCAGTTCTCCCCGTCCAGCGGCTCCGGCCTGCCGATGTGATACCCCTGAACGTAATCGACGCCGATTTCGCGAAGCACCCTCAGGATCTCCGCATTCTCGACGAATTCGGCTATCGTGCGCTTGCCCATCACATGGCCGATTTCGTTGATGGATTTGACCATCGCCATGTCGAGTTGATCGTCAACGATGTCTTTCACGAAAACGCCGTCAATCTTCAGCAGATCCACAGGCAGATGCTTCAGATAGGCAAACGACGAAAGACCGCTTCCGAAGTCGTCCAGCGCGAAAATGCAGCCGAATTTCTTAAGCGTCTTGATGAATCCGGTAGCTTCATTCACGTTGGCGATTGCGGCGGTTTCGGTAATCTCAAAGCATATCTTTGAAGCCGGAACCCCGGTGTCCTCAAACTGCCTGATAACAAACGCCAGAAACTCAGGATCTCCAAGCGAGAGACCGGAAAGATTTATCGAGCAGAGATGAAGCGCCTCAAGATGCTCCGGATGAGCGGCAAGCCATTTGAAAGTGGCGGTTATCACCCACCTGTCGAGGCGCGGCGTGATGTTATACCTCTCGGCGGCGGGAAGAAACATTCCCGGCGCGATGGCGCGGTTATCATCGTCCATCATTCTGACCAGAATCTCGTAATGAGCCCTATCGTCAGCGCCGGAAACAAGCGGCATGATCTTCTGGGCACAGAGAATAAACCTGTTTTTCTCGAATGCCGTATTCAGCTTCGCCACCCATTCCATCTCGCTGTAACGCCTGGCCAGCTCCGAATCGTCCTCCTTGTAGACATGAACACGGTTCCTGCCGTCATCCTTCGCCGCGAAACAGGCCGTGTCTGCCGCCCTCATAAGCAGCGTGATGTTTTCGCTGTTTTTCGTGATCGGGACAAGACCGATGCTTACTCCGATGCTGAATCCCTTGTCCTCCCAGACAAACCTGAAATCCTCTATCGCCTTCCGTAACGTATGCGCAAGCTTCAGGCTGTGCTCAAGCGAGCAATATTCCATCAGCAAGCCAAATTCATCGCCGCCAAGCCTGGCTACCGTATCGCGCCGCCGCAGGTTCCTGCCGATAACGCTTCCAAGGCGGCGCAGGAGTTCGTCGCCCGCCGCATGGCCGCACGTGTCGTTAATCACCTTGAACTGGTCGAGATCGAGATAGCAGAGCGCGTGTTCAGTTTCCTCGCTGCGGGCTGTTTCCAGCGCCCGCTGAAGCCGTTGGACAAACGCCCTCCTGTTGAACAGGCCGGTGAGTGAATCGTGGCTTGCCTGATATGTGAGCTGCTCCGAAAGGTAGTGTGCCTCGTTGATGTCCTCGCATACCTGAAGCAGCACATCCGCCCCGTCTTCGTTCTCTATGATGCGCGAGGTTTCGCGCACCCAGGACAGCGCGCCCTCGCGATGCACCTTGCACGACTCCCTGCGGTGCAACTCCGACGGCCTCCGGAAACACTTTTCGATATGCGCCTGGGCCGCTTCCCTGTCCGCTTCCCGATGCAGGATAACAATTGGCTGGCCTATAAGCTCGTCAGCATGGTAGCCCAGCGACTCTGCTCCGAACCGGTTGGTGGAAATGATAATTCCGTTGCGGTCGATAGTGAAGAACATGGACGGGTTGTCGTCGTAAAGCGATTTATACCGCTGTTCCTCGCGCCTCAGGGCATTTTCGGCCCGCTTGCGTTCGATTGCGTTGATGATTATCTCTCCGGCAAGGCGAAGGAGCTGTATCGTGTCCGCGCCCCAGCAAAGTTTGTCCCGTACCGAGTCGAAGCCAAGAAAACCCTTGACCTCACCCCTGTAGCGCATCACTACTACTATTAACGATTGAATGCCCTGCTGCTCGAAATGCAGCCTGTCGGCGGATGCCTCCCGCGGAAGCCGGGATATGTCGGGGACATGCACGACTCCGTCCCTCAGAAGCGTTTTCATGAACCATGGCACTTCCGCTTCGATGGACACGCCCTTCAGGTTACATATCTCATGCCCAATGCCATCGGCGCACCACTCGTGAGTGTTATCCATCGTGGAACCGTCGCCGCGAAACAGAAACACATAACTTCTGTCAACGCCGGTAAACTCGCCAATCCGTTTAAGGGCTTCATCGACACCCTGATCCATCATTGAAGCATCGAGATCGATAAATCCTGTTGAAATATCGCTGACAAGATGCTCGAACGCCAAACGGAATACGAGTTCATCCTCTATTGCGGCGCATCCGTTGTTGTCGCTGTTTTTTTCGGTCATTCAATATCCGCTATGAAAGGCTGATCCACGCACCAAAACGTAAGCTCTTTTCGTTTGATCTGCGGGTAAACTTGAGGGAACACACCCTCTCCTCCAGGAGAGATGGCGGGGGCGAGGCAGTGGGGTTCTTAAAAAAAAGGGGGATGCCGGGAAAATCCCTGCGCATCTCCCCCCAGCAGAGCCTGTTATTTCAGTTACAACCTCGCCCAGACCCTCCCCTTGGATTAAGGGGAGGGCAGGACGGAGTTGGTGATAATCAGTAATTACACCCTGTTTTGCACGAGCTGATCCACAACAGTGGGATCTGCCAGCGTTGATGTGTCGCCAAATCCCGACGGTTCAACCTCGCCCGCGGCTATCTTGCGCAGAATGCGGCGCATTATCTTGCCCGAACGGGTCTTTGGCAGGCTTGGAGCCCACTGAATCTTGTCCGGCGTTGCAATCGGGCCGATCTCCTTCCGGACATGCTGAACAAGTTCCTTGCGAAGTTCGTCGGACGGCTCCACGCCTGTGTTGAGCGTAACGTAAGCGTATATCGCCTGCCCCTTGATGTCGTGCGGGAATCCGACGACCGCCGATTCGGCAACCTTCGGATGCGACACCAGCGCCGATTCCACCTCGGCGGTTCCCATGCGATGGCCGGAAACGTTGATAACGTCGTCAACGCGTCCGGTGATCTGGTAATAGCCGTCGGCGTCGCGTCGCGCGCCGTCGCCCGTGAAGTACATGCCCGGATACTGAACGAAGTAGGTATTGAAGAAGCGTTCCGGATCGCCGAAAACGCCGCGCATCTGGCCCGGCCACGCCCTCTTCATGCAGAGCTTGCCCTCGCAGACGCCTTCAAGCTCGTTGCCCTTGTCGTCAACTATGCACGGCTCCACGCCGAAGAACGGAAGCGTAGCCATGCCGGGCTTCAGATCTACCGCGCCCGGAAGCGGCGTAATCAGGATTCCGCCTGTTTCGGTCTGCCACCACGTGTCCACAATCGGACGCGTGCCGCGCCCCACATGCGTGTGATACCAGTTCCATGCTTCAGGATTGATCGGCTCGCCCACGCTTCCAAGCAACTGAACAGATTCGAGGCTGTACTTGTCAACCCACGAACTTCCCTCCTTGGCAAGGGCGCGGATGGCTGTAGGCGCGGTGTAGAAGATGTTCACCTTGTGCTTGTCGCAGACCGCCCAGAAACGGCCCGGATCGGGATAGGTCGGAACGCCCTCGAACATTATGGAGGTTGCGCCGTTACAAAGCGGGCCGTAAACTATGTAGCTGTGGCCGGTGATCCAGCCGATGTCGGCGGTACACCAGTAGATGTCGCCGTCATGATAGTCGAAGATCATCTTGTGCGTGTAGGCAACGTATGTAAGATAGCCGCCGGTTGTGTGAAGCACGCCCTTGGGCTTGCCGGTGGAGCCTGAGGTGTAGAGGATGAACAACGGATCTTCGGCGTCCATCTCTTCCGCCGGGCAGTCTGCCGACGCGTTTGCCATCTCGTCGTGCCACCACGCGCACTTGTTATTGATGTCGCAGCTAACCTGATCGCCCACATGCTTGACCACAATCGTTTTTTCCACCATCGGACACTGCGCCACGGCCTTGTCGGCGTTCACCTTCTGTGGAATGGCCTTTGCGCCGCGATATGTGCCGTCGCATGTGATAACGATCTTCGAGTTGCAGTCCTGAATCCGGTCGCGAAGCGCGTCTGCCGAGAAGCCGCCGAAAACAATGGAGTGAATGGCGCCGATTCGGGTGCAGGCAAGCATTGCCACTGCCAGTTCAGGAATCATCGGCAGGTATATCGTCACGCGGTCGCCCTTTTGCACGCCGCTTGATTTAAGCACGTTGGCGAACTTGCAGACCTGCTCGTGAAGCTGGCGGTATGTGATCTTGCGGTCAACCGCCGGATCATTGCCCTCCCAGATGATAGCCACCTGATCGCCGCGCTTTTCAAGATGGCGGTCGAGGCAGTTGTACGAAACATTCAGCTTGCCGCCGGTATACCACTTGATGTGCAGATCCCGCGCCGATTTACCGTAGTTGTAGTCCGAAACCTTGTCCCACTTCTTGAACCATGTGACATGCTCATCGGCAACCCCGCCCCAGAAAGCGTCGGGATTCTCGATCGATTCCTTGTACATCCGGGCATACTCGTCCATGCTTGTCACGTAGGCTTTCTTCTTGAAATAATCCGGTACGGCGTAAATCTCCTTCAGTGAGCTCTGCTGTTCAGACATGCGTTTCCTCCTTGAAATAATGAATGTGGTTTGAATGCGAAAAATGCGACACGCCCCATTCGAGCGGACGTTCGCCGAAACTATTTACAATCGAAAATCTTCCTGAAACATGATTCATCGCGGAACGCTTTTTTCTTTCTTGCTGCTTCCAAGCAATATCAATACCAGTTCATTTGGTTACAGACATTATCGGCAGAAACACGAAAAAGCTTACACCTGAAAGAAAAAACCGGCAACATGAATCAGGTTCAAAAGCAATTTACGAGAAAAGGTAAAAAACATATTGTTACTTTATGTAGCATTTACACTTGAGCCGCTATCAGGAAATCGATCAGGAAATCGATCCGGGTTGCGTAACATCATGTTTTCATGTATCTTGTGTCGGTTCGTGCAACAATCAACTTTACAGGGGCTTTCTTATCATATGAACCATCACGCGGAAAACCTGCTCGTGCATTTCAGACGGATTGAGGACATCAAGCGCGAGTCGCTCGACCTGCCGTCAGTCGATCTCGACCAGCGCAGGCTTCATGATCTGGAAATGCTTATAAACCGGGGGTTTTACCCGTTGTCCGGGTATCTTTGCCGGGCAGATTACGAATCCGTTCTTGACAATATGCGACTTCTGAATGGCTCGCTCTGGCCCATTCCGATTACGCTTGACATCGACGAGAAGACGGCAGCATCGCTTTCGCCCGGCTCAAGGCTGGCCCTTCGCGATCAGGAGGGTTTTTTAATCGCGGTATTGAATATTGCCGACATCTGGCAGGCCGACAAGAAACGCGAGGCCCTCGCTGTTTACGACACGGACGATACGCAAGCCCATCCGGGCGTTCGCAGGCTCTTCGAGGAAACCGGAGCGTTCTATGCCGGCGGCGCCATCGAGGGCGTTCACCCACCCATTCACTACGATTTCCGCGAACTGCGGCTTACTCCAGCCGAAACACACCGGCAGTTTTCGCGCAACGGCTGGCGAAACGTAATCGCGCTTCACACAGACCGTTTTCTTCATCGATCCCACCGCGAGATGGCGATGAGAGCGGCGCGGGCGGCCAATGCGAACATCCTTCTCCATCCGACATCCGGCGGCCTGCGGCATCCGGGCGACGCCGACCACTTCACCCACATAAACTGCTGGAAGGCGTTTGCCGAAAACTTCCCGCGCAACATGATGATGATGGGGCTCACCAGCATAGCAACCAGATTGGCCGGGCCGCGCGAGGCGCTCTGGCACGCGATCATACGCAAGAACTACGGATGCAGCCACATAATGATTTCCGACAATCACGCCGATCCGTTCGAGGGCGCGGAGGATGGCCGCAGGTTTTACGAACGCGGCAAAGCGCGTGAAATAGTGCGGAGTTTCGAGGCCGAAACCGGAATTGGCATGATTGCCGCCGATGAGATGCTCTACGTCGAGGAGTTGGCCGACTTCGTTCCGGCAGACAGCGTGAAGCCGGAAATGCCGGAAATGCCGAAGATGACAGTCCGCCGCATAAGCGACGCCGAGCTGATAAGACGCCTCGAAAAGGGGCTTGATATACCTGAATGGTTTTCGTACCCCGGCATAATCGATGAACTGCGGCGGGCGCATCCGCAGCGTTCGCGGCAGGGTTTCACGATCTTCATGACCGGGCTTTCCGGTTCCGGCAAATCGACTCTGGCCAAGGTGCTGATGGTCAAGTTCATGGAGATGCGCGGACGGCCTGTCACGCTTCTGGACGGCGACATCGTGCGGAAAAACCTTTCGAGCGAACTGAACTTCTCGAAGGAGCATCGCAACCTGAACGTCACGAGAATCGGCTTTGTGGCAAGCGAGATCACGAAAAACGGCGGAATCGCCATATGCGCGCCGATTGCTCCATACGAGGAATCGCGGCGGCATAACCGCGAGCTGATAAGCAGGCACGGCGGTTTCGTTGAGGTTTACGTGGCAACGCCGATCGAGGTCTGCGAACAGCGCGACAGGAAGGGGCTTTACGCCAAGGCGCGCGCGGGAAAGGTTTTGGGCGTGACAGGCGTGAGCGATCCGTACATTCCGCCTTCGAACCCGGAGATTACGATTGACACTTCAACCATGAACCCGGAAGAGGCGGCCCATCAGGTGATGCTCTATCTGGCGGAAGAGGGATATATTTCGTAAAGGGATTGATAATTAACCATGTAATGGCGGGTTTGAAACCCGCCCATAAGTCAGAAATACAATAGAATCAAAATCATTTCAATTCACCGCGATAAGAGACGAGACAGAACGGTGGTTAATGGACGAATACGATGACGGCGCGAATTGGGCGCCGTCAGTGTAAACAAATCTAATATACTTCACCTTGGACAAGTCAACTCTCCCGCTCGACGAACTCGTGGATGCCGACACAATCGAAAGCTCTCCGCTAGCGGTAATCAGATTGGTGCTTGAATGATCCAGTGTTGAGTATTCATGGTTTGTACAGCCTAGATATGCTTTATCGGCATCATACATCCAGCAATACATATTGTATGCGTTTGGCTCGGCCGCCAGAAAGCTTGTTCTAACAGCAGATAGTCCTGTGGATGTGATCTTGCCTCCGTCGGTTCCGGAGTATCCAATTGAATAGCCTTGGGCAGGAAAGCGACTGAGTGCAGCCCTGTATTGTGACGAATCAGTAGAAGGCGACCAGTCTTCTTTCGTGTAAAGATACCTGTGAGTTGCGTCGGCAGAGCTCCCTGGCTCGTGGAGGGTTCCCTGAAGCGATGAATTATCTCCATTCTTAAGTTTAATCTCACTAGTCCAGACTCCGGCGAGCGGAAAGGCGTTTGGGTTCACACTATAAACAAAAATATTGGCGATGTAAGGCTTTCCTGCACTACCGGTTCCGAAGCTGCTTTTCAGCGATGTACTTGTCCAACGCACCCCGTTTGGCGCAGTCATGCTAAAACTGTCAATGTCATCCACCGCAATCGATTCGTTGTAATACACATAAACAGTCATCGAACATGTTGAACCATCATTATAGTAATCCGGAGCAACATTTTCGAAGAGCCATCCCACGCCTGTTATCAGGCCATTGGCAGATGTTGACGAAGAACCGCCACCACCTCCACAACCCGTCAAGCAAAGCATTGCGACAATACATGCTCCAACAAGAAGTCTGATGACATTACCCCTCATCTCATACCATCCTTTTGATTGCAATTATCAACTAACAACGAAGTGCTAATTTACAGGGAATCTGCCAAGACAACGGGGAGTAATATGATTGTCATTGCCGCTTTCCCCCCCCATGATATTGGCTTTGCCCTAAAGATTATATCGGTTCGTTTTTGCTGATTGCAATGAAAATTATATTTCGGTTCGTCGAGGCGACTTTACCTCGCCCGCACGACAATAATTCACTACCCCACCCTGCCGTCCAGATTGAATACCTGCCCGGTAATCGTCGGCTCGCCGGCAAGCCACGCAATGAAGCGTGCAGTTGCCGCCGGATCGGAATACTGGTGAAACAGATTCTCGCGCAGGGCATCCTCCCTGCTTTGCTCCGACGCCGACTGCCCCATTTCCGTAAGCATGTAGCCAGGCAGCAGAACATTCACGCAAACACCATGTTCAGCAAGTTCGCGCGCCGCCGAAAGACTGAACCCGATCAGCGCCGACTTCGACGCGGCGTATGCTGACAGCCCCGCCTTGCCCTTAACCGCAGAATAAGACGATATATTCACGATATGCCCGCCGCGCTCAACCAATGGCGCGCCGAACCTGACCAGATTGAACGCTGCGGTCAGGTTTGCGCCGCATACGCGGTCGAAATCATCCGGCGATGTTTTCATGAGAAGCGACTCGCGCGTGATTCCGGCGGCGTTCACGATCAGATGCAGGCTGCCGAGCCACTTTGCCACATCGCGAATCATCTCGCAAGCAGATTCGGAGTTCGACAGATCGGCACGAAACACACGCGAATCGTGGCCGATCTCATCCTTCAACGCCTCGGCCTTTTGACAGTTGCCGAAACAATGCAACGCCACGGCATAGCCGTTTCTGGCAAGAACGCGCGCAACCTCGCCGCCAAGCCCGCCGCTTGCTCCGGCAACAAGGGCGGCCAGGTTTATAGAATTCAGAAAACCTCCGCCAGCGCCGAAAGCAGGTGGTCTATCTGTTCCGGCGTGTGCGCCGCCGTGATGCTCACCCTCAGGCGGCAGGCGTCCGGCGCAACCGTGGGCGGGCGGATGGCGGGGGCAAGAATGCCGCGAACCTCCACTCGTGATGAAATCCGGCGCGTGTTCTTCACGTCGCCGGTCATGACCGGAAATATCGGCGTGGCGGCGTCCGCCGGAATATTCAGTTTTGCCAGCCCGGCGGCAAGCCTGTCGCTGAGGTCGGCAAGTGTTTTCCTTAACGCGGCCCCGTCTTTTTCGATTATGTCGAGCGCGGCAATTGTTGCGGCGCACGCCGGAGGCGGCAGCGCCGTGGTGAATATGAACGTGCGCGCGCGGCTTCGCAGATAATCTATCAGGGCGCGGTTTCCGGCCACATACGCGCCAACGCCGCCGAACGCCTTCGAGAGCGTGCCGATGATCACGTCTTTCGTTATGTCGAGCTTGTAAAGCTCGCCTGTTCCGCGCCCGTGCTTGCCAAGCACTCCCGCGCCGTGGGCATCGTCCACATACAGAACAGCCTCGTGCTTGCGGGCAAGATTTCTTATCTTGTCCAGCGGCGCGATGTCGCCGTCCATGCTGAACACGCCGTCGGTGACAATCATCTTCGCCCCCGGCGTGGCGGTCATCAGTTCATTAAGGTGCGCGGCGTCGCGGTGGCGGTAGATCTTCACCTCCGCCTTCGCAAGCTTCACTCCGTCGATGACGCTGGCATGATTCAACTCGTCGCTGAAAATCGTCACCCCGTCCTCGGCCAGCACCGGAATCACGCCAAGGTTTGCCATGTATCCGGAATTGAACAACAGCGCGGCCTCGGCCCCCTTGAACGCGGCAAGCCGCTGCTCAAGCTCCTCGTGAAGATGGTTCGAGCCGCTCATCAGGCGCGACGCGCCGGATCCCCATCCGTACTCGCGCACAGCTGAAACAACCGCCTCCACAACCTTCGTGTGGCCCGCAAGCCCCAGATAGTTGTTCGAGGCAAAGTTGATCATCTCCCTGCCCTGCGCGCGCACCACCGGCCCGTGGCAGGAATCGATTCCAAGCGTTGCCCTGAAAAGCCCCTTTGCCTTGAGTTTGCTTACTTTTTCCCTGAACATCGTGTTCCCCTCTGTGTCAACCTCTAAGGAATATTGCCGACGGCGCAATCGAGACATGAACGGGAAGCGTTCCGCCCCGGTCGCCGTCAAGCTGATAACGCATCGGCCTGTCCGATACCAGTTCAGCCGAGCGCACCTTGACCGCAGTAACGCCCATTCTCTTTATCGGACGTCCAAGAGCAAGGTTTAGAGCAATATACGGGATCGCTTTCCATGATTTGGGCGCGAACGCCGTAAGAACCAGCCATGGGTCTTCCATCGAAACATCGGCAAGCCTTATCGGGCCGCCATAGCACGATGCGTTCGAGACAATCGCCGTATGGCATTCCAGCGTCGTCCGGCTGTCTGTCTGCACAGTGATTGTGCCCGAAGTTCCACCAAGCCACAACCTCAATCCAGCAAGCAGATACGCGGCCTTGCCGAATCTGCGCTTGAGGCTGTCGTTCATGCGAAACACGGTCTCGCCATCGAAACCGGCCCCGGCCATCAGCGCGAAATAGCGGCCATTGGCCATGCCAAGCGAAATTGCCCTCGGCGGCGAATCGAATATCCGGCTCACAATTTCATTCAGCTTCTTCGGCTGGCCCATCTCGAAGGAAAACACGTTGGTTGTCCCCATAGGGATGAACGCCACAGTGCCGGATTCCGGAGCAATGCCGTTAATAACCTCGTTGAACGTGCCGTCGCCGCCTGCGGCAATCACAAGATCGGCATCTCGGCTTCGTCGCGCTAATTCCTCGGCGTCGCCGCGTTTTCCTGTAAGCAGCAGTTCGCAGCTTTTCACGCGCTTCCGCACAAGCTCCACGGCCCGCTCGATGCCGCCGTTTTTCGCGCCGCCGGCGGTCGGGTTCACAATCACGACTGCCCGATTCACGTCGCTCCCTCAAAAAATTCATCCGCCGCAAACGTCCCGAAAACCGGCCCGGCAGACGACACCATAACAGGCGCGCGCTCCAGATAGTCGATCAGCCCCTCCACCCCGCCGTCGCGGACAAAGAAAACACGTCCGCCGCTCGATGATCCGGCGGCCTTGACATGCGGGATGCGGAGATAGCCAAACGCGGACGAAGCGACATATCCGGTTGTGTAGCCCGGATCGTCGGAGACGCAGAGTTCGGCGATAACCTTGGGATGATGGTTGACCTTGCTTGCAAGAACAAGAGCCTCGATCACGGTTTCGCTGTCGATTCCGAAATTCCGGAGCAAGCGCCTGAGACGCGCCCGCGCGGCGTCCGTAATGCCGATTCGCGAAACGCGCACGCCCCGCGCGCGGTCGGGTTCCAGCCGCTGCCCGGCCATGTCCATCAGCGCCGCGCCGCGCATGGCGTCGCCGCCGCGCAGAAGCTCAAGCGCGGACGTCGCCGCAATGCCGCTAACGCCAATAGACGCAAGCAGACGGCAAACAAGCTCATTCGAGGCTGCTTCAACTTCATTTTTCATTGTGCAGACCGGAAGTGTCCGGATTAATTCGGGCTCATCGGTGAGAGCCTCTATCGTTATTGTTATATTGTCCGGCGCGCCGCGTTCATGGCGCATCGCCCGGCTAGTATACTTACGCGCGACGTTTAATACACTGTTTGCCGAAAAAATTCCTTCCGCGCCCGAAATATGCCGCCCCGCGTCCGACGCCCGCATCCGGACGCTGTAAAGTGTGGAATCTCCCGGTTCAGGGGATCGCTTCAAATCCGGCTTCCCTGAGCATCGTGCTGTCGGCGGAGGGATCGCGGCCAGTTGTCGTGAGGTAATTGCCGATCAGAAACCCGTCGGCTCCGGCGCGAAACATCTCCGCTATTCGCCCGCCAAGAGCCAACCGTCCGCCGCAGACGCGAATCTCCCTGTCAGGCAGAATCAAACGATACACGGCGATGATCCGTAGCGCCTCAAGCGGCTCAATCACAGGACGCGAGCCAAGCGGCGTTCCGGCGACAGGCATGAGGAAATTGACCGGCACAGCGTCAACTCCAAGCTCTTTTATGGCAAACGCCATCTCGACGCGGTCGCGCCACGTTTCGCCAAGGCCGAATATGCCGCCGCTGCATACCGAAAGCCCGGAGTCGAGCGCGGCGCGAATGGTGACAATTTTTTCCTGATATGTGTGCGTGCGGCATATCTCGGAGAAGAACGCCTCAGAGGTTTCGAGGTTGTGATGATAGCGGTGAAGCCCGGCCTGTTTAAGCCGCCTGAGATTTTCCACGTTCATGATGCCGAGCGTGGCGCATGGCATCAGCCCTTCGTCCGCCACAATGCCGATCATCCGTTCGATGCGCTCCAGATCGCTTCCGGCTGTTCCGCGCCCGCTTGTCACTATGCAGAACCGCCGCGCTCCGTTTTCGCGCGCAGAGCGCGCGGCGTTGCGGATCACGGCGTCGTCAACCAGCGGATAAATCTGCGACGATGCGCGGTTGCGGGCCGACTGGGCGCAGAAGGAGCAGTCCTCCGGGCAAGCGCCGGACTTCGCGTTTATTATCGAGCAGATGTCGGCGGTGCGCCCGCTTCGCTTCTCACGCGCTGCGTCGGCCAAGGCGAAGAGTTCCTCGTCGGGGAGGGAGAGAAGCGATTGAGCTTCGGCTATGGACTGCATGAGTTCAAACCGCATAGCTGAGCATCTCAAGGGTTATCCCCCTGCTCAACTCAGCTCTTGCGTGATTCAGTAACGCCTTGTTAGTGTCGGAAGATATGTATTCTTCCCCGCAATTGTTGCATATTTCTGCCGGAACGTTCTTGAAAACAAGTGTGGTGCGGTCATTTTCCAACACAACGGTTGTATGCCCGCTTTCCGTTGCACCGTTTCTGCAAATCGCGCATTTCATACGTTCCTCCTCGAAAAATCATCCGACCATTTCAGAAAATCCGGTTCATAGGCGGTGATAATTACGACTTTCCTTTCACAATGATTTATCGCCGCCACAACATGCAAAGGATCATTCAGCCGTGTCCGCCCGCTGATCAACATGCTTGGCAACGGAAAGTCGTCATCATACCGCTCAATTACGTCGCCTGATTTCAGCACAATCTCAATGTCGGCCTCATGAATGCCACGCTGAAACATGCGCCGCGTTGCGTGAATCCGATACTCAATATCATAATCAGACAGATCGAATGAGAATAAAACATTCAAGCTGACCATTATGCCTATATTCTACAACGCCCGTCCGCAGTTCGGGCAATTCCTGTTGCGCTGCACAAACGAGCGGCAATTCGGGCATTCGATCATCTCTATGGGTTGCTGGTTGCCGCAGTAGGGGCATAAAACTGCGTCTTTCGGAATGGCGCGGCGGCAGTTGGCGCACTGTTTGCCGCTCTGGACGGCAAGCACTGCCGGCAGGAAAAATACAATGATTAGCGCGAAGGGGAAGAAAAAGCTCAGCAATCCCCAAAAGACAGGGCTTCTGCCCTTGCTTTTCGCCACAAGACCGCCGGCTACACCGGCGATCAGATTGAATATTACAACCCTTGTCATTAGCTAATAAAAACGCGCGGCAACGCCCATCGGCGCGCCGCGCGTATATTGTTCCGCCTAATTCTTCGGCTCGACGATCGTAACCTTCATGTCGATCTTTTCAACCGGATTGTCACGCGGGTCGCGCTTCGAGTTCACGATCTTGTCCGCGACATCCATGCCGGACACAACCTCGCCAAATACGGTGTACTGTTTGTCGAGGAACGTTGCGTCGGCCACGCAGATGAAGAACTGCGAACCCGCGCCGTTGGGGTCGCCGGTGCGGGCCATCGACAGGATGCCGCGCTTGTGCGAGATGTCGTTGAACTCGGCCTTGACGTTATAGCCTGGGCCGCCGGTTCCGTCGTTGCCGCGGTTGTCGTCCTTCGAAAGCGGGCATCCGCCCTGAATCATGAAGCCCGGAATCACGCGATGAAACGTGGTTCCGTTGTAAAAGCCGCTCTTTGAAAGCTCCATGAAATTATTGACATGATTCGGAGCCTTTTCCGGATAGAACTTCAGTTCGATCTTGCCGAACTTCGTTTCGATAATCGCGTGCGTCTTGGCCATCTTCTCGACTTCGGCCTTGCTGAACACCTTGCTTTTCACCTCAGCGTAGCCCTCCCCGCCCAGAAACAGAAATGCGGCCGCAAACAGAAACAGAAATACCCTCAACTTCATCGCGCGTTCTCCTTTGCATGGTCATTACGAATTAATTCTCACTTTCGTTTAATGATCGCTTCAGCGACCTTGTATGCGTTTTCTATGCAGTCGTTCAGGCTTACACCACGGTATGCGTTGCCTGAAAGAACAAGACCCGGATGTTTCGCCAGCGCCGCGTCAATCGCTGCAAGCCCTGCCGCGTGGCCGATATTATACTGCGGAATAGCCTTTTCGTGCCTGTATGTCCGGGCAAAAACCGGGTCGGCCTTCAATCCCATGATTTCCGCCAGCTCAGAGCGCATGGCGTCGATCATCACGTCATCCGGCATGAGCGCCAGATCGGGCCTTCTCGCGCCGCCGATCATGCTTCTTACCAGAACGAAACCATCCGGCGCGCGGTTCGGAAATATGCTTGTATCCCAAAGGGTTCCGAGAATTTTGCGTTTCTCGCGGGACGGAACCAGAAACCCGAAACCGTCCAGGTTGCAGTCAACATCCTTCGCCTTATAGCCGAGGCAGCATACCGTCAAGGGCGGATACGGTATTTTGTCGAGAACCGTTGAAATCTCCGGCGCAATCTCGCGAAGCATTCCCGCCTGCGCGTATGCCGGCGATGCCAGCACAATCCTGTCTGCCTCTTCCACGCTTCCATCGGCCAGATGAACCGCATACCGGTTGCCGGAGCGCGAAACAGAGGCAACCGGCGACGAAAGGCGGATTATTTTTCGAAGTCCGGCGCCAAGCCCTGCGGCCAGCGCATCGGTCATCGTGGCCATGCCGTCGTAAAACGATGTCAGCTTTCCGCCGGGGCTTGCGCTCGGCATGTCTTTCTTGCGCTCGCGTCTGGCCTTTTTCTGAAGGCTGACAAGGCCGCGAATCAGGCTGCCATACTGCTGTTCTATCTCGTGAATGCGCGAAAAGCAGCTTTTCAGGCTCAGTTTGTCGGCATCGCCTGCGTACACGCCGGAGGCCATCGGGTCGATCAGCTTCTCGTAGGCCTCGCGCCCAAGCCTGCGCGTGGCGAATTCGGCCAGCGTTTCGTCATCGGCCTTGCCGCGCGGTATAACCATTTCAAAAGGAATCCGCAATCGTCCGGCAAGGCTGAGCAGGCTGGACTTGAAAAACGCGGGCGGCGATTCAGGAAGTTTGTGAAGCCTGCCTTCGGAATATATGAACCGCTTGCGCGACGCGTCGAAACTTACGGTGGGCTTGATGCCGACGGCGGCGGCAAGCTCCAGCGTTTTGGGCTTGTTGTCCAGAAACCCGTTAACTCCGCCTTCGCAGAGGAAACCTTCGGGCGTTTTGTCTGTCCAGACCTTGCCGCCAACCCGCCCGGAGGATTCAAGAACAAGCAGATCGAGGGACGGGTCGAGCGCGAGAAGCCGGTTGGCTGTAGCAAGCCCGGAAACACCCGCCCCTACGATAATTATCCGCAACGAGAAAAGCCCCTATTTCCGGCGGCTCATCTCGTGAACCATCTGAACCAGAGCGATGGCGTTTTCGCGCGGCGTGGGCGGAAGTATGCCGTGGCCAAGGTTGAATATGTGGCCGGGGCGTCCGGCTGCGCGGTCGAGAACGTCCTTCACGCGCTTCCGCAGCTCGTCCTGCGGCAGAAACAGAGTGCATGGATCGAGATTGCCCTGAACAACGGTTCCCTCGCCAAGCTGCTTCCATGCCGTGTCCAGATCGTGCCGCCAGTCCAGTCCGATAACCGATGAACCGGCAGACTGCATCAGGTCGAGAATCGTTGCGCTGCCGTTTATGTAGTAGACAATCGGCGTGTCGGGGTGACGCTCGCGCACGTACGCGATTGCGCGTTTAACATACGGAAGCGCATATGCCTGATAATCGGCCCGCGAAAGAAGCCCGGCCCATGTGTCGAAAAACTGAATGGCCTGAGCGCCAGCCTTTATCTGAGCGTCGGCGTAAACCGAAACCGTCTCGGTGATCTTTTCCAGAAGCGCGGAATAGACGTGCGGAGCCTGAAACATCAGGCGCTTGGCGTCGGAATAATCCTTGGAGGTTTCACCCTCGATCATGTAGCAGGCCAGCGTGAACGGCGCGCCGCAGAAGCCGATAAGCGGAACTTTGCCCTCAAGCTCGCGCCGAAGGATGCGGATGGATTCCAGCACAAAGCCGAGATCGTCTTCCGGATCGGGAACGCCGAGCTTGTCAACGGCTTGCATCGACGTGATCGCGGGCTCAAGCACCGGGCCTTTCCCTTTTAGGAACTGAACCTTCATTCCCATCTTCTCTATAGGCGTGAGAATGTCGGAAAACAGAATGGCGGCATCCACTCCGAGAATGCGAACCGGCTGCAACGTAACCTCGACCGTGAGTTCCGGGGTTTTGCAGACGGTCATGAAATCGGCCGTTTTCTGAACCTCGCGGTACTCCTCAAGATAGCGGCCCGCCTGCCGCATGATCCAGATCGGGGTATATTCGGTTGGCCTGCCGTGGCATGCCTCAAGAAATGGATATGTCATTTAATCCTCCATATTGGTGGTAAGAGCGCCGCTTGCAGCGCCCGCAATAATTGCAGATATTACTTATGACCGATAAAATAACATTTTTCAGGTATCGGAAGGAAATCAGGGCTGATTAATCTATGAAACTTATTATTGAGCACCGACAGGTTACATGCCGATATTCAACAATGTCAGGAGGGCGGGGCACAACCCCGCCCTTACGGTTTCCTCATCTTGACCGGCACATAACTGCAGAACGGCTCTTCGCCCATGTAATCGCCGGTCATTGCGTAGGCGCGCGCGCGGCAGCCGCCGCAGACATGCACAAATTCGCACGCGCCGCAGCGGCCCTTGTAGCTCTTGAAATCGCGCATATCCCTGAATAATTCAGAGGTTTCCCATATTTCCTTAAAGGACTGGTTTCGCACATTTCCGGCGGATTTCGGGAAGTAGCTGCACGGCAGAACCTCGCCGTCAACGTCGATCAGGCAGATAAGCTGTCCGGCAAGGCAGCCCTTCGAGCCGCCGGTGGAGAACTTCAGCGTGCGGCGTTCGAGTTTTTCCTCGTCTTCCTTGTTGCGCTGAAGCACGATCCGGTAATAATGAGGCGCGCAGGTGGGGCGAACAAGAATATCCTTCTCCAGCTTCTCCATGTCGTAGTGCCAGTTCAGGATTTCCTCGTATTCTTCCTTGCTTATAAGCTCATCCATTATGTCTTCGCCGCGCCCGGTGGGCACGATCATGAACATGTACCACGCGGTTGCGCCCAGTTCGCGCGCCAGTTTGGCGATCTTCGGAATCTCGGACTGGTTGCGTTTGGTAAACGACGAGTTGATGAGAAACTCTATGCCATGCTTTTTGAAAAGCCCGGCGGCCCGCATCACTCCGGCAAACGCGCCCTTCTGGTTGCGGAAGTTATCGTGAACCTCTTCCGTGGAGCCGTCGAGGCTCAGGGAGCAAATTCTTATGCCGGATTTCTTAATGTTTTCGCAGACTTCATCGTTAACCAACATGCCGTTGGTTGCCATGCACATGCGTAGGCCAAGATCGGTTCCGTGTCTGGCGATCTCGAACACGTCCTTTCGCAGAAGCGGCTCGCCGCCCGAAAGCACGATTACCGGCTTGGCGTATGAGGCTATGTCGTCAAGCAGCTTAAATGCCTCGTCTGTGGTGAAACCGGGATGTTGATCGGTTATTAGCGACGACGAACGGCAGTGTACGCATTTGAGGTTGCAGCGGCGGGTTATTTCCCAGGCGATCCATTTGGGGGTGAATTCAGTTATCATAATCGTTCTTTATACCATGATGCCGATTGAAACAGCAAATCGTATCCGCGAGCTTGCGCGGAGGGTGCATGACGGCTTCGCCATCATCGATCCGCTGATCGAGGAACTGACAGCTTCAATCTGCCCCACATGCAGTTCCGTCTGCTGCATTAACCGGCATTCGTTTCATGCGGAAGACGATCTGGCGTATCTGGCGGCGCTTGGCGTCGAGCCGCCGATGCCGGATACCGCAATTCCGGATCGTGATCCCTGCAAGTTTCTTGGAGCGTCCGGATGCGTTCTTCCACGCCACCTGCGGCCATTCCGCTGCACATGGTACTTCTGCGATCCGCTGATTTCGGAGATGGAAACCGGCAACGGGCGCAAGACCCGGAAATTATCCGCGGACATGCAGTCGCTAATCAATATGAGGAATGAACTGCTGGACGCATTCACGGATTAAGTCCAGATCATTATCGCCCTGTGCTATTATTTCAGATTCGTTTTCCTCACATGATATGACCGATAACTCATTGACGCCGCTCATGAAGCAGTACACGGAGATCAAGTCCCGCCACAGGGACGAGATACTGTTTTTCCGCATGGGCGATTTCTACGAGATGTTCGGCGAAGACGCTGTCATCGCATCCGGCATTCTGCAGATAGCTCTCACCTCGCGCGACAAAAACAGGGAAAATCCGGTTCAGATGTGCGGCGTGCCGTATCACGCGGCGGAAGGCTATCTGGCGCGGCTGATTCAGGCCGGCAAACGTGTGGCAATCTGCGAGCAGGTGGAAGACCCGCGCCTGGCAAAAGGGCTGGTAAGGCGGGAGGTTGTACGGGTGGTCACGCCCGGAACCTACATTCCGGAGGAGATGCCCGCCGAAAAAACAAACCGCTACATAGCGGCCATCTGCCCACGCGGCGGGATAACAGGCATCGCCTTTGCCGATCTTACAACCGGCGAGTTCCGCCTGTACGAAACAACCAGCCTACTTGAAGACGAACTTACGCGCCTTGAGCCGAACGAGGTGCTTGTTCAAAAAAGCGTTATCTCCGGCGGGGCGCTGGCCGAAACGCTTGCCCGATATGCCGTAACCGGCGTGGACGACGCCCGGTTCGATTACATAAACGCATACCGAGCGCTTACCGGCCATTTCGAGACGGCGTCGCTGTCGGGCTTCGGCTGCGAGGGGATGCTGATTGGAATATCGGCGGCTGGCGGCCTGCTTGGCTATCTGCTTGAAACCCAGAAATCGCGCCTCGAACATATCCGGGCGGTCAGGCCGATCGAGCGCAGACGATTCATGGCGATAGACGCCACAACACAGCAAAATCTCGAAATCGCGAAAAACCGCATTGACGGCAGCGCCAAGGCCACGCTCCTTGGCGTGCTCGATGAAACGCGGACGGCAATGGGCGGAAGGCTGCTTAAGCAGTGGGTCATTCAGCCCCTGCTCGATCCGGAGCCGATAAACGCGCGGCTCGATTCCGTGGAGCGGCTTGTGGAATATCCCGCCGGGATGGACGCCATGGCGCGCGCGCTGGAAGGCATCGCCGATCTTGAACGGTTGATCTCGAAAGTGACGCTCGGCATCTGCAACGCACGCGATCTGGCGGCGCTCAGCAGCGGAATCGCATCGGTTCCCGCCGTGAAAGACGCGCTTGCATCGTTTCCGGGCGGCAGATTCGCCGAGTTGTTCGCCGCGATGGACGATCTCGACGACGTCCGCGATCTGATCAGGAACACCATAGTGGATTCGCCGCCAGCTTCGCTGCGCGACGGCGGAATCATCCGCGACGGATACAGCGCCGAACTGGACGAGCTGCGGCTGCTAAGTTCAAGCGGAAAGGGCTATCTTGCCGCGCTTGAGGTTCGCGAGCGCGAGCGCACAGGCATTTCCACACTCAAGGTCGGCTACAACCGCGTGTTTGGCTACTTCATTGAAGCGCCACGCTCAAAGTCCGAAAAAATTCCAGCCGACTACACCCGCAAGCAGACGCTGGCCGGGGCCGAGCGTTACGTTACCGAGGAGCTGAAATCCTACGAAGACCGCGTGCTTGGCGCCGAGGAGAAGAGCAAGGCGCTTGAATACGAGATTTTTGCCGACATTCGCGACACGGCGGCGGCCTCCGGAAGCCGCGTTCAGACAACGGCGGCGGCGATTGCGGAGGCCGACGCTCTGCTGTCGCTTGCGCGAGTGGCCCGACGGCGCGGCTATTGCCGGCCTGTCGTCAACGACGGCGGACGCATCGCAATTCGCGACGGGCGGCATCCGGTTATCGAGCACCTGTCCGCGTCGGAACGATTCACGCCGAACGACACCGAGCTTGACGGCGGCGAAAACAGGCTGATGATCATCACCGGCCCGAACATGGCCGGAAAATCGACATATATGCGGCAGGTTGCGCTGATCACGCTTATGGCTCAGGCCGGAAGCTTCGTTCCGGCGTCGGAAGCCGAGATAGGCGTGGCCGACAGGATTTTTACCCGCATCGGAGCGTCCGACATGCTGGCCAAAGGGCAGTCCACCTTCATGGTGGAGATGACCGAAACCGCCGGAATTCTGAATAACGCAACAGGGCGCAGCCTGATTCTGCTTGATGAAGTCGGGCGCGGAACCAGCACCTTCGACGGAATAAGCATTGCGTGGGCGGTTGCGGAGCATATCAACCGTGAAATCGGCGCGCGGACGCTCTTTGCCACGCATTACCACGAGCTTACCGAGTTGGCGCTGGTTATGGACGGCGTAAAAAATTATAATGTTTCGGTCAAGGAATGGGGCGACGAGATTATTTTCCTGCGCCGGATAGTGGAGGGAGCCGCGGACAAGAGCTACGGCATACAGGTTGGCAGGCTTGCCGGACTTCCCGAAAAGGTGATATTCAGGGCGCGCGAGGTGCTTGCAAACCTTGAACAAGCGGAGTTGAACGAGGCGGGCGAGCCGAGGCTTGCAGCCGGTTATCCGCAGGAGCCGGGCGCGCCGAAACAGCTTGACCTGTTTTCATCGCTTCCCGATCCCGTGATAGCGGAACTGCTGGACATAGATGTGTCGCGGATTACACCGCTTGAGGCGCTGAACAAGCTGTACGAAATTCAGCGCCGCGCCGGTGCAAAAAACACGTAGGGGCGGGGTCTCCCCGCCCAAGCGGAAATTAAGACGATGATTTCGTCCGATTATCATATTTTGGAGGTTGCATCATGATCACAAGAACTCTGGCCTCGATACTACTGTCTGCGGCGATTGCCCTGACCATGCCGGCCTGTAACAGCAATCCGCCGGGCACGTCGTCGGCCCCGGCCCCGCCGCCGGGAGGGCCGGGCGCAGGCGCGCCAATGGGCCAATCTGGCCAAGCTGGCCAGTTCTCGCCCCAAGGCGGCATGGCCGACAAGATCCGCATGGCGCAGGAAGCGCTCAAGGTCGATCCGAAGAACGTCAACATGCTGGTTGAGCTTGGAAATCTGATGATGGACAGCAGCAGGTTCGCGGAGGCAGCAGACGCATACGAGAAAGCGCTGGCAATCAACCCGGCAAACTCCGACGTCCGCGTGGATATGGGAACATGTTTCAGAAATTCAGGCAATCCAAAGCGCGCCGTCGAAGAGTATAACAAGGCCATCACCTACCAGCCGAACCACGCAAACGCAAGGCTGAATCTGGGAGTTGTGCTGGCATTCGACTTCAAGGACACAGCCGCTGCCGTAAAGGTGTGGGAAGAGTTCCTCAAGCTTGCGCCGGGACACCAGATGGCCCCGCAGATTCAGCAGGAAGTTGCGAACATGAAGATGGCGAAGAAATAGAATCGTTTTCAAGCAGAGGGGGCGCGGCAAGCAGCGCCCCTACGCCCCCTTTTCCCTCTTGTCGATCCGGTATACGCTTCCCTCGAAACCCTTGGCGTATTTTTTCATCTCCGACGCCGCGCTCGAAATCGCGCCGTAGTGCTCGAAAGCCCCGTTGTTAATGGTCACGCCGATCGAGATCGAGAGCATGGGGAAAAGCATCCGGTTACCGGCCCTGTCGTGCGAGATGATGAACCCTGACTCGCGGTCTTCCGAGTCGTAGAAGGTGGGAATGATCCTGTCGAAGCCCGATATTATTTCGGCGCATACCGCGTCGGCCTTTTCCGGAGCGATCATGAAGACGAAATCGTCGCCGCCGATGTGGCCGATGAAGCAATCCTTTGGCGCTTTATGTTTTACGATATTGGTTATCAGCCGCGCCGACATTCGCAGTATCTCATCGCCCCGCGTGAAACCGTACTTGTCGTTGAACGGCTTGAAGTTGTCGAGGTCGGCATAGGCAAGCGCAAACTCCGCGCCGCGTTCAAGCCGGGCCTGAACCTCCTTCACAATCGGCGTGTTGCCTGGAAGCATCGTAAGCGGATTTGTCTCCACTACCCGGTGCGCGCGGAAGATCGCCAGCGATACGCGCATCCGGAGCTCATCGGCATCCGGCGGCGCGCGCAGGTAGTCGTCCACCGGCATATCAGTCCAGCGTTCTACCAGTTCACCGGCGGGAAGAATCATCATTATCGGCAGATTGCTCAGGATCGGGTCTTCACGCAGAACATTGACGAACTCCCTGTGATCCGGATAGCAGCCAAGAATCACCAGCGCGGGCGGCGAATCGTAGACCAGATCGAGCACGCCGTGACGCGACTCGAAGGTTTTTATCCGAAAGCCCTGAAGTGATTCGGAGATAGTGGCGGTTATCACGGCGTTCAAGTCTCTGTCGCCGGTAAAAACAACGATCGTTTCCATTGCGAAGGTCAGAAACTGAGCACAGTTCCGGAAATCGAATCCTCAAGCTCCAGGAGGATATCTTTCACGTCATCGTCGCTCAAGCCCAGCAACGCCCATGCCTCCTCGTCAACCGGATGAACAAATGGGTCGCCGCCGAAGCCGAAACCGGTCATTTTTATTAACGCATCGGCCAGATGAACCGTTGCGGCAAGTTTTTTCGCCTCCTTCGCAAGACGCGGCTTGTGGTGATAGGCCACGGCCTCAACAAGCTGGCGCGGGAAATTCCACTTTCGCGCAAGCCAGCTTCCGGCTTCCGCGTGCGAAACCCCCATGATGTCGCGCTCCAGATCGAAAATATACTTCTGCTCCGCCCTCGCCCGCTCCACGCATTGCCCGAACTCCGCCGGATAGCAGACGCCGAGCGCAACCTTGCCGAGATCGTGGATAAGCCCGGCAACAGACGCCTCTTCCACCTCTTTAATGCCCGCCTTCTGCGCAATGATGCGCGCCGCAGCCGCCGCGCCAATGGAATGCTCCCATAGGCCGACCATGGTTTTCTGCATGACGTCAAAGATGGCAACGCCGGTGAGCATTCCCTTCAGAACGCCCAGACCTATAAGCATAAGCGCTTGATTTATCGACGATATTCTTCCGGGAAAGCCGTAGATTGGCGAGTTCACCATCTTGAGCACGCGGGCGGAGAGAGCCTGATCCTCGCTTATGAAATCGCCGATCTGGTTTACAGACACGTCTTCGCGGTCTATCAGCTTCAGCACATCGGTAAGTACGGTTGGAAGCGTCGGAATCGCGCTCAGCGACTCTATTTCATCGCGTATTTCGGCTGCTGTCTTCATCGGCTTCCGTATATCGCCTCGACGTGGGCCTTCATGATTTTCCTTAAGTTCGCATTGATTGCCTTGCCGCCTGTCTTCGAGAAAGCCGTCTCGACAACCGCCAGATAGTCAGCCTTCTTCGGAAACCGGTATTCAATCGCTCCCTCAATGAAAACAGCCTCTGTGCCCATCGCCTTCAGCCGCTCGATGATGGCGGGGGTAAGCTCCATGCCCGCGCCGTAGAGCGCGATGCCGGATTCGTTCTCGACCGGCCTGGCGAGCTTCATTCCGGGCTCGGCTTCATTAATTTTGGTTCGTTTCAAGATTGGTTCCTTAGCGTTGTTTTGTCACTATATCACATCCCCGCCTGCACGGATGGATGAATGCGGATTGACGTATACTAGTTATCGGCAATAGCGGACGGGATATTTATTCCGCCCGCGGTGGCGGCAATAGCGGACTGGATATTTATTCCGCCTGCGGTGGCGGCAATAGCGGACTGGAAATTTATCACACTTGAAACCGGGGGATCAGATCATGTCCAACATAATGAACGGGCACGAACTTGCAGACGGCATCAAGGGCAGGGTTGCCGAAGACGTTACGGCGCTCAGGGAGCATGGAATCGATGTGGGGCTTGGGCTGCTTCTGGTTGGAAGCAACCCTGCGTCGCGGCAGTATTTCAGGGCGACGCTTCGCGCGTGCGAGAAAACCGGCATAAAGGCGTTTGAGTTCAATGTACGGGAAGACGCATCATTAAACGAAATCCTGAACATCGTTCATGATGTGAACCGCGACGAGCGCATTCACGGGCTTCTTCCGCTTTTCCCGCTTCCGGCCCGCATCAACGCCCGCCGCG
This sequence comes from Nitrospirota bacterium, assembly GCA_016212095.1. Taxonomy (GTDB): domain Bacteria; phylum Nitrospirota; class Thermodesulfovibrionia; order SZUA-242; family SZUA-242; genus JACRHH01. The sequence goes on from JACRHH010000004.1 coordinate 113,759, forward strand.
TTGTGAACGAAATTCTGCCGGAGAAGGATGTGGACGGCCTCGGTTCCGTGTCGGTCGGGCGGCTGGCTGCGGATGAGTCGATGTTCCAGATATTCAGGGAAGGCGCTTACGACAGGCTGTATAACGGATACCGCATGTCTTCGGTTCACGGTTTTCTGCCATGCACGCCGTTTGGCGTGATCCGCCTGATCGAGCATTACAATGTTCCGATCAAGGGAGCGCATGTTGTCGTGATAGGAAAAAGCATCGCGGTCGGCAAGCCGCTTTCGCTCATGCTGCTTGCGAAAGAGGCAACAGTTACCACCTGCCACAGAGAAACCCGCGATCTGGCGTTTCAGACAAAACAGGCCGACATCATCTGCTCGGCAACCGGCAGGCCGGGGCTGCTGACCGGCGACATGATAAAAAACGGCGCGGTTGTGGTTGACATCGGCATCAAGATGCTCGACGACGGCAGCATAACAGGAGACGTGGATTTCGCGTCGGTTTCCAGGCGCGCTTCGCTCGTCACGCCGGTTCCGGGCGGCGTGGGGCCGGTGACAATCGCCATGCTGTTAAAAAACACCGTGCGCTCGGCGCAGAGGACGGAGTTTATGAAAAGCCCGCTGACAACCGGGGGGTGACAGGCAAAACATGCTGTTTCCCCTGGTTCCCCTGCATGGGCGCGGTTATCGGCTTGCTCCGGAGATTGCCGGAAATTGATGATTCCGCAATATGATCCGCATTCAGCGGTTCATGCCGATCCGGTTGCATGTTTTCAGAAACAGCGGTATCGTTTGAAAACGAGGGCAAACCTGCCGCTCATAATTAATAGTGAAGGAGAGACAAGGCAATGTATCGATGCACAATCTGCGGTTACATCTACGATCCGGCTAACGAGGGGGGTGTTGCTTTTGAAGATCTGCCAGACGACTGGCGCTGTCCTGTCTGCAACGCGCCGAAGGAGGCATTTGAGCCTGTTTAAGCCTGAACAACTGAAATCCGGCAATTGTTTCTTTTTTGTGTCCGCGTATGATAAATTTTCATCTTTATACATCAAATCAGCCCCGCTGCATATCCATGTCAGGAACATCGGAACGGTTAGCGTGGAGCCAACGAAGGGAGGAACGGTTTGTGAACGATCGCGAAGCCGTGGATATACTTCGTAACGAGAGCGAGGAATTCAGAACTCTGGAAACAGAGCATCTGACTCTGGAGAGGACTCTCGATGAAATGAACAAAAGGAAACACCTCACGCCTGAGGAGGAGATGGAGCGCAAGACCATCCAAAAGCAGAAGCTGGCCAAGAAGGATCGAATGGCGGAGTTGCTTCGCCTGAAGTGCAAGGGCTAGAAACAAGCCTGCCGCGACTACTCATTCAAGCCTTCATTCGCAGCGCGGTCTGACGTTATGTCTGGCCGCGCCGACGCGTTGTTATTGACAACGGAACTAACCATTGTGATAAGCGGAGTTTACCGACCGGGATGAGAAGCACCACCATAAAATCAGGCATTGAACGCGCTCCGCACAGGGCGCTTTTATACGCGACCGGCATTTCGCCATCGCAGATGGACAGGCCGTTCATCGGCGTGGCTACAAGTTTCACAGACCTTATCCCCGGCCATTCCGGGATGCGCGACCTTGAGCGTTTCATCGAAAAGGGCGTTCACACAGGCGGCGGCGTTCCGTTTTTCTTTGGCGTTCCGGGCATTTGTGACGGCATCGCCATGGGCCATAAGGGAATGCATTACAGCCTTGCATCGCGCGAACTTATCGCCGACATGGTTGAGTCCGTTGCCGAGGCGCACCGGCTGGACGGCCTTGTGCTGCTCACCAATTGCGACAAGATTACGCCGGGAATGCTCATGGCGGCGGCAAGGCTCGATATTCCTTCGATAGTGGTGACAGCCGGGCCCATGCTTTCGGGCAGACGGCATGGTCGCAGACTGAATCTCACAAGCGACACATTCGAGGCTGTGGGCAAGTTCAAGCGCGGCGAGATAGACAAGAAGGAACTTGAAGCGCTAGAGATATGCGCCTGTCCCGGAGCCGGTTCATGTCAGGGGATGTACACCGCGAACACCATGGCATGTGTGACCGAGGCATTGGGCATGAGCCTTCCCGGTTGCGCCGCAACTCCGGCGGTGGTTGCCGAGAAGCGGCGAATCGCTTTCGACAGCGGCGTGAGGATCGTCGAGCTTGTCGAAAAAGAGATTACTCCGGGCAAGATCATCACGCGAAAATCGGTGGAAAACGCCATTCGCGTTGACATGGCGCTTGGCGGATCGACAAACACTGTCCTGCATATACCAGCCATCGCGCATGAAGCTGGAATAAAGCTGCCGCTTGAGCGGTTCGACGAGCTTGGCGCCGACACGCCGCACATCTGCAACATGATTCCAGGCGGCGTGCATTACATGGAAGACCTCTATTACGCGGGCGGCATCCCGGCGGTTTTGTCGCGCCTGAGGGACAAGCTGCATAACACGCCCACAGTATCGGGCAAGAAGATTCATGCCATTGCCGACAAGGCGGTTATTGCCGACGCCGACGTTATTCGCGCACAGGCCGACGCCTACCATGCCGAGGGCGGAATCGCGGTGCTGAAGGGCAACATCGCGCCGGACGGATGCGTTGTGAAACAGACGGCTGTCAGCGATGAGATGCGCGTTTTCGAGGGAGCAGCGAAGGTGTTCGACTCGGAAGAGGCCGGAATGAAGGCGATTCTGGACGGCAATATCAAGGCTGGCGACGTTGTGGTTATTCGCTACGAAGGCCCGAAGGGCGGCCCCGGAATGCGCGAGATGCTCTCGCCGACAGCCGCAATCGCAGGCATGGGACTGGCAACATCGGTGGCGCTGATAACCGACGGGCGTTTTTCGGGCGGCACGCGCGGCCCCTGCATAGGTCATGTGTCGCCTGAGGCGATGGAAGGCGGAACGCTGGCAATCGTCATGGACGGCGACAGAATAAGGATTGACATCCCGAAGCGTTCGATTACGCTTCTGGTGGATGACGGCGAAATCAAGCGCAGGCTTGCCGGATGGCGCGCACCGGCGCCCAAAATTACAAAAGGCTGGCTTTCGAGATACGCCAGACTGGTTACGTCCGCCGGAACCGGCGCGGTGATGCGTTGACAAACGCGGCAATCGATCATTGCATCCGCGCCGTTGTGGCGGAACCGGCGCGGTGATGCGTTCATAACGCAGTGTTTTTCGATCTGACAATCAAGGAGTTAATACAAACATGAAAAACATGAAGAATACAAAGAAGATGACCGGAGCGAAGATTATCCTCGAATCGCTCAAGAAAGAGAACGTTTCGACAGTATTCGGCTATCCGGGCGGCGTGGTTCTCGGCATTTTCGACGAGCTTTACGACGACAAGGATCTGAAGCTCATTCTCACCCGCCACGAGCAGGGCGCGGTTCACATGGCCGACGGCTACGCGCGCGTTACCGGCGAGCCGGGAGTTGCGCTTGTGACAAGCGGCCCCGGAGCAACAAATACAGTAACCGGCATAGCAAACGCCTACATGGACTCGATTCCGATGGTGGTGCTCACCGGCCAGGTTCCGACAGCCCTCATCGGCAACGACGCCTTTCAGGAGGCCGACATAGTCGGCATCACGCGGCCATGCACCAAGTATAACTATCTGGTAAAAGACGTTAAAGACCTTGCGTATACCATAAAAGAAGCATTCCATATCGCGCGCACCGGACGTCCGGGGCCTGTTCTGATCGATCTTCCCAAGGATATTACAACCGCGTCGTGCGATTTTGTCTGGCCCGACAAGGTTGACATCCGGAGCTACCGGCCCACGATGCAGGGCAACAAAGTGGTGATGAAGCAGGCTGCCGTTGCGGCGGCGGCGGCGAAAAAGCCGGTTATCATCGCGGGCGGCGGCGTGGTGGCCTCAGGCGCGTACAAGGAACTACTGGAGTTCGCCAAGCTTTTGAATGCGCCGGTAACAACCACGATGATGGCGCTTGGAGCGTTTCCCGCTTCTAATCCGCTTTCACTTGGAATGCCCGGAATGCACGGCACTTATTACGCCAACATGGCGATACAGAACAGCGACATGCTGATCGGCGTGGGCGTGCGTTTCGAGGATCGCGTCACAGGCAAGACATCCACATTCGCGCCGCACGCAAAGATCATCCAGATCGACATTGACCCAACATCGATCCGAAAGAACGTGCGCGTTGACATTCCGGTTGTCGGCGACATCAAGAACGTGCTTCGCGATATGAACACAATTCTGAAGGATGAGATCAAGCCCAAGTGGGACGAGGTTTCCAAGTCGTGGCTAAAGCAGATAGACGACTGGAAGAGCCAGCACCCCCTCTCCTATTCCCTGAAAAATGATGTCATCAAGCCGCAGTTCGTGGTCGAAAAGCTCTACGAGATTACAAAGGGCAACGCTATTATCACCACCGAGGTCGGCCAGAACCAGATGTGGGCGGCCCAGTTTTACAGATATGAACAGCCACGCCACTGGGTTTCTTCGGGCGGACTTGGCACGATGGGATTCGGTTTTCCGGCGGCAATAGGCGCGCAGCTTGCAAAACCGGATGCGTTGGTGATTGACATCGCGGGCGACGGAAGCATTCAGATGAACATACAGGAGATTGCAACCGCCGTCATCAATAAACTGCCGGTGAAGGTGGCCATCCTGAACAACCAGTACCTCGGCATGGTGCGTCAGTGGCAGGAGCTTTTCTACGGTGAACGATATTCGCACACGTTTCTAGATTCGCATATGATTCCCGACTTCGTGAAGGTGGCCGAGGCATACGGCGCCGTCGGGCTTCGCGCAACCAAGCCAAGCGAGGTTGAACCTGTAATCCGCGAGGCTATCAAGGTGAAGCAGCCGGTGTTCATGGACTTCATCTGCGACTGGAAGGAGAAGGTTTACCCAATGGTTCCGGCCGGCGGCTCACTGGATGAAATGCTTCTGCCCGAACCGGAAGCAAAGGAAGAAAAAAAGAAGAAATTGAAGGCGGTGAAATAATGAGACATACGATTTCGGTTCTCGTTGAAAACAAGTTCGGCGTACTGTCCAGAATATCGGGGCTCTTCAGCGGGCGCGGATTCAACATCGAGAGCATTTCCGTTGGTGAAACCCTCGACCCGCAGATCTCGCAGATGACGATCATTACCTCCGGCGACGACCAGATCATCGAACAGATCACCAAGCAGTTGAACAAGCTGGTGGATGTGATCAAGGTTGTCGATCTTCTGGAAGTCGATCATGTCGAGCGAGAGATGGTGCTTATCAAGGTGTCGCCACGGCAGGAGCAGAAGGCCGAGGTGCTTCGCGTTGCCGAGATATTCCGCGGGCGCATCATCGATTCCAGCCCCAAGACATACACCATTGAAGTGACAGGCGATGAAAAGAAGATCGAGGCGCTTATCGGCATTCTCCGCCCGATGGGCATCAAGGAATTCATACGCACCGGCAAGATTGCGATATCGCGGGAGGGAATAAAATAGAGGCGGATTTGCCGAAGGTCTTCGCGAGCGGGAGGCCTGCAAGCCGAAAGCCTGCAAGCCGGGAAACCTGTAAACATCGTGTTGCCGCTTAACGCCATACGTGCCGTCAATGCCGCTCTCGCGGTATTGGTTGCTGTCCTCTCTCTTCTTTTGGTGAGACATTACACGACCGAGGCGCTGAAGAATATCGCTTCCGGCAAGACTGCCGGCAAGGCCGCCGGACAGGCTGGCGGCCAGGCAGGGGAGAAATCGCCGGCGCCTCGGAAAGAGACTGCGGCGCGCGGCTTGCCGTCTTATGCGCCTATACTTGACAAGAACCCGTTCGGCAAGAATCCGGCAGGGCCGCTTACTGTCATCGAGGGCATTTCCATAAAGGATGCCCCGCAAGCCGTTCAGAGTTCAGATTTGACGCTGGTTGGAACCATCGCCGGTGAGGGAAGATACGGTTTCGCCATATTCGAGGACAAGAAGCGCGAACAGGCCATTATTCGCGTGTCGTCGGAGATTCCCGGCGTCGGACGGCTCCAGTCGGTCAGGCCAGATTCCGCAACCATCATGACACCTGCCGGACGAATCAAGCTCGAACTTGCGAAAATCATAAAAACTGTCGAGGAGAAGCCGTCTGCGCAGGAAGTGAAAACGCCTGCGGCTGCCGGAGACAAAAAAATCGTGCCGGCAAAAGAAGTTGCGTTTATAAAGCAGACCGGCAAGCAGGATTTCGTTCTGGACAGGGAGGGCGTGCAGGAGTCTTTAAAAAACCCGCAACGGGTTCTGACCGATGCGCGAATGCTGCCGAACATGGTTGACGGCAAGCAGACCGGATTCAAGGTTTCCGAGGTCAAGGGCGGCGGCATATACGACAAGCTCGGTCTCAGAAACGGTGACATCCTGCTTAAAATCAACGCGCTCGACCTCAACAGCCCCGACAGCGGCATTCAGGCGTTCAGCACACTGAAGGGCGCGGATAGAATCACGCTGAACATTATTCGCAACGAACAAAAAATCACAATGAGTTACCAAGTGCAATAGCATAAATATACAAGGGGTTACATTGAACAAGTTAAAGTTTGTTATCAGCTTAGCGATTATTCTGTTCCAGTTTGCAGCCCCAACTGCCGACGCGTTTGCTGCCGAGGAAAAACCCGCCGCGTCAAAAAAGGCCGCGTCAGGCGTTGCGTTCAACTTCGTGGATGTGGAGCTTCCGGCTGTCGTGAAGTTCATCAGCGAGGTTACGGGCCGGAACTTCATTTTTGACGAGACGCTCAAGGGCAAGGTCACGATAATCGCGCCGACCAAACTGACTGAGGAAGACGCATTCCGGCTTTTCTCCGCGATACTCGAAGTGAAGGGTTTTGCCATTCTTCCATCCGGCGTCAACGCATTCAAGATCGTGCCGCAGGCAAGCGCGAAGGAGGGCGAAACTCCGGTGCTTAGCGGCACAGCACAGTCCGCCATAGACGAAACATATGTTGCGCGCCTTATTCAGCTTGAAAACATCTCGGCTCGCGAGGCGGTAACCTTCCTCAAGCCTCTGGCCTCGAAGAACGCCCATCTCGCCTATTTCGGGCCGGGCAACCTGCTTCTGGTTGTCGATTCGGAAATGAACATCGGCAAGCTGATGAACGTGATCAAGCTGATCGATCTGCCCACGCGCGCGGTCGAGCTCGATCTTGTCCAGCTTCAACATGCCAATGCCGCGAATCTTGCAATTATCATTACCGACGCGCTTTTCCAGCAGAGCTCGAAAGTGAAGAAGCCGGAAGACGAAGGACGCGACGAATTCGTGGCTGTCGTGCCGGACGAGCGGCTGAACGCGCTGATACTTATCGGCAGCAACAAGGCCCGCAAAGATCAAATCAAGGAATTGATTGCCCTTCTTGATCGTCCGCTTCCGGATTCATCCGGCAAAACCAAGGTCTATCCGCTTCAATACGCCAATGCCGACGAGCTGGCTCCGGTGCTGCTTGGACTGGCCAAGGCGATGCAGACCGACGCGAACTCCAGCAAGCAGAGGCGGCAGGCCAGAACCGGCGCGCCGCCATCCGTAGACTCAGGCTCCATCGGCAACGTGGTTATCGTGCCGCATGTGGCAACAAATTCGCTCGTCATCACCGCCGCGCCATCCGATTACGCAAACATGGTTACGGTTATCAAGCAGCTCGACATAAAGCGAAGGCAGGTGTTCGTTGAGGCGATGATAGCCGAGGTTTCCATTAACAAGCTTCAGGATCTGGGAACCAAATGGCGCGCGGCTGTGGGCACCGACGGCTATCCGGCGGCGGTTGCCGGAGTGGGCCAGGTGGACGCGGGAACGATGACCAATATAATTTCCGGGCTGTCCGGCCTGACGATTGGCGGCGCTGGAAACATGATCAAGGGATCGTACACCAATCCGTCAACCGGCACGGCAACCAGTTTCACCATGCCGGGCTACGCCGCGATCTTCAACGTGAACGAATTCCGCAACACCATCAACATTCTGTCGTCTCCCAATATTCTCACCTCCGACAATCAGGAGGCTGAGATACATGTTGGCGAAAACGTGCCGATCATATCGAAGCAGGACACCACAACAGCCGGAATCACTTCCAATATAATCGAGCGCAAGGATGTCGGCATCCGGCTGAAACTCACGCCGAAGATCAGCGACGGCGAATATGTGAGCCTCGACATCTACCAGGAAATATCGGCGGTTCCGGGCGCGCAGTCGGAAAACATAATCACCAAGGTCGGCCCGTCGATCACAACGCGCTCCGCAAAGACCAGCGTCGTGGTCAAGGATGGCGAAACCATCGTAATCGGCGGACTCATTCGCGAGAACGAGACAGAGACTCTAACCAAAGTGCCGCTTCTTGGCGACATTCCGGTTCTGGGCTGGCTGTTCAAGTTCAGATCGAAGTCGAAGGAAAAGACAAACCTGCTCATATTCCTCACTCCAAGAATTGTGAGAGACGCCGAGGACATGCGGAACATATCCGCCGAGAAGATGATGAAGTACCAGGAGAATGTCGGCAAGGACTTGCCCGAAAAGAAGTCTGATGAAACCTCCGATAAACCGGCTGATAAACCGGCTGATAAAACTGATACTGAGGCCGTAAAGCAGCCGTGACAGAGACTTTTCTGAACGAGATCACCGATGATCTGGTCGATGAATCGGTTCTTGAGCATGTGTCGCCTGAGTTCTGCCGGGCAAATGGCATTCTTCCGATGCGGGTGGTCGAAACCGCGCTGATCGGCGCGGTTTCGGCCCCGGATGGAATTCTGCCGCTATCCGAGATAGCGCGTCTGCTGAAGCTCAAGACCGCCGCTCCTGTTTACGCCTCAAGCGGCGCGATTGCCGCCGCCATCAACAGGTTCTACAGCCGGGCCGACACCGGCGGCGCGCAGTCGATTGTGGACGACCTGAAAAGCGGCGACCTGAAAAGCCTCGCAACCGAATGGGAACGCCCGCGCGACCTCATGGAACTGGCCGACGAGGGGCCGATCATCAGGCTTCTGAACTCGATCATGCTCGAAGCCGTGAAAGAACGCGCCAGCGATATTCATGTGGAGCCATATGAGAAGGAACTGGACATCCGGTTCCGCGTTGACGGCGTTCTACGGAAAATACTCTCGCCGCCCAAGGTTGTGCAGGAGTCGCTTGTAAGCCGAATAAAGATCATGGCGTCGCTCGACATAGCCGAAAAGCGCCTCGCGCAGGACGGGCGAATTCGTCTGCTGATCGGCGGGCGCGACATCGATCTTCGCGTCTCTATCGTTCCCACATCGTTCGGCGAACGCGCGGTGCTTCGCCTTCTCGACCGGCGGCACGGCGTCATCGACTTCACGAAGGTGGGCATGGGCGCGGAAGACATCAGCCGGATTGACGGTCTGCTCAAGCGTCCAAACGGCATAATTCTTGTCACCGGCCCCACCGGAAGCGGCAAGACAACAACGCTCTACAGCGCATTGATGCGGTTGAACAGCGTCGAGCGGAACATCATTACCATCGAAGACCCTGTGGAATACCAGCTTCCGGGCATCGGCCAGATTCAGGTTGCGCCGAAGATCGGCATGACGTTCTCGGCTGGATTGCGTTCGGTTCTTCGGCAAGACCCCGACGTTATCATGGTTGGCGAGATCCGCGACCGCGAGACAGCCGAAATTGCCATTCACGCATCGCTTACCGGTCATCTTGTTCTCTCCACGCTCCACACAAACAGCGCCGCCGGAGCGGTTGCCCGCCTGCTCGACATGGGAATAGAGCCGTTTCTGGTTTCGTCGTCGCTTTCAGCGGCAATCGCCCAGCGGCTTGTGCGCATGATATGCCCGCACTGCCGCGTGGAAATCGATATGCCGCCGGAAATGGCGACGCACTTCGGCGCGAAGATACCCGAAAAACTCTATCACGGAACCGGCTGCGCCAAATGCAACGGATACGGCTATCTGGGCAGGCTTGGCATATTCGAGTTTCTGATGGTCACGCCGGAAATCAGGAGCATGATCAGCGCGAATACGGACGCGCAGTCTATCCAGAAGGCGGCGATCGACTGCGGCATGACCACGATGTTCGAGGACGGCATAGCCAAGGCCGCCGCCGGACTTACCACGCTGGAGGAGATCCTCCGCGTAACACAGACCGACAATGCGGGGGGTTAGTGACTTAGTTTCGCGCTGGCAAGACGATTAAGACTCACTCCGGCTTCAGCAGCCTGTATTGCCAGTTGACGGTGAACGTCCGGAGGAACGCGCACCATGAACTTGCCGCTAAAATGCTTGGTGGCGATTGGTTCCGGAACAGATTCTTCATGGCCTTGCATTTCGGCAATAACTTCTCCCACAAGCTTGCGAATTCCTTTTAATGCTGCCTCATGAGTACTCGCAAGCCAGCTTAAGCTCGGAAACTCTGCACAGAGTCCCACATATTCGGCATCATCCTCTGACCATGTGACACGATAAGTGTATTTGTCATTTTTCTGTGCCATCTTCGACCTCCAAACGTTCAATTGCCTTGAGCACCTGTCTGACTTGATAGGTGAGCTTCCCCCGGTTTTTCGTCTTCCAAGGTCTTTCGATCATGCTACCATTCTTTCCTGATTTTGCGTCATGAGCCAGTTTTCCATGAACCGGGCTGGCGACTTGTAGCCAAGTGTGGAATGGAGTCGTTTGCGGTTGTA
>JACRHH010000005.1 GCA_016212095.1 Nitrospirota bacterium
CGGCGTTTTATCGAAACACACAACAAGACATCAACCAAGCCGTTCAGGTGGACAAAATCGGCGGACTCGATAATCGCATCGGTCAACAGGGCCAAAAACAGGATGGACAATAGTTAACCAATTAACCGCACGGTTCACTAGTTTGACTTACATCCTTTTCATCAAGATCGTGGGCGGGGGAACATGTTATTGAACAATAATGTCCGCAAGGCTTATAAAACAAAGTAAACATGGAGCCAAAATAGACAACCATGCCGATAAAGTCAATATCAAGCGTAACACGACGCTTTGTCATGCGGTGTATCATGCTCATTATTTATATTTTTCTAGCTTCCTGTGGCCAGAATAAACATATGGATGATGATCTTGCCTCTTGCGCTCCATTGCAGTTAAGCCTCTATGAAACGGCTTCATATAGATACATTTACAGGGGTAAGCAGGAGCATTTACTCAATGTAGAGGTTATTGCTGAATCAGACCATGATTTTGTAATACGAGAAAGCTATGATTCAGTCACCAAAGACCTTCAAATTAACAAGTACTGCTCCGAAATCGAAACTAGATTTAGCAATGCGTTTCATCCTGAAGCATTGTTAGTGCTTGATCCATCATCTAGTAATTGGGGGCAAGATACACTTTCAATGATTGCTAGGGACAATAAACGGATTCCAGCCAGAACTCTTGTTGATCTCACCTGTAATGAGCTCCGCATAACAACAGCAGCTGGCACATTTGATGTTGACTGCATTAAGACAGCATATCAAGAAAATAGTATTACGAGAATGATTGTGACAAGATATTTTTACAGGAATCTCGATTACTCACCATTGAATGGATTGGTTAAGTACAATGTTCAATATGCTGACTCGAATCAAGACTCAAGTATGGAACTTACATATTGGAACGGCAAGTGAAACGCTGACTTTATAATCTTATGGATAGACGGGGTTACGACATGGTAAGATAAGTTATTCAATGGATGTCAGTCTTGGTATTAATGAGTATGCCTGTTGGAATAACTCAGTCATTTGGGGCTATCTTGCCCTACCAAAGCTTTGAGGACATAATTGTTAAATCGGATGGGATTGTAATCGGAACTGTTTATGAAGTCGAGTATCATCGCTTTGATGCTGGTCAAATATATACGTACTTGACACTAACTAATATTGAAGTCCTTGATGGTCGATACGATTCACCTGAACTTTCAATCGAGATCGAAGGTGGAGAGGTTGATGGGGAAGTATTAGATATTGAAGGTTCTCCTCACTTTGAAGTAGGAGATCATGTGATATTATTTTTATTGGAGAATGGCACACAAATTGTTCCATTTGTTGGCTGGACTCAAGGGGTATTCCGCATACATGACGACATAACAACATTTGCGAACAAAATAGTAACTGATTACAATGGAAATAGAATATTCGGTATGGAAAATGGGACTCTTATTAAAGAAAACATACACTTAGACAGGAATGTTTTTGTGTCTAAGCGTAGCACTACTAAAAAATCAGTATCAAACGCAGTTCAAGGCAATGTTGGCATGAATGTTCTAGGTAATGTGTCGAGTTATTCTCAGTCACCAGTTACGAATCTCGATATGGCTTTGAATGGTTTAAACGGAACTCCCAAAACTTCGCTAACGTTGGAGCATTTCAAGGGAATCATTACAGATAGACTAAATGGGGTAAAAAAAACACAGGCTATCCTTAATAGCATTAGTAAGAATACTAGGACAGATAAAATGCGTCGCAATAAACAGTAATCCATTATTGTTGCGATGGTTTATACATATGGCGATGCACAAGCAGTATTTAATCATATGCGTCAATATATTTTACAAGCAGGAGTGCTACAATGAAAAGAACCAATTCAAAGCTTTCATTATTACCTAGTCAAAGCACCCTATACTTATGCATACTATTACTTGGAATTTTGATGCATCCTATCTCCTCCGAAAGTGCTTGGGTACGGTCATGTTACAATGAGTACATTAACTGGCCAAACAGCAACTCGAACTTTCGTATTGACTCATCCTTCTTTAGTCCTAATAGCAATTGGGAGGCCAGCATAGTTAGAGCTTTAGATAGTTGGAGCAATCAAGGAGGATCAAGCTTCTACTTTACGCATGAGACTTCAGTTACAAGTAATAGCATTGGTAATGGCTCTAATGAAATTTACATGAATAGTGATGGTGGTGGAAATTATCTAGCCGTTACCAGAACTAGATATAACTGCTACCGAGAGTATTATTATTTTGGCCCAGTCAACCATGATATACGTGAAACCGATATCCAAGTGTATGATGGAAGCGCACAAGGTTATACTCCTGACCAATATTGGGACACCAGCGATCACACTTTAAGATATAACAACACTTCAGGGGTTCCGTTTAGTTTTGAAGGAGTTATGCTTCATGAATTGGGACATGCGTTAGGTTTACTTCATGAGGACAGTCGGATAGCTACGATGAATTCTTTTTATCCAAATGGCGGACCATATGGCGGAGCAAATATGTATGGGACGGAATGGCTTCCACACGCTGATGATTTATCCGGCTTACTACTCCTTTACCCAGGAACCAGTGTAAATCATGATATAGCCGCAAGCGCATTTAAATGGTCAAGTTCCGGAAATGTTGGCCTTGTTATCTCTCCATCAACAGCAACAAGAGGATCAAGCGTTACAATTGAGTACACTTTTGGGAATAGGGGAACAAGTAGAGAAGACTTTTGCATTGATTTTATGTTGTCTGAGAATGCTAACATTTCAGACTGGGATATACGTTTGGCTCGCAACACAGGAGCTTGGGCAGATCCTGGATTCGAGGGTACTTTCCAAAAGACCTTGAGTATTCCAACGAACATCCACACTGGATCGTATTTCCTTGGGTTTATTATCCACTGTGATAGCGATACGCAGTATTTTCCTAACGACTTCCAGCAAATGCCTCGTCCCATTTTCATTCAGTGAGATTTATGGGGTGGTGGTCAGTTGAATGTGCTCAGGCTCTTATCGAAAACCCGAACCCCGCTCCGTCCCATTTCGCCGCGCACCTGCATTTTTCCTGTCCCGGATAGGAACCGGAAACCGCGTGATTGGCAACGATGTCCAGCAGGATAGACTCTATGCCCGGCGCGTCTGCCTCGTCCGCGCCGATTTCCGCCGCCATCTCCGCCGCCGTGCCGCGAAAACCGCCCTTTGCCACGCGGTCAACAACCGCCTTCGACAGCCGGTTGTGGTTGTCGGCTGACAGTTTTCCGGCCTGAACTCCGGGCTGGTCGAACGGGTTTATTCCCCACATGCCGCCCAGAAACGCAACCACGCGCTCCTCAAGCGCAACCAGCATTCCCATGTTGAACTCGTCCTGACGCTCGAAGGCGAGCGAAACAAACTCCCGCCCGTTGCCAAGCAGCGCCTTCTGCGTGCCCTCCACAAACGCCAAAAGCTGGCGGCCCATGCTCCCGGCCTTGTTGTTGCTGAAATCAGCCGTCCGGCTTCGGAAGCTTATGAAATGAACAAAACTGTCGCTGATTCCCTCCTGAATCTGCTGCATGAAGGCGTGCTGCTCGCCTGTTCCCACGCCGCCGAATATGGTGAGGCCGGTCGGCGCTTTCAGCCTGCGCCCGGTTATCGAGAGCCTTTTGCCGAGCGATTCCATGAACAATTGCTGGAAATAATGCGCGGTCTCTTTCAGGGAGTCGCTGTATCCAAGAACGATCTGGTTTTTGTGGCCCTCGCGCCGGATCTGGTCGTTAATGACAAGCGTGAGAAGCATTGCGGGATTTTCCACGGCATCGGGCTTGCGCGTGAGCGCGTCCATGTGCGCCTGTCCGCGCAGGAAGGCGGCGAAGTCGATTCCGGCAAACGCAGCCGGAACCATGCCCACCGCGCTTCCAACCGAGGTTCTGCCGCCGGTTTCCACGTTCATGTGGAAAACATGCATGAAGCCCTTCTCCCGGCTTTCGCGGTCAAACGGCGAGCCGGGCGTGGTCACGGTGATGTTGTGCCTGCCCGGCTCAAGCCCGCCTGCCGAAAGCAGCGCGTTGAGCGCCTCCATGTTTCCGGCTGTTTCCGCCGTGCCGCCGGATTTGGAGATGTTCACCATGATGGTGGTCGGAAGATCGAGCTTGCGAATGAGCATGTGGAAACCTTCCGGATCGGTGTTGCATGCGAAATGCATCCTGATGGGCAGGCCGCGCCCGAAGTTGTAGTCTGCGCCGTGCTTCGCAATCAGAAGCATCAGCGGCCCCAGAAACGAGCCGCCGATGCCGTTTACGATAACGTCTGTATAGCGCGCGCCTGCTTCGTTAACAACGCGGCCTTCCCGTATTTCGCCGATCGCCGCCTTTATCGCTTCCCATTGCGCCAGCGATTTCTTCAGGCCCGCGCCCTTTCGCAGGTTGAAATGATCCACGCGGCGGCCCTCGGAGGCGTTTACAGGTTCGCCCGCCTCGATTCGGCGCGAGAAGTCGAGCGCTGCGGCGATCAGCTTTTTATCGCGCCGGACAGCTTTTTCGCGGTCAAAGCCGGAGGCTCCGGCGTAGTTCAGCAGGAACCCGGAAGCGGCGTCGAACAGCCGGTATCCGCCGAAAAAGCGCTTATGGTAATCGTCGATAGAGTTCATTCATCCTCCCGTTATATCGGTGAAATTCGCATCGCAGTATGAATTATCCGATGGAACCGGCTGGAGCGCAAGATTATTCAAGATTTTACCCTCCAAACCGATAAATATTCATAAAGCTATTAGCTCCGATGGAGGGATCGGATCGTGGCCTGTCATTCATTAACCATATCGGAGGAACAGCATGATTCCTGGCATGACGATCAAGCGAAAGCTGATACTGTCGATCGCGCTTGTGACGGCGGTCATAATGCTGGCAGGCGCGTTTACATGGTCTTTGCTCGGAGGCATTACGTCTCAGAAGATGATGCAGGCCGAAATCAAGGCCGCGGCACAGATGCAGTTTCATGTGGCCGCGGTGTGGCAATTCTTCACCGATGCGTCATTGACGCTTGACGAAAACGTTATCGCCGAGGCGAAGACGCATTACGATCTGGCGTTGGATGAGATTGCCAAGATAGAACGGATCGACACTGACAAACGCAAGACAGGTCATCTGGATATAATGCGCCGGATGAAAAGCGACCTCAATCTGCTCTGGAACGCCGGAGAGACGATGTTCAGGGCGTACAAGGCCGACAAGCGGCAGGGTGACGCCGCAATGGAAAAATTCGACAAGGCTGCCGAGGCGGTTATCTCTGCCGCGAACAACTATGTTGGCCAGGAGGAAAAGGATGCCGAGGATGTAACCGATGCCCTGATTAATCGCGTATCAGGCATGGGAATGTCGATAGCCATTTTCGGCGGGCTTGTGATTATCATGCTTGTGTTCATCAGCAAGTCCATACTAAAGCCCGTGAGATCGATCATCGATGATGTCCGCGAACTGGCGAAGGGCGATCTGACCGTGCGATCGGGTGCCGGATCAAAGCCCAGTGACGAGATCGGCAGCCTGGCCGCCGAAATAGACAAGATGGTCGAATCATTCAACGGAATCCTGTCAAAGATTCTCGACACCGCTCATCGCACCATCGACGAGGTTGATGGCCTGCGGATGCGCGGCATGAGGATAACCAAGGAGGCAGGCAAGCAGGCAGATGATTCAAGCCAGATTGCAACTGCAATAGAGGAAATGAGCCGGTCTATTACCGACATAGCGCAAAACGCTTCCGCATCGGCGGCAACGGCGGAAGAAGCGATGAGCGTTGCGGCAAGGGGAGCCGAAATTTCTGTTCAGGCTGCCGGAACCGTCGGCAATGTTCATTCGACAACCCAGGAGCTTGGCACGATGGTGGAAAAGCTCAACGGCAGGGTGGGCGAAATAGGGGACATAGTGACGGTGATCAAGGACATAGCCGACCAGACCAATCTGCTTGCCCTGAACGCGGCCATAGAGGCGGCGCGAGCCGGAGAGCAGGGACGCGGCTTTGCCGTTGTGGCCGACGAGGTGCGCAAGCTGGCCGAAAAGACCAAAACGGCAACAGACGAGATTTCACACAAGATTGGGGCGGTTCAGACCGACGCCGAGGCAACCCGCCTGTCCATGGACACGGCATCCGCCGAGGTCGAAAAATCCACGGAGCAGATCTCGAAGGTTGGAGAAGCGCTTACAGACATTGTCGAGAAGGTGCAGAGCGCAAGGGATCAGATTACCAGAATAGCCGCCGCGGTCGATCAGCAGTCAGGCACGTCACGCAGCGTTGCTTCCAATGTGGAGCGTCAGCTTGCCGGAACCAATTCCATTGATGAAATGTCGCAGGATTCGCTCAAGGGCGTAAGCAGCCTCATCGCGATAGCCGAGGATCTTCGCAAGGTCACAACCGAATTCAAGACCGATGGCGGCCATCTCCAGATGCTGAAGCTGGCCAAGGGCGATCACCGCATCTTCATGGGCAGAATCGCCTCTTGCCTGCTCGGGAACATCAAGATCGATCCGGCAACGCTTCCCGATCATCACAACTGCCGCTTCGGCAAGTGGTACGACACAACCGGCCAGTCGGTCTGCGGCTCCAGTTCGAAATTCCGGCAGATAACCCCGCCGCACGAGAAGATTCACTCGATGGCCAAAGAGGCTGTATCGCTCTACAACAGCGGCCAGAGGGAGCGGGCAATGCAGGTTTTCGACGAGATGGAAAAGGTTTCCGGCGAAATAGCGCATCTGCTTGAGGGCGTCGCGCACGACTGCGGCAACCATCATGCAATTGCGGCGGCACGTGTTGCGCCCGCCAATAAGGCAGCGGCGCGGGCGGTGGCGAGACGCTGACTAAACTCCCCCGGCCCCTCTCCTGAAGGAGAGGGGGGATGGGGAATTGCGTTCGTTTGTGATAATTTAACCCCATGACAGGAATATGTGACGGCAGTTTCATACAAAGCGATGCGCTGAACATTCTGCTTCATCTTCTGGTGGCGGTTGCCGCCGGCGGCTTTATCGGAATAGAGCGGCGCTATCATGGCCGCCCCGCCGGTTTTCGCACCCATGCGCTGGTCTGCATGGCTTCAAGCCTGCTGATGCTGGTTTCGATTTTTCAGGCCAAGTGGTTTCCGGCGATGGCAACCGATACGGTTCGTATCGATCCGACACGCATGGCTCAGGGCGTGATGACCGAAATAGGCTTTCTCGGCGCGGGCGTGATCATGAAGGAGGGCATCACCGTGCGCGGCCTGACCACCGCCGCCTCGATCTGGATAACCGCGGCCATTGGCATACTGGCGGGAGTGGGCTTTTACGTGCCGGTGGTAATTGCGACATGCCTTACCGTCGGCGTGCTGACCGTATTCCGATGGCTGGAACTCCGGATGCCCGCGCTCACATATGCCCACCACCGCCTTCGCTTCAACAGAGCCTTGATCCCATCCGAGGACGAAATACGCAAGCTTATATCAGACCACGGGTTCACCATCGCCAACATGAGCTACAACCTGACCGGCGACGGCAGGTTCTTCGAATACAGCATGAGCATCCGCACCGTTGACAAGCGAAACACCCAGCGCCTTGCGGAAACGCTTTCACGGCGCGAGGCCGTAGTGGAGTTCCGTATAGCGCCGTTTGGCGATTGATGGCGCCGGATTCGCCACTGCCGCCGCGCGCTTGACAAATTCCTTGCACAATTACTAATATTTCAAGCTTTTCGCGAAACCGGGCCAATATGTACGCGGCTTCATTGCCGCATGAACACTGCCCGAAGATAGGGGTGAGTTTTTTAGTTGGAAATCAAGGTTCACGACAATCAGGTAGATAAAGCGCTCAAGACGCTGAAGATGAAGATGGCCAAAGACGGCCTCCTCAAGGATTTCAAGCGCCACACCTACTATGAGAAGCCGTCTGTTAAAAAGAAGCGCAAGCAGGCCGAAGCCAGAAAGAAGAAGGCAAAGGCTATGCGCAAGCGCTAGACCGAACGTTATCAAGCGTGAAACGCCCCCTGCCGTCAAGGTCGGGGGCGTTTTATTTTAGCGCGCTGTGTTCTATTTGCCGATGCAGAAGTCGCTGAATATAACGTCCAGAATATCATCCACAGCCGTAACGCCCAGTATCTCGTCCATACAGGCAAGCGCGTCACGCAGGTCGAGAGACAGAAGTTCCGGCGGTTCTCCCGCTTCAAGAAGCGCAAGAAACCTGTTTATGGCCAAGACTGCTCCTTCCAGCGCAGTCTTGTGGCGAAGCCTAGTGATTACGATTCCCTCGGTTGACGCCGGATCGCGCACGGCAAGCGCCGAGATGGCCTCCATGAGCGCCTGAACGCCTTCGCCGGTGCGCGCGGAAAGGTTGATTACCGCGCGGCCTGAAAGCCCGGCATCCCCGGCCGTCCACGCACCCGGAAGATCGGATTTGTTGATCACCAGCAGAGACTTGCGCTGCGCGGTTTCTGAGGCAAGCTCCATGTCGGACGCATGAAGCGGCTCTGAGCCGTCGAGAACAAGAATCACGATCTCCGCCTGATCCATCGCAGCCCTGCTTCGGCGGATTCCCTCGGCCTCGGCCATGTCGCCCGCCTCGCGGATTCCGGCTGTGTCTATCAGGCGAACAGGCAGGCCGTCGATGCTCAATGTTTCCTCGATGGTGTCGCGCGTGGTTCCGGGAATGTCGGTGACGATGGCGCGCTCCTCGGCCAGAAGCAGGTTCAGAAGCGATGATTTCCCGACGTTTGGCCTGCCGGCTATCGCAACGGAAATCCCCTCGCGAAGCGCCCTGCCGCCCTCCCATGTTGCAAGCAGATTTGCCGCCTCATCGGCAATGGCGGAAGCTCCGGTTCGAAAAACATCCAGATCGAACGCCGGTATGTCATCCTCCGGAAAGTCGATCCACGCCTCAAGATGCGCAAGCAGGCGTATCAGGCGTTCGCGCATCTCCGTAATCCTGCGGCCCAACCCTCCGCCAAGCTGGCGGGCGGCGCAGAGCAGGCTTCGTTTTGTTTTCGCGCCGATCACGTCCATGACCGCTTCCGACTGCGTCAGGTCTATCCGCCCGTTCAGAAACGCGCGCAGGGTAAATTCTCCAGGCTCAGCCGGACGCGCGCCCGCATGTACGACCGCCTGAAGAATTTCGCGCACAGAGGCTGTGCCGCCGTGGCAGTGAATTTCCACAACATCTTCGCGGGTGTAGGTGCGAGGAGCCTTCATGTAAACGGCAAGCACCTCGTCAATGGGGAGGTTGTCGTCAGTTACAATGCGACCGTAACAAAGCAGGTGGGAAGCGAAATCCGTCCTGCTGCCGCCGGACGGATTCCTGAAGATACTGCGGAGTATTGAAAGCGAGAGGTTTCCGCTTATGCGGACAATTCCGATCGCGCCTTCGCCGGGCGGAGTGGAGATGGCGGCGATTGTGTCGTCATGCAACCTCAAGAATATTTATCAAGCCGCCGCAGCGGGAGACGATGTCTTGCTGTTCGTGTACAACTGCTGGAGAATGCCCATCACATTTCCGATTGTCCAGTAGAGGACAAGGCCGGATGACAGGTTGAAAAACATGAACGTGAACACAACCGGAAGATACTTCATCATCTTGGCCTGCGCCGGATCGGCGGAAGTGTTCGGCGTAAGCGTCTGCTGGATGAACATGGTGATGCCCATCAAAAACGGTAGTATGCCGAGCGCCGCGCCGCCAAGAAGCGGAATTGCGTCGGGGAAATGGCCAAACAGCGTGTCGGGGGCCGACAGATCGGTTATCCAGCCGGCAAAAGGCGCGTGCCGAAGCTCGATCGATACCAGAAGAACCTTGTAGAGCGCGAAGAATACCGGAATCTGAAGCAGCATCGGCAGACATCCGCTCATTGGGTTCACTCCGGCGTCCTTGTAAAGCTTCATGGTTTCGGCCTGCATCCTCTGCGGGTCTTTCTTGAACTTCTCGCGAAGCTCCTGCATCTTTGGGTTGAGCTCCTGCATCTTCTTCATGGACGACTGGCTCTTGTTCATGAGCGGAATGAACGGAACGCGCGTGATTACCGAAATCAGGATGATCGCCACGCCGTAGTTTCCGACAGCGCCGTTAAGCGCCTTCAGGAACCAGAACAGCGGATGCGCGATAAACGACCAGAAGCCGAAATCAACGATGTCCTGAAGGTCTTCCTTCTTTAAAATCTCGTACTGCTTCGGCCCCGCGTAGAGCCGGTATCGCGATTCGGCTGACGAAGACTTGCAGGATATTTCGAGATGTTCCCTCGATTTCCAGACGCGCGCCGAGGAAACACCGGCAACCGGCTTGAGGGCGGCGGCGAAGTACTTGTCTTCCTGCGCTATCCAGCGCAGATTCTGGGATATTTCGACTTCACCTTCCTTCAAGTCCTTGAGAACAAACGACTTGCGCTCGGTGCCGGCAAGCAGCGAGGGCCCGACATGAACAGCATCGGCATCGGCGATGCTGTGTATTCCGAACCCGCCGCCCATGGCAAGCTGGTATGAAGGCGCGCCGTTAACAGAAACGGCAAGATCGATTCCGTAGCTGTCGGCATGGAACGTAAACGCCTTCCGCACCTGAAGCCCGGACGGATCGGCAAAGCTCATCACCAGTGTCTGGCTGCCGGATTTGAGGCTGACCGACTCCCGGTCGGCTTCATAAACAACGCGGGCCGGAAGGTCTGCTCTCGAATCGTTTAAAACAATCGAAAGCGGCGGAAGCGCGTCGGGTGAAGCATGGACAATGCCCACCGGCTGGCCCTTGCCATCCTTGTGTTCAATTAGCGCAAATGAAGTTATTGTAGCGCCCCTTGTGCTGAACACAGCGCGGTACAATGGAGTTTCTATCGCTATCTCGCGGGCTTGGGCTTCCGGAGTTGCTGCGGCTGTGTTAAGTGATGCCGCGGGAGTTGGAGCGGCGGCAGGCGCGGATGCAGCCGAACTGGCGGCAGTGTCGGGCTGCGCTGATTGATGCACCGATTTAACAGCCTCCGGCGCAGGCTGCGGAGCCGGAAACATCCATTGCCAGATAATAAGTATTGCGACCGAAAGTACGACCGCTATGAGAGCGCGTTTTTCCATAAAATTTAATTCTCTTTAATTGCCGGAAGTTCCGGCGGGATAACCGGATCGAATCCGCCCCGGCTGAATGGATTGCAGCGGCAAATGCGCCGCGCGGCAAGAAGCCCCCCGCGTGCCGGGCCATAAAGCTCGACAGCCTCGGCTGCGTATTGCGAACACGTCGGATAGAATCGGCAACTGGATGGCAGAAACGGAGAAACCCATCGGGAATAGAACCTTATGACGGCCAGAATGATCTTCCTCACGTCCGTTTAATCCGCCCGATGAGCCTTTCGAGTGAAGCTTTCACTTCCGCCATTCCGGAATCGACCATCGGCTGCCTTGCGAGAAGCACGAAATCGTATCCTTCCGGAAAACGCTCCGCCATTTCACGCGCCGCTTCACGAAGAAGACGCCTAGCACGGTTTCGCGCCACAGCCTGCCCGATCTTCTTTCCGGCGGCTATGCCCACGCGGATGCCTACCTCGCCGGTCTTCAGGTAATGCACCGAAACACGGGCATCCGACTGAAACCGGCCTTCACGGAAAACCCGCGTGAAGCGTCCGGCGCTTCTTAGGCGCTCAGGCGCTTCCGTCCCTTGCTCCGGCGGCGGGCAAGAACCTTCCTGCCGTTGCTGGTGCTGGAACGCTCAAGAAATCCGTGCTTGTTCTTCCGTTTGCGATTGTGTGGTTTAAATGTCGTGTAAGTTCCCATAAGACGGGTAATATAGGAAATCGCGGCGGTATAAGTCAAGCGCCGGGCCGGATATGATATATTTATGAGCTTTATTCAAGTGGTAACGGAGAGAGAGCATGGAGAAAGTCGATTACATTATTTCCGCCGATTACGTTCTTCCGATGAACGAAGAACTCTCTGTTGTGCGTGGCGGCGCGGTGGCTGTGGCCGGTGGCAGAATCGCGGCTGTCGGGCCGGAAGCGGAAATCCTTGGTCGATTTGATGCCGCGCGGCGCATCGACGCGCCGTGTTCGGTGCTCCTTCCCGGCCTCGTGAACACGCACACACATGTTCCGATGGTATATTTCCGCGGCATGGCCGACGATATTCCGCTTAGAGAATGGCTCGAAAACCATATCTGGCCTGCGGAGGGCGCATGGCTTGGCGACGATTTCTGCGGCGACGCGGCGGAGCTGGCCTGCCTTGAGATGCTGAAGGCCGGCGTTACCTGCTACAACGACATGTATTTCTTCGGCGACGCGATAGCCCGCGCAACGAAAAAGATCGGAATGCGCGGCGTAGTTGGCGCGGGAATTCTGGATTTTCCGTCGCGTTCCGGCTCGAACACCGACGATTATCTGGCGAATGCCGAAACCCTGATAAACAACTGGAAGGGCGACGATCTCATTGTTCCGTGCGTTGCGCCGCACGCGCCCTACACCTGCTGCCCCGACAGCATGACGAAGGCTCGTCTGCTTGCCGAAAGGCACGATGTTCCGCTGCATGTGCATCTTTCGGAAACCGCATGGGAGGTTGGCGAGATCAGGCAGCGATACGGGAAAACGCCGATTGAACTGTTGGACTCCATCGGATTCCTGTCCGAACGCGTTGTTGCGGCACACTGCGTCCATCCGACCGAAGCCGAGATCGACATTCTTGCCAGTCGCCGTGTTGGCGTGGCTCACTGCATCGAATCGAACCTGAAGCTGGCCTCCGGCATAGCGCCGGTTGCAAAAATGCTGGCCGCCGGGGTGCGCGTGACGTTCGGAACCGACGGCGCGGCAAGCAACAACGACCTCAGCGTTTTCTCGGAGATGTCAACGGCGGCGAAGGTTCACAAGGCGGTGGCCGGCGATCCGACAGTGCTGAACAGCCGGACTGCGCTCGCAATGGCTACAAGATGGGGAGCCGAGGCGCTTGGGCTTGGGCGTGTCACCGGCAGCCTTGAGCCCGGAAAATCTGCGGACATGATAATTGTCGGCCTGAACAGGCCGCATCTTGTTCCTTTATACGATATATATTCCCACCTTGCCTATGCTGTCACTGCGGCGGATGTGAACACGGTGATGGTTGCCGGGCGCATTGTTGTGGAAAACCGCGTGCTGCTTACAGCCGACGAGGGAGAGATCATCGAAAAGGCCGGAATGTGGCGCGAGAAGATACTTGAAGGATCGAACGTCTGTCGTGTTGACAGATGATCCTGCGAAGTTCAGATGCTTCGCTTCTTGACGCGGGAACGCCTGTTTTGATAGGTTAACTTGTGAATTTATCAGGAAATATCAAACCCCTTCCTGTTTATGATGTCTTCTTCCGGATGGATGAATGCGTAGCGGTTTGATTTATATTCGTCTTCTGTTGTCTCTTGCCGTTCTGATCCCTGCGTTATCGATGGCGGCGGATGCGCCAAAATGCGTTGTTTGCCATCCGGACAAGCTGGAGGCGAAGGTTTTGCATCCGATTGTTCAGGCCGGTTGCGAGAAATGCCATGTCGTTCCGCACAGCCTGGATACGTTCGCATTCCCGCAGTCAGCAAAGGCGAAAGGCCTGTTCGCCAGCCAGCCGGAGCTTTGCTATAAATGCCACAAGAAGGACAGATTCACAAAGCAGATGATTCATCAGGCGGTTGGCTCCGGATGCACCTCATGTCACGGGCCGCATGGCTCCGATTTTCAGAAGATTCTGCTTTCCGACACGCCGGAACTCTGTTACCGGTGCCACGACCGAAAGGCGTTCACCAGGGCGAAGGTTCACGAGGCGGTGCGATCAGGATGCAAGACATGTCACGACCCTCACTCATCCGTGTCGCCGAAACTGCTTGAAAAGGATGTGACGGAAACCTGCCTCGGATGCCATGAGCGCAAGCGTTTCGAGCGCGCCAATGTTCATCCGGCGCTTGCCATGGGCTGCACGGCATGTCACGATCCGCATTCGTCGGAATCCGACAGGCTGCTTAAATCGCCTCAGCCCGATCTCTGCATGGGCTGTCATGACGGAGCCGATTTCGGTCATGCCGTAAAGCATAAGGCGCTCGGCATAGGTTGTACCGCATGTCACGATCCGCATTCTTCCGACAACAAGAAATTGCTCAATGCCGAAGATCCTCAGATCTGCTACGGGTGTCATGCAAAATATTCCGACGACAAGGCAAACGGCTGGAAAAGCTGGCATCCGGCGATAGGGCTTGGATGCACGGTCTGCCACAGGCCGCATTCCACTGATGGCGAGCATCTGCTGAAGTCTCCGGTTCCTGATATTTGCCACGACTGCCATCGCCGTTTCGAAAAGAAGGTGCAGCATCCGCCCATAGCGCTCTGCACCAACTGCCACACGCCGCACGCCTCCCAATCGGAGAAGCTGCTGCTTGCCGATCCGACTCGCGTATGCTTCCTGTGCCATGACGAAAAACAGTTCAAGTCGCGGTATGTTCACGGGCCGGTTGCGCTTGGCCTCTGTCTGGCGTGCCATCTGCCGCACGATTCCGACAACAACAAGCTTACCAGGGCGCCGAAACAGGAGCTATGTTTCACATGCCATTACGACGATGATTTCAGGCGGAAAAACCTGCATCCGCCCGTGAAGGAGGGCAAGTGTACGGCCTGCCACCATCCGCACACCGCGCGCGGAAGGTTTCAGCTCGACGGCCCGATAAACTCGGTATGCCTTGGCTGTCATGAAGCCATCGGGAAGGGGCCTCATGTGTTCAGGGGATTCGGCGGCAGGCAGCACCCTCTGAAAGGCGTTAGCGATCCGAAGAGGCCGGGAAGAAGCCTTGCATGTTCGGGATGTCATAATCCGCACAGCTCGGATTACATAAAGCTTTTCCGCTATCCGGCGGAGAAGTCGTTTGAGGTGTGCGACAATTGCCACAAGAAGTAGGGATTTCACGCGCATGGTCAAGCCCATGCGGACAGATAAACCGGATTGATCCGGAAAAATACCGGGACGGGGGACGGACGTGATTATGAACGAGAGATTTGGATTTCGACATGCGGTGACTGCCTGCATTGCCATCATCATGGTTTTCATGTTTGCCGGATGCGCGACAACGCCTTTGGTGAAGGACAAGGCTGAGAAATTTTACCCGCCTCCGCCGGAACAGCCCAGGATCAAATTCGTCGATTATTATTCCGATGTATGGCATATCAGCAAGAAAGGGCAGACATGGGCCGAATCCATGTTCGGAAAGACGGAGGAGCGGCTGTTCAGGAAGCCCTACGGAATTGCTGTATCGCCAGACGGAACCAAGGTTTATGTGACTGATGTCCAGAACATGATGGCGTTTGACCTCGAAAAGGGCGAATTCATTAATTTCGCCGACAGCATGGGTACGGGGCCGGGTGCATTGACGTATCCGTTCGGCGTGATGATGACAAAAAACAAGAAATTGTACGTCACCGATATCACGCGCAAGCGTGTCATTATCTACGATCAGGACGGCAAGTATCAGTCGGTGATAGGCACGGACAATCAGTTGATGAATCCGACAGCGGTAGCGGTGGATGAAGAGCGCAATCTGGTGTATGTGGTTGATTCGAAAGCGCACAATCTGAAGGTATACAATACCGAAGGCAAGTTGCAAAGGACGATCGGCGGCAAGACGGCCAGTTTTGAAGACGGCCATTTCAATTTTCCATCCAACGTAATGGTATCTCCTGAGGGTGAGGTGTATGTCGTTGACAGCGGTAATTTCAGAATCCAGGTTTTTGGCCCGGAAGGCGAGTTTCGCAGGAAGTGGGGCCGCGTTGGAGACATGCCGGGCGAGTTTGCCAGGCCTCGCGGAATTGCCATGGACTCGGAAGGGCATGTATATGTTGTTGACGCCGCATTTCAGAACATACAGGTTTTCAGCAAGGAGGGACGAACCCTCATGTGGTTTGGATTCGGAGGGCCTGAGCTCGGTAATTTTCGCCTGCCTGCTGGTATTGCGATAGATTCGTCAGACCGGGTGTTCACGGTTGAGCAGGTTCGTCCGCGTGTCCAGATATTTCAGTTTTTGGGCAGGAAATATTGGGAGGCCAACCAGAAGGAGAAGGCCGATCTTGAGAGGCGGCTGGGTAAAACCTTTTCGCTTGTTGAGACGGTCGAGCCTCCGCCACCGGCTGCGGATTCCGCAAGTCAACCGGCAGCCGAAGATAAAGCTGCCGCCTCGGTTGAGCAACAGCCTGACGGCAAGGCAGTGGAGGAAAAGCCGCTCAATCCCCAGGCAGATCTTCTTGTCAGGATGATCGAAGTCAAGTATGGCAAGTTGAGCAGCGAGCACAGGGCGCGCATCGAGAAAGCCTATCCGGATATGTTGCTCAAATGGGGCGTTCGCGTGTTTAGCGCCGAAAAGATAGAGCAGGTTTTCGGCGAATGATCCATTTTGGAAATCCTTTCACTGTGCGGATTCGATTGGAGATACGGACTGCATGATATTCGGCAAAAAGATCATCGTTGTCATGCCGGCTTACAACGCCGAGAAGACTCTCCGCCGCACGTACGAGGAGATACCCCTGGATTATGTTGACGATGTCATCCTTGTTGACGATAAAAGCTCCGATAAAACTGCCGAGACTGCCGCTGAGCTTGGAATCACGACAATCGTTCATGCTGAAAATCTGGGGTATGGCGGAAACCAGAAGACTTGCTACACGCAGGCGTTGCGGCGTGGAGCCGATGTTGTTGTCATGCTGCATCCCGATTATCAGTACACCCCGAAACTTGTCGTTTCAATGGCCTCGCTGGTTGCCGTCGGACAGTATGACGTGGTTCTTGGATCCCGGATACTCTCGGAAGGCGCATTAAAAGGCGGAATGCCGGTTTACAAGTATCTGGCGAACCGTATTTTGACCTTGTTCGAAAACATCATGCTGGGCAAGAAGCTGTCGGAGTATCATACCGGCTACCGCGCGTTTTCACGGCGCGTACTCGAAACCCTGCCTCTCAATGAAAACTCCGATGATTTCGTGTTCGACAACCAGATGCTGGCGCAATCCGCATATTTCGGTTTCAGCATCGGAGAGGTTTCATGCCCAACGAAGTATTTCGATGACGCTTCGTCGATCAATTTCCGGCGGAGCGTCACTTACGGGCTGGGTGTCTTGTCCACTTCGCTTGCCTTTCGCCTTGCGCGATGGGGGCTTGCCAGTCCACGGATTTTCAGCGCATCAGGCGCACGATTGCAGATCGGTTCAAATTCAGTATAGACAAGTCTGTAATCCCAACCTTATTTCGCACTGTCAATCAGGGCAAGATTTGCGCGGGTCGTTTCATTGGAGGGGTCGATCTCGACAGCCTTGAGGTATGCCTCGCGCGCCTTTTTGATATCCTTTCTGCTCCAGTAGATATTCCCCAGATTGTTGTATGCAGGACTGTACGGCTGAACTTCGGTTTCCCTGATGAAATGTTTCTCGGCAGCCTCCATGTTGCCCTTGAACGCATATATGTTGCCGATCTGGAAATTTAACTGCGGCATGTCCGGATTCTTCCTCAAAACCATGCCGTAATATTCCAGAGCCTTGTCTGCCTGACCCATTTCGTTATATACAGTGGCGGCCTGGAACATGGTTTCCGGATTGTCACGCGATATTCTCAGTGCATCGGCTACATCCTGCTGGGCCTGCTGATTGAGCTTGAGAGAGGCGAGGAATCGCGCGCGCGCAAGATATGAGCTGGATTCGCCCGGATCGAGCGACACCGCCTCGTCGTAATGCTTTCTTGCATTTGACGCATCTCCGAGCGCGGCAAATACGGTTCCGAGATTTGTGTGCGCCTTGGCGTTCCGTGGATCTATCTGAAGGAGCGCCAATAGCTCCTGACGGGCTTCTTTCCACAGACTGCCCTGCATGAGCACCGCTGTCAGACTTATACGCGGATCGGGCAGTTCGGGAGCCATGGCCATGGCCTTCCGGTAGTAAAACTCTGCCTTGTCCTTGTTTCCCCTTGTGCGATATATGTTGCCAAGATTGTTGTACGCCGCTCCCTTTTCATCCGATTCCATCTCTATTACTTTGAGAAACGCCTTTTCCGCGTTGTCGAAGTCCCCGGCATAGTACTGGCTCCAGCCCACATTCATGTGTGTTCTGGCCTTGTTAGGGCTCTGTCTGGCCGATTCCTCGAAAAGACTGACCGGATTTGCCCACACGCTGTTTCTCTGAAGCGTGGCTGCGGACAGCAGTATTACCAGCAGCGACACGGTTGCAATTGCAGCGCGTCCGGCTGATAACCGGGTTGCGGCACGCTCCAAGCCGTATGCCGCTGCAAGGAAGAAGCCGAATGATGGCAGATAGGCCCTGTGCTCGAAAATGATTTCGAGCGGAACCACTGACGATTCAATAACAAGATTGCCGAAATACCAGACGATGGAAAAGCTGACAACCGGATGTTTTTTCCTTAAATGCCATGCGGCAACGCACAGAGCGGCAAATGCAGCTATTCCGGCAAGTGTGGACGGGGGGGACAGTATCGAGTGTGAAAGAGTGTAATCATAATCGAGATGAAATCGCGAAGGAAGCGGGAAAACAATGAGCGATAAATAGTGAAAGATTACCCTGAACTGTGTCAAAACGCGCTCGCCCATTGTGAAAGAGCGGAATTTGTATCCTTCCACGATTATCGGCCAGAAATAAACGGCTCCGGCAAGCAGCACGGCGCATACCGTGGCAAGCGTTCCGTAAAAGATTTTGGGATTATGCGCGCGTTGTTTGCGAAAATCATCGAAGAAAAGGAAATCCGACAACAGAAGGATTCCTGGAAGCATGAAAATGTTTTCCTTGCCGAGAAAACCGAGTATCGTCATAACGACGGACACGGATGCGTTGAATCCGCGGCGGCGTTGTTCTGTTCTTGCCTTGAGGTAGAACAGTGTGGCAAGTAGCGCGAAGAACGCGGCCATGCTTGTCATGCGCTGCACGATGTATGTAACAGCCTGAGTCTGAATCGGGTGTGTCAGGAAGATTAGGGCAACTCCAAGAGACATGAAGGCTTTTCTCTGTTCGGAAAGCGCATTGGTAGTGAGCGTGAACAATCTTGCACTGATAAGATAGATGAGGAATGAGTTGAGCAGATGAAACAGGAAGTTCACCAAATGGTAGCCAAAAACATCGTTTCGCCCGAAGTAGTAATTTAATCCGAACGATATGTATGCAAGCGGACGACGGTGAGTTGGGCCGACTGTCGAGCGCTGTATTGCCTCGGTTGACAGGTTAACCATATGCACGTCGGGATTATTGGATATGTTGGGCAGGTCATCGAACTGAAATGGAACTCCGAAGGAATTGACATACGCAGCCACCCCAACGATAAACAGAATGAGGAAGCTCCAGGCAGTGGCATGTTGCATGTAGACTTGCCCTGATTTTGTTGCGGCAGCGGTTTCTTTTATGTAAGCCATGTTTTCCCCAGCCAATCTTCCTGACAGTGCTTGCAATCCTGTCGTTATTTATTTCCAGATGTCTTGCGGATGCGTGTTTGCAACGTGGCCTGTATTATATAGGATTCCATCCTTTGTGCTCCACGATCAAGCATGTTCGACATTGAATGCGACGATGGCTGCGCTAAATAACGCATGTTGAGTGTGTCCTTTGCGAATGGCAATGTGGAATATCCCCCATGGTTGGTTGTATAATGTAGTCCATAAATATAGAATCTTGTGTAACTCCATGATTAATAAGCAAATTGGGCTGTTGTGCGCTGACGCTGGCATGTGGCATATGTATTGCAAGAATAATCGCAGTCGCATCGTGGGCCCGATGTTAGACGTAACCCAACGCACTGGGAATAGGCTTCTTTGGAGCCTAAAAAATTATTAGGGAGGCGAACTTATGAAGAAAGTTCTCATCTCCGCTCTGGTTGCCGTTTCGATGGTTGCCGTGAGCTCAGTCGCATCAGCCAAGATTTTAAAGTCTCATCATGATCTGTCTGGAAGCAATGGCGGCAGCAACTATAAGGTTGTTGGCGGCCCTTCTGCTTGCGAGTATTGCCATGCGCCGCACAACATCGGCAGGAACATTACCGGTGGAGTCGATGTCATGAGGGCTCCTCTCTGGAACCGCATTATGCCGACCGGCTTCACCACCTACGGCGCCACTGTTTCATCTGACACGGCAGCCGGATCTGGAACCAATGCAACTGTTCTTGGCCAGAACTCCCTCACCTGTCTTTCGTGCCATGACGGCGCGACCGGTCTTAGCACGCTTGCTTCTTACAACTACTGGGGTGACACCTCTGCTGCAGGATCCGGCAACTGGATGAGCGGTTCGACGTTGAATATCGACAGCGCATTGTTCACGATGCTCGGCAAGGATCTGAAGGACGATCATCCGGTCGGCTTTGCTTTTGTTGCAGAGCGCGCTGGCGTTCCTGATTCCGTTTTCACCAAGGCTACGCAAGCTACTGACACCGGCAAGAACACAAGCGCCGGTTCGATCAAGTTTTTCCTTTATGACGGCAAGTTCGAGTGTGCGTCCTGCCACGATCCGCACGACACCACAACCGGTAACACCGGCAAGAGTGGTACGGGCGGCAATTCGCCGGATGCTTCCAAGCGCGGCGGCTCGGCATTCTTCCTCAGGGCTCCGATTCAGTCCATCTGTACGGATTGCCACGCCAATAAGTAAGTTATCTGTATTTGGAAAGAGCCGGGGCGCAATGTCCCGGCTTTTTTTTTGCTCATGTCTCTGTGCTGTGTCAGTTATCGACTCCTTGTCCTGTCTGGCGCCTATGTGATTGAATTGTGGCGACAGTATGCTCTGGGGTAAAATAGCGGCTGTGCATAATGAAATATTTCCCGGTCAAGATCACTGAAGATGAAATCAATTCATGATGCTTTTGAATTTAGCCCACTGTGTGGAGTTGCGGCCACAACATTTTATTGTGCGAATATTGCTGTGTTGATTTCATGGCGCGGCGTCATTAATGGTGCCATATCAATTTGCAATGGCGCGTGGAAGCCGGAATGAAATCTCGTACAATCAGCCTTCGGGGATGCTATTAGTGAAGATATGCAAGGTGGTTTATTTTATTGCCGTTGCAATTATGTCATTGATGATTCTTCAGGGGCAGGCTCATGGTGTTCCGTATAACATTATCCCGAACGGTGCCATAGCGATGCAGTACGCAAGAAACTGGAGTGACAGATGGGAGAATGCAAACGAATCCTTACAGCAGGGATACAAGCTTGGAGCCGTCGGGTTCGTGCTTGATGAAAGGCTTATGAAATACAGGATCGATACTGCCGCCACTGTGACCGATTCCAGCTACTCCGGAATGCCGTATTCACTTGATTTAAGAATCAGATTCCTTGAACTTGGAATGAGCGCGCCGTGGAGAATTGCGCGTTTCCCGCATCCGCTCTCTCTATTTTACTCGCGATATGCTTCATACGGGAACGCTGTAAACTCATATGGGTTAAATCTGGAATGGAATCTGCCGCATTACATACAATTTTTCAAGGATGGGAATATCATTGCATTATCAAGAGAAAGGGGGGGCGCAATCTCTGGTGTGTCTGACTCTGAAAGTGGCAGGGATTTAGAGTGGGGCGGTATTGAATCCGGATATGGTGAACAACCTGGAGTGATAGAGGTTGAGGATGAGGGATGGGGGGAAGATGAACGTGGTGCTGAGGAAGAGTGGCCGGAAGATACGGGTGCTGTTGGTTGGGGGAATGGCCCAGGCATCTGGGAGCCGAAATCCGGCGCAAAGGATGGCGGAATAAAGCGAGCCCCATCCGGGAGAAAGGCAGCCGTAAAGCTTGCAGCCGCTCCGCCTCTGTTTTCCATTCCGTTTCCAGCGCTGATGCTGGATGTATGGAGGAACGAATTCCAGGATGCGATCGGTACGACCGTCAACAATTCGGCCGCATTCAGTCTTGCAATGACCGACAACCGATATTCGTTTGCATCGCAGATGCGATATTCCGACATGACTGACGCCAGCGGATTGAAGGCATCCGGGAATATGATTGAACTTAATCACAGGTATCGTGGCCCGGAGTTCGTGCTTGGGCCATTATCGAGGGGTTGGGATGTCGTGAACAATTTCTCCTATAACGAGTCTGAATCTTCAACAGGAAATCCTGTGAAAAACAGTTCCTATCTTGTTACTCATTTATGGCAGCGAAACGATTCAAGAGCTGAAAGCCGGATGGCGGTAACGAGCCATTTCTCATATGGCGCGTCATCGGTGTCAAAATTGTACTCCCTGGGATCCTCCGCTTCTTTTCAAAAGAGATTTTCGCGCGGCATTACCAATGCGTTCGCCTTGTCAGGCTATTACTCTCGCCAGGAGAATGAAAATCAATACGGTTTTGGACGTGAGAACCAGGGTTTAGCTGATGATGGAGCTTTGTCAAGGGAACGTATAGACTCAAAATCTGCTTCAGTTTCAGATGATTTCCGCTTCGATTTGTTCCGGGCTGCTTCGTGTTCTGTCGGCGGAAGCATTAGAGCGTTCACCGCCACGACATCAAAGGCCGGAGGACTTGAAACGAGCGCTTCCACGTCGCTGTACATGAAGTCCAGAACGCCATTGCTTGTGAGCGGATTGATCAACAACAAGGAATACGATGACGGCTCAAGCAGCAAAATAACTTCCCTGAATGCTGTAATGAGCGGATTTGAGATGTTGGACACATGGTTTAATGCCTTGCTTGGCTACAGCCGGAACGAGGTCGATAATGTGGATGCGAGTAGTTACTCTGATGAAGTTGTGCAATATATCATTGGGTTCCGCAAGGGTGTGGCAAGGGGAGTGTCGTTGTCCGGAACCGGTCGTGTCGAGTCACGCAATGTGTTAAAGGACGGAATAACCATCAGGAATAACAGACGAAGCGGCTCGTTGAATCTGGATATGGCAGAGAAGCTTCTACTGTTTCGCAATGTTGCCGTTTCACTAAACTATCAGTATACTGACAGTCCTGGCGAGGGAGTAATGGGAGTGCTGAAGATGTCTCCGCGTTTCCGCCACTTTTTCAAGATGTTTTCAATGGGCGCTGATTATGATTACACTACGATTTTGCAGGGCAGAAACAGCGGACGATCAAATCATGCGTTCCGGTTCATGTTGAGCCGACCGTTTGGTTACATACCACGACGATGGTTGTGATGAGAAATCCCGATTGAGTCGTAAGATGCGGTGTTGGATTATGAATTGATGCATGTTTTGAAATATGATGTGATGAATATTGCAATTATACTGGAGAATATATGAAATATACTTGTGTTGACGGCGGTTTAGCTGTGATGCGTGCTGTTTTGTCCGGCATGGTCAGTAATGTTGCGTATGCGCTCCTGTTCGTGCTCTTGTGCTTTGCCCATGTTAATGCCGCCGAAAACGATGTAGTTCTTGTCGTCAACGGTGAGAAATTCATAAGGGCGGATCTGGAACAGGCATTCAACGTATTTCTTCCGGCAGCAGTTTTCCACGGCGGTGTCAATGACGAAATGCGCAACAAATACAGGGAAGATGCCATCAACTTCATGGTTGAACAGCAGTTGCTATACGAGGCTGCATTGAAGAACGGCGTCAAGGTGGACAGGAAGGTTGTAGATGCCCAGGTTGAAAGCGCTATCAAGAAATACGGTTCGAAAAGAGATTTCAAGAAGGCATTGAAGGAATCCGGGTATTCATACGACAATTATATTTATCGCATAAAGAAGAAGCTTGTTGTTGACAAGTTCACCGATGAATATATTACGAAAAAGTCGCGATATGATGACGCGGAATTGCGTAGTTATTACGACAAGAACATCGAGAATTTCAAGCGGCCTGCCGCCAGATATATTTGGCACATTCTTGTCGAGACTGCGGCCAACGCCTCCGCCGGCGAGAGGGAGCAGCGCAGGATATTTGCCGAAATGGTGGCTCAACGCGCGAAAAGCGGGGATAATTTTGAGATGCTGGCTTCGCAATATTCCGATGATGATTACCGTGTGAAAGGCGGTTTGCTTGGCCTTGTGCATAAGGGGCAGCTTGTCAGCCAGGTTGAGGAGGTTGCGTTTTCCCTGAAAGACGACGAGGTTGCAGGCCCCATTGAAACGCTTTATGGATTTCATGTCGTCAAGGTCGGCAAGCAGGTTGAACAGGGAATTGTGCCGTTTGACAAGGCAGTTATAAAGTTGAGAGCAAGTTTGCAGGAAAACCGGTATGAGGCGATAAGGCGGGAGGTTCTTGAGGAACGGCGCAAGAGTGCGGTTATAACTGTAATGGACAGCGAAGCGATAAAGAGCGAAGAATCTAAAAAATGAGAAAGGTTTCTGTATGAGAAGCCTCAGGACGCTTTTTGTTCTCACGGCGTTCATGCTTTTGGGGCTGCTTTTGTCCGGCTGCTCGTCAAAAAAAGCGTATATTGACGCCACGCTTGGTGACCGTATCCAGTGGCCAGGAGAGCCTGAGAAGCCGGTCATCCTGTACCAGTGGAGTCTTCAGAAGGTCGGGATGTATGGCGACTCCGGTTCATTTCTTGAGTTCTTGCTGGGCGAATCCGACATGCCCGGAAATGATCCAAGGGATTCAAGTATTTTGCTCAGGCCGTTTGGTGTTTTCGTTGATGACGAAAAAAGGATTTACGTTACCGATACCGGCGCGGCAAGGGTAACTGTTGTCGATATGAAAACCATGGAATCGTTCAGTTTTTTTGAAACGCCCGATGGTGATCTGTCGATGCCGATGGCGGTTGTGGCCGATTCAACGGGGCGCATCTTTGTGTCCGATGCGCTTCTTTCGAAGGTTTTTGTATTTGACAAGCGTGGCGAATATATTTTCACCTTGCGAGGCGAATTCGAGCGTCCAACCGGCATGGCGATAGATCTGCCCAACGACAGACTATATATTACTGATTCCGCCGCGCATGTCGTGTATGTTTATCGTACTGACGGCGAGTTCGTCAGCCTGATAGGCGGCAGGGGATCGGAACATGGTAAATTCAATTTCCCCTCTCATCTTTTTGTTGACAGGCTGGGCAGGTTATATGTTACCGATGCAATGAATTTCCGGGTTCAGATATTTGATTCGGGGGGCAAATATCTGGACTCCTTCGGCACGTTGGGTGAGCTTTACGGAAATCTGGACAAGCCCAAGGGCATTGCCGTCGATGCTGACGGGCACATATTCGTTGTCGATTCGATAAAGGATATGGTGAAGATATTCGACAGAAGCGGAAAGCTGCTTCTGTTTTTCGGCGAGAAGGGCAATGAACGTGGTCAGTTTTGGCTGCCGTCAGGCATTTTCGTCGATAAGGAGAACATGGTCTACGTTGCCGACACATATAACATGCGCGTATCAGCTTTCCGTTTTATTGGGCGGGAGGGCGAGGATGCCGCCGGCGTGGAGTCTAAACCGCATGGTTTTAAATAAATCCAGCGCATTGGCCGATAAATGGAATCGACTGGTAGTACCGAATATATACGGTTGAATCCGGTAATGATTGGGAAACAGATCGGTGAATCCGACTAGCAAGACATCTATCATCATGTTGCGGAAGCTCTGCATGGCCATCGTATTATGTTTCATTTTTCCAGGCAGCATTCATGCCGTTGGGATCAAGAATACGAAGCATAATCTTTCTGTTAGCGGGACGGGGCCGATCAAGGCGGTTTCCGAAACAAGGATATGTGTTTTTTGTCATACTCCCCATTCCGCGACAGTGTCCTATTTCATGGAGCCCGGCCTTAATTACCCTTTATGGAACCACAAGCTTCAACTTCCTTCCGTAACATATATTTTGCCAAGCCCTTCGCAGGGCATACCAATTCTGTCATCCCCACAGAATCCCCCGGATGGAGATTCCAGACTCTGCCTCAGTTGTCATGACGGAACGGTTGCCCTTGGCGCTGTTGTAAATCTTGGCGAGGGCGGTGCGTTCAGTCCGGATATTGCAATGGCCGGAACCGGACTTACTCCTCAGGGAAAACTTGATCTGACAAATTCCGCTTTTGTTGGGCCTGACCTCGACATGAGCGGGCATCACCCTGTGTCGATTGTTGTGAATCAGGATTTTGTAACCGATCTTCAGAGCCGTTGCGAACCATCCTCGTTTACCGTGAGGCTTGAACCTTTAAGGCCTGTAATATATCGCCCAACACTCGATATCTATCCGGAATCAGGTGGAACAGGCGGAAACGGCGTGCAGTGTACGTCGTGTCATGATCCTCATGACGACAGAGGTGGGATGAAATTCCTTCGAGTCGGCAGCCCGGACAACGCTCAGCCTCTGTGCGACAGTTGCCATATGCTATGCCCGTAAGGAATGCCGGTAAGGAATAATTGCCTGAAATGCTGATATTGCCGATACATCGGATTAAATACAACATGAGCATGCGTGTGGCCGGCATGTTTCTGGTCACGATTTTATTGCTGTTGCCGGTTGCCGTTTTTGCCGTGCCTGAGGTGCATCTTGATCAGGCCAAACTTCCGAACGGCTGTTCATCGTGTCATAAGGCGCACGGCAGGCGGGGTACGGCCATGCTTTCGATGGACAAGAACAACCTTTGCTTTAGCTGCCATGGGGCTGTGAAGACCGGGAGGCCGGGTGAGGCTGCAAATGATGTCCAGACCGTGTTCGACAAGATTTACAGGCATCCGGTTTCAACGACTGCGATGTATCACAGTTACAATGAGACGCTACCCGAACACGATCCAACGAAGGACAGGCATGTCATTTGTGACGATTGCCATAACGTACACCGCACAACATCTTATGATGCGATGAGGATGGTAAGCGGTTACACCAGCGACCGTGTAAACATCAAACGTGCTGTTTTTGAGTATGAGGTTTGTTACAAATGCCATTCGGACAGCGCTAACCTCCCTGCAAATTCAAAAAATATGCGGTTGGAGTTCAGTTCCGCTAATCCGTCATATCACCCTGTGGAGACCATAGGGAGAAGCAGTAATGTTCCAAGCCTTGTTGCGGGATATGGCCCCAATTCAATGATCAAATGCACAGACTGCCACGGCAACGACGACCCTGTTGGCGCCAAGGGGCCGCATGGCTCCAATAATCCCAATATGCTTGTTGGCTCCTATACATTGAGCGATGGGCCTGAAACGCCGGTTGCCTATGAGCTGTGCTACCGCTGTCATGACCGAACCAGTATTCTGTCCAATGCCAGCTTTCTAAAGCATAAGGAACATGTCGAGGGTGGAACATATACAGGTCATACGCCTGTCCCTGCGTCCTGCTTTACATGTCATGGATCCCATGGAAGCACGTTGTATCCGCGTTTAATTGCATTCAATCTATCAGTGGTAATGCCAAACCAGAGCGGCTTGCTGACATATCTGGCAAATACTCCTGGCAGACCCCGATGCAACTTGACATGCCACGATTATGAGCATTGGGTGGACGTGAATAACTTCCAGAACATAAGAAACGTCCAGGACATGACAAACTTCGTAATTACATCATATTAAAGCAAAATAATGACTGTTCTTGTTGCCTCTGACGTGTTTTTCAGCCTGAAATTCCCCCTGAATTAGCTCTCATCCATGATCGGCGTCCCGATTTCGCGCGTTGCGTTGCTGCACGCCCGGATAAGCGGCCTGATATTTGGTATGTATATTGCTAAGAAATAGGCAGCCATGAAAGCAATTAACGGAATGGGTGACTATGATTTGTAACAGCGGTTATATGGAGTCGTCACTTATGAATTTTAAGGGAGGCTATTTACAGTGACTAAAGGCATCCTGGAGGTGGGCGAAATGACACATACTGCGTTAAATGACAAAGGGACTGAAATGTTCGAAGGAGGGGTTATGCGTCGTTTAGGCGTGCTTGCGTTTGTATTCTTTTTGTGCCTTTTTGTGTTTGACGCGATGGTGTATGTTCTTGAGGCGGCGCCTCCAACTTATACCCCGTTGTCGTCTGTGTCGATGACCACGGCTGATGGCACAGAGATATGGGGTTCCAGGATTGCCGTAGATAAATTCGGTGACTTGTTCGTCCTGGATCGGTTTAATGGGAAAATAAGGGTTTTCCATGTCGATACGGACGGTGCCGGGCCTGATGTGCAGAGCGAAATATCGGAGATAGCGTACCCGCGAGACAGTCAGCCTACTGCTATAGCTGCTGACGGAAGTGGCAGGCTTATTGTGGCCGAGGGCGATGGTTCCGTGAAAATATATCAGAAGTCTTACAATGCGGATCACTCCTTCATTAATGACTGGACTTATGTGGCCTCGCTTAGCCCGTCAGCATCCTTGATGTGCGATGCAGTCTCGGTTCCTGCCAGGGATTTTTGCAAGGTTACCGACATTGAGGTTGCCTCGGATGGCAAGATCTATGTAGTTGATTCGCTTGCTGGCAAGATCCTCGCGTTTGGAAGTAATCTTCAGTTCAGCGCTAACTTGACGACCACGATCAATAGCGGTCTTGCTCTGCTTTCAAGTAGTGATACTGTTCTTAAGAGTGCGGTTAACAAGCCTGTGTCGGTTGCTGAGTCCGGCGGTATCCTTTATGTTGGTGATTGTCCGCTTGAGTATGTGGCCTCAGTGGGTACGTCAACATATACCTCGCGCATTATTAAGCTTAATCTTGGAACGAGTGCGGTATCTGCTTTCCGGACTACATTTGTTTCATCTGGCAAGTATGTTGATCATAATGAGGGGAACATATCTTTTCCGGCAGGTCTGGTTGTGTATGGCGGATATATTTATGTTGCCGATCCTGGGCAGTTTGCAATTCAGGTTTTCGATGCGAATGGGGCTTATCAGGGGTGTACCGATGCAAATGCGGACGGCGTATATGATGGTTGTCTTTATGTGACCAGTAATCTTATGCGCACGGTTAATGATATTGCTATCGGAGAAGATGATGTTGTGTATGTTAGTTCAATTAATACCCACGATGTGAAGCGGTTTGCCTTGAGCGGGTCTCTTTTGGTGAATCCGGATGAGATGTTTTTTGAGGCGTTGGGTGCAAGTTCGATACCTGTCAAGAAAGCCGATATCGCAAGGCCGAGTTCTTCCGGTGTGTTAAGCTGGAGCGCTGTAGGTGATGCAAGCTGGCTTTGTCTTTCGGCTGATCCGAACTGGACGCCTCAGGGGGGGTGTTCTCAGAGCTTGTCGGGAACGCAGTCCGCAGGTGTCAGTGCGTCCAGTTTTTATGTCGGAATTAATCATGTTGGTCTTTTGAAGGGTGTTGATTATGTTGGCTCGGTAAGGGTGTGTAATTCGACGACCGCTGCATGTGATACGGTTGCCGTGACAGTCAGGATAAATGCCGGAAGTCTGCTGTGTGGTGACGGTAATGCTCCTGTGCCGTTTACAGTTGAGGATGGCGCTCCGGCGTATTGCTCATCTTGCACTCTGGGGACGACCGATGGTAGTCCGGTGCCTGCGAGCGTTGCTATTGATTGTGCATCCGGTTTGTGTCCGTCCTGGCTTACGGTGACTCGCAGAGCTTCATCAAATGTGGTTGACTTCTGTGCTGTAGAGGGGGCGGTTGCTGGGTTCTTTGATAGTGAGACGGTCGTATTCTCTGATCCCAGTACTGTGTTGTTGCCGGCTCATGTTGATACCAGTCTGAGTATCGTCTCGTCAGGGAATGGCCAGATTACGGTCAATACCAATATAGACGCGAATTTCACTATAACTGGGAATTATACTCCGGCTACTGTATTTAATGGCCCAACTGTGGCTGGAACGTGGACAAGTCCGTCAACGTGGGGTGGATGTTACGATATAGTTTATGGTGTTCAGGCCGGATATTTTACTCCGCCTACCGAGAAGGTGTGTATGCCTGCCGGTGGTTCTATCGTGTTCAATGGCACTTACAAGCAGCCGAGGATTGCTGCTGTTATGGGGGCTGGAAGCATGAATACGAGCGAAGTCCGTGTTATGGACATAAATGGAGCGCAGACGGCATCGTTTACCGCATTTGATGCGGCTAAGGTCAGGTATGGCGCGCGTACTGCAATGGGCGATGTTGACGGTGATGGCGCTGACGAGATAGTCGTGGCCAAGGGTGAGGGTGGTGTAAATAATAGTGAGATCAAGGTGTTCAAGCTTAATGGGGCTCCGTTGAGCGGTGCCAATTTTATCGCGTTTTCCACTTTGTACATGAATGGTGCGAGAGTGGCGAGTGCGGATTTCGATGGGGATGGGCAGGATGAGATAGTTGTTGGGACATCAGAGAATCGAGCTCTTGTCCGGGTGCTTAAATATGATGCTGCCGGTCAGAGAATGGTTGACACTGGAGTGATGTTTAATGCTTTCCCGTCCGCATCGTATGGCGTGAATATCGCAACGGCCATGTTTGATGTGACATCCGACACTATACCGGATCCTGTAATTGTAACCACAACCGGTAGCGGGAAGCTTTCCGACCCCCAGATGAAGATATGGAAGATTAACGCGGGTGGCGCTGTTGGTTCATGGACTGTAGCGGATACCGGCATCGCTATTCCTGTGTCTGGATTCTTGCTCGCGGATGCTACCGGATTTGGCGCGTCAACTGCGGCATACAAGACAATAATTGCAGCCGGTACGGGTGCTAACGGCGGAATCGTTGAAATATATGATACAACCGGATGGAATTCGTGCTCTATAGCGATAAACGAATATAACGGTGCGTGTTCATTGCCGTCATTTAGCAGTCGAACACTTTGCATTGCAAACAGTGGAGTCTGGACTGCTGGTTCTGTTGTCAGGCAGAGTGATGGAATAGAACTGGCGGTAGGCGACATGAATGCGGATGGTTCGATTGAGGTTCTTGTCGGACTGGGCGCGGGAGCGGATACAGATTCTAAACTTATTGTTTTTGGTGCCGATACATGTAACTTGAAAGCCCCATATACAATGAATCCATTTCCTGTTGCAAAGTTCGGAGCACGGGCATCAATCGGTCATACGGGGAATTAATCGGGGGTAACACATGAGACAAAGGTTTCTCGCGGTAAGTATAAAGGCCGCTCTGTTATTGATTCTTGCAGTAGCGCCGGCATTTGCGCTGGATGCGCCACATGATGGTACAAACCAGATAGCGTGTGGTAAGTGCCATTGGATATTTGGGTACACGACGCCGCCTACGTGGGCATCAACACAGATGGATATCGATGATACGGCAATCAATCGAGTCTGCTGGACATGTCATAATGATGTGACGTCGCGCATGAAGAGGACTCATTCCGCGGCCACTCTTGGTTCGAAATATGGCAGCACTTGGACTTATGACTGTAAAATATGCCATAACAATCATTTGCATAACCAGAAGAATATTGCAGGCTTTGAGCTTGCTACCGGAAATGTCTCTTCCAGTGAAGCATATAACGCCAATCGTAATACGACCAAGGTTTTACTTAAGACAAGTGGTAACCTGTCGTTCCAGTGGGGTACGGATGACTGGAAGGGGTATGTTGTATTGGTTAATGCCACAACCGCTTATAATATTGTTGGAAGTGATGCTTCATCAATAACCGTGGAGGGTAATGTTGCATTAACTTCCGGAACGTTTGCTTTCTTGCGTGGCATGTACATTGACAATGTTGTAAATACGAAGTCAGTCAAGTTTTTTGATAAGGACGGCACTAGGACAAATTATTCCTTTGTAGATAGCGATAGTGATACGCAGCATCAAGGTGTCTGCGAGGTCTGTCATACTCAGACACTCTATTTTCGTGCTGATGGCAACGTGTGCGATGATTTGCAGTACAAGACGCAGGCAGCTTGCACCGGTGCCGGTAAGACGTGGGGGGCTTGGGGTTGTAGCAACACAACATATAAAACTAAATCTACATGCGAAAGCGGTGGCGGTACATGGAGGGCTCCACATGCATATAGTGTGCAGCCGACTGAGACTTGCACTAATTGTCACGTAACATTTGATGGCTTTAGGCCTTCAGCATGTTTTTCATGTCATGGTCAAACCGGTCATTCTGGTGCGCCATTGGTTGCAACTGATATCGTCAATGATCCTGTTCGTGGTGCAACCGGTCATACGGCGGCGCAAATTATCGGACAGCATCAGCTTCATGCGATAGATAAGAAGTATTCATGCAATATATGTCATGCCCGTAATGGTATGCCATCAAAGGATGGCAAGATAACAATTGGTTTCAGCGGTATTGCATTGCCGGCAGGTGCGGCTCCGCAGTATGATGGAATCGATTTCTCCAACGCAAATTACAGCTACAATGCTACTAATGGCACAATAATTACAACAATTGATCCGACAAAGCAAACGTGTAATAATGTCTACTGCCACAGTTCTGGGCAGAGCGAAGATGGTAACACTGCGGTTCCGTATTACACAGGATCACCTAATTGGACAGACCCGCAGAGTGTCGGTTGCGGCGATTGTCATCCGACACTAACCCCGGTATGCTCAAAGTCGCAGTATAAAGATCAGCTTGCCTGTGAGACTGCGGGTGGCATATGGAAGCCCGGCATATGGAGCGGCAGCCATAACAAGCATTTGTGGGGCGTTTCGATTCAGGTCGGATGCAGCAATTGTCACCCCGGTGTCGTGGATTCACCTCTTTCAAATAATTCTGCTACGCACATTAACGGTCAGATTAACGTAACTGATGAGTATGACGGTGGCGGACGTCCTGGTAATGGTT
Source organism: Nitrospirota bacterium (assembly GCA_016212095.1). Taxonomy (GTDB): domain Bacteria; phylum Nitrospirota; class Thermodesulfovibrionia; order SZUA-242; family SZUA-242; genus JACRHH01. The sequence continues at coordinate 32,506 of JACRHH010000005.1, forward strand.
ACGGCGCCTGTAATCAGGCATATTGCCATAGCTCAGGACAGGGGGCAACGCCTGACGATCCGAATCCGTATTATTATGGACGTGTGGTTTGGGGACAGGCGAACAGTGTGGGTTGCGGTATCTGTCATCCGACAGCGGAATGTAGCAATACCCTCTACACTACCAGAGCCGACTGTATTAACAATGGTGCAACATGGACTCCTGTAATCAGTACAGGTAGTCATGCCAACCATATTACGCAGGGGGTAATATGTGAAAATTGCCATGATGGTGCTGGCGATGCAAGCGACAATACCCCGTATGCTACATCGAATCATAGAAACCACCTGATTGAAGTGGGTAATGCAGTGACAGGCCTCACATATTCAGCAGGTGGCGCTGCCGGTAACGGATACGGAAATTGCACGAACGCGACATGTCATACCAATGTTCAGAATGAGGGGGGTATAGGCTCGCAATTGAGGCCTACACCTGTCTGGGGTTCGCTTGGTGCCGGCGGCAATTCATGTGGAATATGTCATCTTGGCGACGGCAAGCATGGACAAGCTACATTAATGCAGAGCGGGAGCCATCAGAAACACGTAAGCTATAACGGTGGTCAATTATTAATTGACACTCTAAATCCGAATTGCTCTGCATATTGCCACAACACGGCTGGCTATCAGACAGCCAAACACAATAATAGCAATATTGATGTCATATTCTCAGCCCCGGTTGGAGGAGCATATAGCCAGGTCTCGAATCCTCCTTCGAACGGGTATGGAACCTGTTCTACCGTATATTGCCACGACCCGGGTGCCGTAGGAACTGTGACTATGACATGGGGTGGAACACTCTCGGACGCCTTGGAATGCGATTCATGTCATGGCGGAAACCGGCTTGCAACCAATACGGCAGGATTTGGGATGATGAATACAGGCGCGCATTCGGCGCATATCAATAATGCAGATGCTGAACTTGCAACATTTGGTTGCGGCAAGTGCCATTTCAATACTGTTACAGATGGGAATGACAGGCTGATTACGGGATCATCACATATTAACTTTGCAAAGGACGTGCCTGTGAATTGCAATTCGTGCCATCAGAACGGTAGTAGCGTTGCAGTAGGGCCGCCTGTATGGACAAGTGGAAGCATCTTGGACTGCAAGGGTTGTCACGGTTCCGGCGGGACGTCAAGTTTTGGAGAACCTGACACCGGGTTGTCGGGAACGACACATGCCAAGCACGTTATTCAGGCAGCCGATTGTGGTCGCTGTCATAATGGAACAACTACCACTGGAACCGATATAACCGGAACGTTGCACCTGAATTCGGTCAAGGATGTTGTTATGTCTGTTACATATGGCGGTACGTATTCAGCAGGAACCGGATGCTCTAATGTCTATTGTCATGATCCGTCCAACCAGGGCAATCTCAGCCCGGTTTGGGGCGGTAGTCTGCCGGATTCCGCCGAATGTGACTCGTGTCACGGCGGTAATGTCGCATCAACGGCAACAAGCGGACGCGGCCCCATGAATAGCGGATCCCATGCGGCACATATCAACAAGAGCGGTGTCTATTGTGGCGATTGCCATTCAGCTACCGTTACCGTTCCGAATGATAGATCAATTTCTGGTGCAGCGCATGTCAATACTGTAAAGGATGTCAGCATTGCTGCCGCACGTGGTGGCGATGGTTTTGACTATAGTTCTGTGTCCGGCAAGTGTTCAACAACATCTTGTCATGGTTCGTTATCACCTGCATGGGGTGCGCTTGGAGCAGGGTGTGCAACCTGTCACGGCATGGCTGTAAATCCTGCTGATGGCCGTGACACCGCCGGTGACACAGGGAACACGGATGCTCAGGTTGGCGCGCACGTTGCGCATCTTTCGGGTGGGCATGGTTATGCGCAGGCTGTAACATGTGGAACATGTCATAATGTGCCTGTTGATGTTATGGATGCCGGACATATTGACAGCATATTACCTGCCGAGGTTTCAATTTCGGGTTCTCGTGCCACCGGCCTTGGTGCGCTGACCGGTTTATCCTTTAATCCGGCAACAAGACAGTGTTCCAATACCTGGTGTCATGGTGCCGGTCTTGTTACGGGCGATCATGTGCCTACATGGAATGTTCCTGTTCTGACCGGGATTGCGACGAATGACTGCACTCAGTGTCACGGTTATCCACCTGCCGGTATACCTGCTCACACCGGTAAGGTGCCGACAGATTGCATCACGTGTCATGATTATGGAATTAATGCGGCAGGCACTGGATTCAATATCACAACATACCATATCAACGGTGTGGTTGAAGGCGGCGGCGATGCATGTATAGATTGTCATAGCGCAGCGGGCGGCTTGCTTGGCGGCTCAGCCCCTGATGCCACACATGCAAAGCATGTCGGGAATTATTATGTCAATAGCGCGGTTTCAACGAATGGTTATGGTACAACCAATCCTGAATGGCTGTCTGTAAACATCAATCCTGCAAACGGATCATATGAATTCGGTTGTGGAAACTGTCATCCCGCCAGTTCAACCAATCATATGAACGGTGTTGTTGATATAAGCCTGAACAGCACTCATGGCGGCGCAATCAAGTCGAAGAATGGAGTTGCAACCGATACGGACGGTTATGTGCGTACAGGCGATACCGGATTCAACATGGTTGGTGACGAGAGGGTTACTTGTACAGCCGCATACTGCCACTCGGACAGCATGGGCGGATATGCAAGTTCGCCTGAATGGTTCACCGGAGCATTCGCGGCGGCAGACTATTGCGCAAATTGTCACGGCAATACACCTGCCGGAACATCGCACAATGCACACATGAATACGATTACAATTCATTACAGTAATATTTACAACGGAACCAGCGGATTGCTCACGCCTGCCGAAGTCCATGGTTTGGGCGAATCCCTGACGATCAACTGCAATCTATGTCATGCAAACACGTTAACGGTTGCGAGAAATGACAAGAACGCGGCTTGTACGACTTGTCACACTACCGGGGTAAACGCTATCGCCACTGCTGATCTGAGCAGGGATTACCATGTGAACGGTACTGCGGATGTGCAGTTTGCCGCAGTTAATGTGAAATCCAAGGCTCAGCTCAGGAATTCGAGCAAGCCTGCCGAATGGAATCGATTCGATGTGGATGGCGATGGTGTATTGAGTACTGGTGATTACAAGACTGCCGGAGCTCATGATGTTTCAGTTCTGCCATTGAGTGCCGGAACATTCAACAAGAACATTCAGACCGGGTCGGTTACCTGTGCCGTTGTCTGTCATAACAATCAGCAGGCAACATGGAATGGAACCGTGACGTGCGGAAGCTGCCATGTGGATCTTCAGTAAGGCGGTAATTGCGCATGGCAACTGAATCATTTCTTGGAAAATTCGCAAACGTGGAAAAGGTGAGGGCTCGAATGATGGGAGAGGACATTATAAGACTGTTTGGGGCGCATGCTGGCTTCTTTAACAGGGCTAGCCGCGTTGCGATCCTTGCCTTGATGCTGACGGTTTCATATATAGCCGCGATGCCTGTCCAGGCAGAAGCTCTTAACGGGACAACGGCCGGCACGGCGAATGCCGTGTCTGCCGATGGGGGGATCGATGTAAGCGCTTCATATACCGATGATACAAACGGGAATAACACCCTTTTGATTGAATGGGGCATTGCTGATTTTTCCATGGGGGCGCAGACTGTATTGCATTCGGCGAATCCCTACAACTATACGATTACCGGGTTGACAAACGGCACAGCTTATCAGGTACGTATAACATATCAGGATGTTGACGGCATAATTGCAGGCACTGCGATTAATATAATTGCAAATGTCATACCGTCCAACCAGCTTATTCATAACTCAGCCACAACGCGGTCAGCTAAATGGGGCGGTTTGTGGGGAGTTGCCGGAGGGAAGTATGGCGAGTTTACATGCTATACCTGCCATGAATCCAATGCGGCCAACATCAAGGCGCTAAGGTCAGTCATTGCATCTCCAAACTCGCCTCTGGACAGTTTCCCCGGAAGTTCCGTTGTTGCACTGGATGCGAGGGATGGACAATCATCGTATGGCGACGACCTTGGAACGCACGCAACATCGACGAAGGTGTGTGAGGTTTGTCATAGCCAGACAAGTTATCATCGTTACGACACAGCCGGGCAGACTGTGCTGGATCATAACAACGCACGTGACTGCACGCGTTGTCATCGTCATAATACCGGTTTCCGCGGCTCAGGATGCGATTCATGTCATGGAAATCCGCCGATCAACATAGCCACGATGGTTGGATTTACCAACCCCAGTTCAACCGGGTCGATAACCGCGGGAGCGCACAACAAACATGCCAATGACAGGGGCATTACGTGTGAAACCTGCCACAGTGGCAGCGCCGGATCGGGTGTGACTCACGATGCCGGAACTGTGACTATCGGATTTTCGATATTCAACGGCAACTATGATGGCGGCACGTATGATGGACAGGCTACTGTTACTTACGACTCGACAAGTTTCACCTCAATTACCAATACAGACTCCCTGACTTGTTCGGGCGTTTATTGCCATTCCAACGCAATGCCTTTGAGCGGAACAAATGTTTATGCCTCGCCCGTATGGAACGATGGCTCAGGCCAGACTTGCGGCTCGTGCCACAGCGCTCCGGGTGATGTGAGCCGTACCTGGTCATCCAGTCACAATACCCATGCGGCAAACTATGCATACACTTGTGATAACTGCCATTCACTTACTGCGGGCAGCAACAGCACAATTGTTGATTATTCAAGGCACGTCAATGACGTAAAAGATGTGGCAATGGCAGCGACATACGGCGGAACATATGCCGCCGGGCAGTGTTCGAACGTCTACTGTCACAGCAACGGCAACGGCGGAGTTGGCGCTGTTGTTCCAGAATGGACTGTTACAGTCATGACATGTGATTCATGTCATTTGACGCCTCCCGGAACCGGCAGCCACAATGCTCATACGGTAAGCGCAAACTGCACGACCTGTCATAACGCTACAACTAGCGATGGCGCCACGATTGCCGACAAGACGAAACATGCCAACAAGGTTAAGGACATTGTGTTTGCAACCGGATACGGCGGCACGTATACACCGGGTGTTGGTTGTTCCAATGTTTATTGCCACGATTCGTCCTCGCTTGGCGTGCTGAGCCCTGCGTGGGGCGGCAGTCTCCCCGACAAGCCTGAGTGCGATTCATGTCATGGAGGCAACCGTAATTCCACGAATACAGCAGGAAACGGGCCGATGACAATGGGCGCACATACGGCGCATATGAACAATGCCGACATTAACCTTGGCTCGTTCGGATGCGGCAAATGTCATGCGGCCACTGTTACTGACGGCAATGATCGTCTTATCACCGGCCCTTCCAGTCATGTCAACATGATGGTTGATGTGCCGACTGCCTGTACTACATGCCATAAGGATGGACACGGTACGGCGGTTTCACCTCCGGCATGGACAAGCGGAACCAATCTGACCTGCAAGGGATGTCATGGAACATCCAATTCACTGTTTGGCGAACCCGGTTACCTGTCCACCAACAGTCATCCGAAGCACGTAAAGTCGGCAACGGATTGCGGCAAGTGTCACAACAGCACTTCGACGACAGGGACATCCATAACGGGCGCATTGCATCTTAACGGTGTTAGCAATGTGAATTTCGACGCACAGTATGGCGGCACGTACACACAGGGTGTCGGATGCTCAAGCGTCTACTGCCACGATCCATCCAGCATCGGGACTGTCAGCCCGGTCTGGGGTGTGGGTACGCTGCCCGATACGGCAGAGTGTGATTCCTGCCATGGCGGCAACAAGACTTCGACCAATACTGCCGGCAAGGGGCCGATTACAACCGGAGCGCATACTGCCCATATTGCCAATGCCGACGTCAATCTCGGAACATTCTATTGCAGCAAGTGCCATTACAATACCGTAACAAACGGCAACGATCGCTATATAACCGGAACTGTTCATGTCAACAGAACCGTTGATGTTCCTGTAACATGCACAACCGCATGTCATAACGACGGTCATGGAACATCGGCTGCCCCGCCAACATGGACAAGCGGAACGAACCTCGCATGCAAGGGATGTCACGGATCAACATCATCGCTATATGGTGAGCCGGATTATGTTGGCTCGAATAGCCACGCGAAGCATGTGTCCGCCGCGTCCGATTGCGCGAAGTGCCATAACAGCACGACAACAACCGGAACAAGCATTACCGGCACAATCCACCTGAACAGCGTTGTCAACGTCAGCATGTCGTCCACATACGGCGGAACGTACACAGCCGGCACGGGTTGTTCAAATGTCTATTGCCATTCGGTTGTTCAGCTTGATGGCGGAACAGCTGTAACCGGTCTGCCGGGTGAGTATAAGCAGTCACCTGCCTGGGGTACCGCAATAGTATGCGGAGACTGTCATGCGGCGGTTCCGGCAACCGGTAAGCATGGCCTGCATATCACTGGCGCAAGCGCTGTTTGCGGCGACTGCCATAACGGCGCTGGAAATGGAACTGTTGCTCCCGCTTCAGGCCATGCCAACATGTCGGTGGAAGTGTCCGGCGGCACAACAAAGATAACGTCATATGACTCAGCCGGAGTGGGCAACGGCTATGGCACATGTAGCAACATCGTCTGTCATGACGGCAACAGCGCGGCCTGGATACGCTCTGATGTTGCCGGAACCGTATCGTGCGGCGATTGCCACACAGATCCGACCGACATAGACGATTACACTTACAAGAACGGAACCGCTGCGAAGATCGGAAGCGACGAATGGGGCGTGTCCGCACATGGCAGCACAACCAGGGCCGCGCTGGCCTGCACGACTTGTCATACAAGAGCGGTCGCACATAATACTGCCGGCAACTACTTCAGGCTTACAAGTTCCAATAACAGTCTCTGCATGAACTGCCACAGCGGTTTGAATCCCTCGTATCCGAATGCTCCTGCCGTGGATGACGTTTTACATTATGGCGTCAAGCACAACGCAACATTCAACGGCGGCACGGTATGTTGGGATTGTCATGATCCGCACGGTGACAGGGGAAGCGCGGAGGCAGGCCCGATAGCATCCATACACAAGCGTCCATGGCTTGCGCATGATGCTGATGGTAAACCGACAAAGATTTCAACTATCGACACCGACTTCACCGGAACTCTCGGCGCGCTTGCATGGACGGATTTCGTCAAGCCTGGCCCGAATTTCAACGGTGTATGCCAAACCTGTCACGAGTCATCTGCCACTATTGCAAATTTTTACCGTTACGATACATATCCGAATGTTGCCGGAAGCTACAACACCGCGCATTATCAGGGCACCGGATGCAAAGACTGCCACAGGCATCCCGCGTTTGAGCCGACCGGCTGTAATGTCTGCCATCCTTTCCCGGCTACATCAAACGCGCATACGAAGCATATCAACAACATAGTGGCGCAGAAGGGCCTGACCGAGGCTCCCGCAGGGTATGTCGGCAATCCGGTGTGTGGTGTATGTCATAACGCCACATCGCTGGTTTGGCACGGCGGATCGAGCAGCTTTAACGGGAACTACAGGAACATATTCTCACCTGCGCCGACAACAGTAGCCGACCAGCTTGCGTACCAGTTCGGATCGAGTGTGCCGAGCTATGACAAGGCCGGGACAAAGACTTGCTCGAACGTCAGCTGTCACCTCGGAACTTCTCCGAGTTGGGGAACCGCAGAGGCAAGCTGCGGCACATGCCATGGCGATGACGCCTCCGGCGTGCCGCTTACAGCCGGCGGATTGGCTAACCCGCCAACCGGACATGGCCCAGGCAAGCACCAGCAACACGCTGTTACAAATGGCATACCGTGTAATACATGCCATAACAATAATGGAATGCCGACGCCTGACAACGTTATTACAGTGAGCTTCACGGCGAATGCTACGGGTGGTCAGTACGACGGCGCAACAGCAACATTGAATGCCGGGTACACATATGCGGGAACGCTTGCAACGACGCCGACCGCAACCGGACAGACATGCGCGGTTTACTGCCATTCGATTGTTCAGACCGACGGAGGCGGCCCGATTGCCATGGGAACCGCCGATTACAGGCAGCCCGACTGGGAGACCGGCACAATTCAGTGCGGCGATTGCCACAACGGTGACGGTGTAAATGGAAATACGGCGTCTGTCATGAATTCAGGCAGCCATACCGACCATTTAAGCACCGGCGCTGTCTGTGATAACTGCCATACCGGAAGCACGCATGTCAACGGTGCAATAGAGGTAGCCGCGTCATTGGGTTACAGCGGCGATACATTGCCCGGAAACGGAACCTACGGCTCATGTTCCTCGGCCTGCCACAACAATGGTGTTGGCCAGGTTACAAGCCCGACATGGGGATCGACCGTGCCTCAGTGTTCAGAGTGTCATCTTGCGGCTCCGGCAACATATGCGCATTCGGCGCATCTCAACGGCGGCGCTGTTTGTGCAAACTGTCATGCGGGAGCGGTTCAGGGATCGACTCCTCCAACCGTGAATCATCGTAATGGCGTCTCTAACGTAGACGGCGGCGCGATTGTATGGAACAGCACAACGCATCAGTGCTCCAATGCTAGTTGTCATAACGACGGGCTTGGAACCTTGGTGCTGACACCCGACTGGAGGGCTGGAGCGGTTAACGACTGTTCCGAGTGTCATGCCACCAGGCCGACAACGGGGGCGCATTCAGCCCATATGAACAACGGCGCTACGTGCGGCAGCTGTCACGATGCAACTGTAGAGGGCACAACGGCTCCAGCCCGTCACAGGGACGGAACCAAGGAGGTGTATGACGTCAATCCCGGCGACCTTGGCTTCACCGCCGGAAGTTGCTCTACTTCGCCATGCCATACCACGGTTCAGGGCAGCAGCGCGGACAACATGTCTGCAACTGCCGGGACGCAGAATACTACACCCGACTGGAGCACCGGACACCTGCCAGTTTGCGGCGGATGTCACGCTGCTGTGCCGACGACCGGCAAGCATACCAATCATCTGACTAATTACGGTGCAACCTGTACGGATTGCCATGAGGGCGCTCCGGCTGGAACGGCTGCTTCACCGCCGACCACCACGCCGACCATGAATCATTACAACGGCACTATTAATCTTAAGGGAACCCTGAACTACTCACTTGGTGGAACAATTGTCCCCGGTGCGCATGCATACGGTAACTGCACAGACCCCAACAGCGGATGCCACTCGAGTACTGTATCAAGAAACTGGGGCGGACTTGGCGCCGCATGCGGAAGTTGCCATACATATCCGCCTGCGACTGGAGCGCATAACAAGCACACGACGCATCTGAGCACGGTGGAGGCAAAGGCTCTCAACGAGAACAATGTGACTTGGAATGCCGCGTCCCATCCTGTCTGCGCTGTCTGTCACGATATGGGGTTGTCCGTAAATCACGAGGACACTGCCGATTACATAGTGCCGGATTCGCCGCATAGCTTCAACGGCGGCGTCCCGTCGTACGACAGCGTGAACCAGAGATGCTCGAACGTGAACTGTCACTTCCAGCCGACTCCCAAGTGGAAGTGTCCATAAGGCGGGCGCGGAGTGAAAACCATGATTAGGATAGCGGAATTATACGGGAGTATCGAGAGGAGCTTGCTTGCAATGGTTAATGCCGCAGATGGAGGGCGCCCGGGTAAAGCCCGCGGCATAGGAATGCGCGAAAAGGGCAGAGTCTCTGGAGCTTTAAGCCTTATGGCGGTGGCAATGTGCATGTCTTTGTGTTCTGTCTCAGTGGCAAGCGCATTGGTCATGGAGCCGATAACGGCATGCATAGCGTGCCATGGTAATGAACCGCCAGCGCCGCCGGTTGAGGGAGCCGCAAGAAATACACCGGTTCACGCAATAATCGGATCGCACACCACTCACATGTCAACGTATGCCGGCATTGATTGCAGCTTCTGTCATGTGCAGCCGAATGCCGGCCAGTTTGGCCATCGTAACGGGAATATTGATATGGCCGCAGCCATCAGGGGCGGCGCATACAGCCGCGGAGCTTCGATTCCGCAGAATAACAATGTGACGCTCGCTGATTTTGGAACATGTTCCAATACAGCATGTCATGGCGCCGGGAATTCGCCGCAGTGGGGTTCAAGCCTCGCGGCGGTTTCATTGTGCTATCGCTGTCACGGCAATCCGCTTCTGGCCAACAATGCGCCTGAAACGAACGCGCATCAGACGCATCTTCAGTCGAACAACAATTATTCTCAGGATGTCGCATGCAGCGCATGTCATACCGTTCCCGCAAGCATCGACATGACGGGAGCGGACGGACACTTGAACAGCGCGACTGCCGATGTGAATGTCGCCGTCGGGTTTAATGGAACCTCCAAGATCTGTTCAACCGCAACATGCCACGGCACAGGACTTCCCGGTGGATCGAATACCGCGCCGAACTGGACGAACATGTCTTATCTTGGCGGCACAAGCGCCGACTGCGGTGTCTGTCACGGCAACCCGCCCACAACATCGTTGCTTTATGATCATGCCGTTGTGTCGCCCGGCGTATGCAACAGTTGTCACTATCACGACGGAACCGGCAGCCCGGCCCAGCACATGAACGGCACGCTCGATGTAAGCGCGAACTGTTCGACATGCCATCAGAACCAGTACAACGCTGCTCACACCGCTCATCTGAACAATACGTCATATGTCACTTCTTGTGATCTGTGCCACGGAACCGGCGCGGCAACCGGTACACATGTTGGACACAAGGATCTGAGCCTTACAGCAGCCAACAGGCTGACAAGCTGGGCTGCCGACACATGCGCGAATACTTGCCATAATGGCGGCACATGGAGCCCGACGACAGGGCTTGGCGCGTTGACATGCACCGATTGCCATGCCGCCACCGGAAAGCTGCTCGATCAGGGCGGTTATCCGGCTTCTTCGGCAAAACATACGCTTCATATCGCTAATGCAACATATGTAACCGGTTCATGTGACGATTGTCATGGAACCGGAGCGACAACCGGAACCCAGACCGGCCACAAGAACGGAACGGTTCAGACAACGGTTGCCTACGTGTCTGGAACTCAGACATGCACCACCACCTGTCATATCGCCAATACAACCGGCGACTGGACAGCGGGCGGAAGCCTGGCTTGCGCCGATTGCCACGGCGCTGTCGGCATGTCTCTGAATCGCGGTGAATATCCGCCCGCAAGCGGCAGGCACGCGCTTCATGTGGCAAACACTGCTTATGTGACCGCAAGCTGCGATACCTGTCATGGTACGGGCGCGCAGACCGGCGGACAGACCGGCCACAAGAACGGCAGCACGAACTACTCCGCCTCGATAACTTCGTATGCCGGTGGAACGCAGACGTGTATAAACTCCTGCCACCTTGCCGCTACGACCGGTGCGTGGACAACAACCGGGACTCTTGTATGCGCCGACTGTCATGATGCCGTGGGCAAGAGCATGACTCAGGGCGGTTATCCGCCTGCGTCTGCCAAGCATGCGGTGCATCTTGCAAGCAATACTTACGTGCAAAACGATTGCGCGGACTGCCATGGGGCCAATGCCACGGCAGGCACGCACAGCGGTCACAAGAACGGAAGCGTTGAAAATACGCTTGCATATGCTTCCGCGACCCAGACATGCACCAACTCATGCCATATCGCCAATACAACCGGCGACTGGACTGTTGGCGGCAGTCTCGACTGTCTCGATTGCCATACGGCAACCTATATTGCGGCGGTCAAGCTCGCGATGCCTACAACAGGTCTGCACGATACAACACCTTCGACATCCGGAACAATTCACGACCAGACGCTTAATGCCCAGGGCTGCGCCATCTGTCATACGGCAACACCCTCAACATTGCATCTGGACGGAACATTCCAGAACAGCGCTCCGACAATTCAGTTTGCCGTCAGCGTCGGATTCACGGATGGCGCAACGCCATCGTGTGCAACTACCTGCCATGCCGACAGCGCGAAGTGGAGCCGCGTGTGGCACGAGAATTCGGCGGCCACCGACGGCACGGAGTGCGTCGGCTGTCATGGAACATTCACCGGCGGCTGGGCTTCGGGTGTTGTGCCGAACCACAATGCAGACTGGGACGCCGATCTGTCTCCGGAGCTTGCTTCCAACCACACAGGTTGCAAGACCTGCCACGGATTCAATTCGGCCACCGACAAGGCGACCGCATACAACGTGAGCATGCATCGTAACGGCAGCATCGAAATGAACAGCGATGCGGCTTATAACCAGACCAACTTCGGCTGCGACACGGCAGGCTGCCACGGCGGCGCTTCGGTCAACCACAGGCTGGCCGATTCCGGCTGGACAATCGCATTTGCCGCGTTCGGCGCGGGCGGTCAGTGCAACTCCTGCCATGGCTACCCTCCGGCAACCGGAGCGCATACAAAGCATACAACCAACATATCGGCAGAGGCCGGAATGGTTATGGACTTCCTGCTGCCCACATGGGACGCGGCAACGCATCCTGTATGCGCCACGTGTCATGACATGAGCACAACCAATAACCATTCGATGGGTAACACCGATCCGACGAAGTCGATTGCGCCATCAGCCGCAAGAACATTCGACGGGGGAGTGCCCGCATGGAGCAGCGTGGGCAGAACATGCTCGAATATAAGCTGTCACTTCCAGGGTACGCCGAAGTGGAATTGTCCGTAGGAGGGTGCGCAATGATTGCAAAGAATATTTACATGGATAACAAGAGGCATGAGGTGACGATAATGGCCAAAGGCATTGAAATCATGAACGGAAACGAGGTGAGGTCGGAAATGATGGGACTTGGATGGATGGGGTTATTTTCGGGAAGGAGTTTCGCCCGGTCGGTGTTCATGACCGTCCTCGCATTGGTCATGATGTTTTCGCTGGCGTATGTGGACAATGCTTTCGCCGCGACAAATTCATATTATGTAACCTCACAGGCTTCAAGCTGGGGCGTTGGAGCCGACGGCGCGATAACCTGGACAGCTCTTGCCGATACGACAGCTACCGGAACCAATGTGAACAGGATGGGTACGACAACGACCGCGCCCACCGGCACTACCCGCTATCGTTGCAGCCAATCCGCATCAGGCACATACACAAATGTGGAACTGATGAGATATTACACTCCGGCATACACGTCGGCCCAGACACTGTCGGCCAACATCACATTCCATGTAGACGCATACATGAGAACCACCGGAACCAGCGCATCGTTTGCCGTAAGTCTGTATGACTACAACCCTGCCGGCGCTTCAGGAAACGGCGTGCAGATCGGCACGACGCAGACCGTGACAATGTCGGCATCCAGCACGGCGCTTCAGTCATTTAACGGCAACTTTGCCAATACGTCATACAGCATCGTTTCCGGACATCGTCTTGAGGTGAGGATGCTGATGTCGAGCAATGCCAGCCGTCCAGCCCTTCTGCTTGGTCAGGCGGCTAGCGCAACGCCTTCCGGTAACGTTTACATAACAGTTACCGAAACCGCTGGCGGCAATACGACGACCGTGGGCAACGGAACCGAGCCGGGTAATGCGTCTGTCGCTCCCGGCGGCGCGGCAACGATGCTCGACGCCTTCACGCTTCAGACATCCACCGGCACGGATTCCGTGACCGCGGCCACAGTTACGCTTGCTGCCGGCACGAACGCCGCCTTGAGCCTGGTTGAAATAACCAACGACGCAGGAAGCACGGTTTACGGCTCCGCCGCCAATCCGGCGTCGACCACCGTGGCCATAACGCTTTCCACGCCGATAACGGCAACCGCGACATCAACGCAATACAAGGTGCGTGTAACGCCGAAGGCCCACGCTAGCATGCCTGCCGTTCCGGGCAGTTCATACAGTGTGACCGGAACCGTGACCGCCCTTACAAGCACTAATACGAAGACTTATAGCGATGCTGGAAGTTCGACGGTTACGGTTGACAACCTGTCGCCGTCAAATCCGACAGGTCTGAGCGGCACCGCCGGCGACACTCAGGTTGCGCTGACATGGACAAACCCTGCTGACGCCGATTTCAGCGAGGTTGTGGTTCTCCGTAAATCCGTGTCTGCCATCACCGACACGCCTGTTGAGGGAACGGCATATGTTGCGCCTGCCGCATTGGGCGCAAGCACGATTGTTTACTCCGGAGCCCTTCAGTCATTCACCGATACCGGCCTCACGAACGGCACGGCCTACTATTACAAAATATTCGCCAAGGATTCAAACGGAAACTACTCTTCCGCCGGTCTTGCGGCAGGCCCCTATTCGCCTGTTGCGCCGCCCTGCACAATTACGACATGCACGGGTTGCCATGCCAATCCTCCGGCTGACGGAACCAGAAACGCCACAACCGGCGCTGTTGTCGGTTCACACTCCAAGCATGTGACAACGCTTGGTCTCACCTGTAACGACTGTCACATTGACAGCTCCTTGTATACAACCGGTCACAGGAACACCAACGTTGAAATGGCTGCGGCTATCAGAAGCGGCACATACAGCAAGGGCGCCAGCTTCGCTCAGGTGTCGAACCCGACGACCGGCACATGCAACAATACGGTTTGCCACTATTCCGCCAGCCCCTCATGGGGAAGCGCCGGGCCTCTGGCGTGTAATTCGTGCCACGGTTATCCGCCGGTTGGCGCGGGAGTTGTAAATCATGGTTTTGCCGACAACGGCGCAACCCTTATTGCCAACCATGACGGCTGCATGTGGTGTCATCTTACAAAGGACAGCGGAACCGGCACGCATCAGTCCCACGCAAATTACAGCGCGACCACGATGCATACGGACGGCAATATCCAGATGAACTCCGCCGTCAGTTACGATACAGTTACCCGTGGATGCAACGGAGCCTGTCATGCCAACGACGCGGCACATCGCCTGCCCACAGCTTCCGGTAAAACGGTTGTGGCTGTTGCTGGCGACGCGCCCACGGCATGTAATTCGTGCCATGGCTATCCTCCAACCAACCTGACTTCACACGCTTCCGGAGCCACGGCTGTCAACCATGCCAACTTTGCGGACGGCGGCGCGGCAATAACATCGCAGCACGATCAGTGCGTTACCTGCCACGGAACAAAGGACAGCGGCACAAGCACGCACGCGCCGTATGCCACATATAACCCGACCACGATGCATCGTGACGGCAATATCCAGATGAACTCGACCACCGTCTATAACTCGACCAACTTCGGCTGCGACAGCGCGTGTCATGCAAACGATGCAACCCATCGCCTGACCGATTCGGCCCTGCCGGTTGCGGCGTTCGCAGGATCATCCGGAAGCTGCGAGGCCTGCCACGATTCAACCACTCCGGCAACTGGCGCGCCGGGCGTCTATCCGGCGCAGTTCAACCCCACAACCATGACCGGCGGCGTACACCGCGTTGCCGGAGCCGGAACGGTTACGCCGAAGTCTACAAAGATTACCGCAGGCACGATTCTTTTCGTGACCAACCCGTGGATGGGCGCGGTTACGAAAGACAGCGTCATGACCTGCTCCGACTGTCATGACACGAACGGGCCGGACGGCCTCGGCGTTCATAAGTCAGGCAGAAGCATTACGGATACATACTATCTGCTCAGGTATGTCAATAACACGATCAACACAACCCAGAGTGGTACGGCCATGGGAGCTCCAAACAACACCCTTGCCAATATCGCAACCACGGCTTCAACCAAGGAGAATCTTTGCATAAACTGCCACCGCGCGGACGTCTATGGCACTGGATCAGGTGTGACAGGGTTTAACACCGTGCCTGCAAACCGTTCGCTCAGCGCGATTCAGCATTACAGCGCATTCCCGATTTCCGGCGACCCGTGCGGACGTTCATCGCTGGAAGGACAGGGCAACACGCAGCGTGTCGGTTGCTATAACTGCCACGGCGGCATGCGCGTGACAGGCGGTCTGCATGGAACCAACAGGGCAGTATCGGCGGTCTCCGGTTCGCCGATAACCGGCTGGACGGGCGCTTCCACAGGCTTCGTGAACGGTGACGCATGGTCTCAGCAGCCCACGAACACAGGCTGTTACGCAAGCAACACCGGCGCAACCACATGGAGCACCTGTAACAAGGGCACGCATAACAACTAGGCGTTGAAGCGCACAAAACAGAAGGGCGGCCCGCAATGGCCGCCCTTTTGCGTGAAGGCTACCAAGACAATGCGCTTTTGACTATAATTAGCAATGAGCCAAGTAGAAGACGCGGAAAAGGTTGAGATTACACATGTTTTGGCAAATGTAACTTGCAAGGATAGCCAAATCATCATCAAAATGGGCAGCGGCATGGAAATAAGGTTTCCTGTAGCCAATAACATACGGCTTGCGCGAGGCACAAGCGAGCAACTGAACAATATTGAAATCTCACCATATGGTCTTCACTGGCCTGATCTGGATGAAGATTTATCCTTTCGCGGTCTCCTTGAGGGCGACTATGGTCAGTTTGCCGGAGGCCGAACCTGCCCGCGCAGTCTGGAACGGTTCGGGTGAACTATGCCGACGGTGCTTGAGAGTGGCCCATATAGCTTTGTATTTTTCGGTTCCGACAAGGGCGAGCCACCTCACATTCATGTGAAACGAGAGCGACGAATCGCCAAGTTTTGGCTCGACCCGGTTGCGCTGGCAAAAAATCGTGGCTTTCCGGGACATGAACTGAACCGTATTGCTAGTCTTGTTGCGCAGCACGAGTCCGTTTTCTTGGAGGCATGGCATGAGTACTTTGGTGCTTGAAACAGAACCTATCGCGGTGGGAGTTACAGTAACGGACGATGACCTGTCCATTGATCTTTCCGATGGTCGCCGTATTGTTGTGCCATTGGCTTGGTATCCCCGTTTGCTGCATGCTTCCGGCACGGAGCGGCGGCACTGGCAATTATTGGGAGATGGCTATGCGATCGAGTGGCCCGACCTTGATGAGCATATTGGCATGGAGGGATTACTGGCCGGACGGCCCAGCGGCGAGAGTCCGCAGTCGCTCAATAGCTGGCTGGCTTCGCGTCGTCTGCATTCCGGATAAAACATCAGGTCGGCAATGCAGCAAATAATTCACGTTGTCCGCAAGGAACTCCGCCAGTATGTCTATTCCCCCATAGCCTACATTACGGCTGGAGTTTTTCACGCGATACTCGGCTTTTTCTTCTATAACTCGCTTGTCACGTACTCACGCAACGTTGTGGCAATGTCGGGAAAAGGGCTGCCGACCGAGGCGTTCACGCCCACAACCATCATCATGCAGTCGATGTGGTTCAGCATGGGAACCATATTTTTGCTTCTCACGCCGCTGATCACCATGCGCCTCGTTGCCGAGGAGAAGCGGGCCGGAACAATGGAGCTTCTGCTGACCTCGCCGCTTTCGCTTGCCGACATCCTGCTTGGCAAGTACATCGCCGCAATGGTTGTGTACGCAACGATTATCCTCATGACGCTATACATGCCGGTTGCGCTTGGAATATTCTCGCAGGTGAACTGGGCGCATGTGGCAGCCGGATACGCCGGTCTGCTTCTTCTGGGCGGCGCGATGGTTGCGGTTGGGCTTTTTGCCTCAACCGTGACCGAAAAGCAGGTTGTGGCGGCTGTGATCTCGATAGGCATTCTGGTGATGCTCTGGTTCATCGGCGGCGGCATCGGCGCTGCTAATCTGCGCGTGACCTCATTCCTGCGTGACATCTCGCTGTATGCGCCGTTTGAGAACATGACGCGCGGCCTGCTCGACATGCGCGACATCGTTGTGCTGGTCAGCTACCCGGTGTTCATGCTGTTTCTGTCTCATCGGGCGCTGGAATCGGGCAGGTGGTAGCGGTATGAAACCGCTGGAAGGAATAACCCGGATAGTCGCCATGCGCTCGGCGCATCAGAGAATCAACACGGCTGTCATGATAGCACTTGTCGCTTTCATCCTGGTGCTGGCGAACCTTATTGCCCGGCAGTTCTATTTTCGTATCGACGCTTCGGCCACCGGACGTTATTCGCTCTCGAAACATGGCGAGGCGGCTGCAAGAGCGGTCAAGTCTGAAACGACGCTCTATTTCTTCGGAAGCGAAAATTCGCCTGAATTTGGCAGGGCGCGCGATCTGCTTGAGAGCAGCCGCTACGCAAACCGCAATATATCATACGAAATGCACGATCTTGACCGTTCTCCTGTTCTTGCGGGCGAGCTGGGCGTTACCGGCTACAATACTCTGGTTGCAGTATCGGATGGGCGCCGCTTTTCGATGTCGGGATCGAGCGAGGACGCCGTGACAATGCTGCTTGTGCGCGCATCGAGGCGCAAGATGCCGGCTGTTGGCTTTCTGGCCGGACACGGCGAGCGCGCCATGGATGGCCGGGAACGCTCCGGTTACGGTTTCGCGGCGGAAAGGCTTCGCTCGGTCGGTTACGAACTGAAGGCTGTCGATCTTTCCGCTTCAGGCAATATCCCGCCCGATGTCGATCTTGTCGTTATGGCCGGGCCGGTTTCGGCTCTGTTCGATCAGGAGCTTGCGGCAATCGAGCGATATGCGGCATCCGGCGGCAGGCTGCTTGTGATGGCGGAAG
This sequence comes from Nitrospirota bacterium, assembly GCA_016212095.1. Lineage (GTDB taxonomy): Bacteria > Nitrospirota > Thermodesulfovibrionia > SZUA-242 > SZUA-242 > JACRHH01. The sequence goes on from JACRHH010000005.1 coordinate 51,037, forward strand.
CGCCTGAGCCTTCAAGGAAAGTCCTTTCGATGTTTGGCGTGTTAATCAGCGAGCAGACGGTGAATGACAGCGTGTTCGCGCCGGGGGCCGGGCCGTCGTCGCCGATGATAACCGCTTATGCTGAAAACCCGGTCACAGCCGGAATCGGATCCGGGGCGATATTCCCAAGCGTTCACGCGCTTGCCGGAGAACCGGGCGATGAACGCTTCAGGGCTGTGATTGCAACATCCGGTGAAAGCTGGCTCGACATGGATGGAAATGCTTCGCGCGAAGATGGCGAAAAAGCCGCTTCATACGCCATCGCCGCCGCAGTCGTTGGCGACGGCGGCAAGCCGAAGGCGGTTCTGTTTGGCGACGCCGATTTCGCGTCGAACGCTTACATTGTGAACGAGGCGAACGCCGGAATGTTCCTGAACGCCGTCGAGTGGCTCAGTTACGGCGAGGCGAGCGCGTTGGCGTCTCCGTCATCGCAGGGCAGGGCGTTCGTCCCGATGTTCGTGACCGACGATCAGGCGCGGATAGTGCGGACATTTGGCGCGATTGGAATTCCGGCGGTTATTGCCTTGGCCGGATTCGCCGTATGGTTTCGGAGGCGCGGGCTGTGAGATACAGGACAACATTGGCGCTTTTTGTTGTGGCGGCGCTTGTGGGCGGTTTTTATTTCCTGCATCTGAAACCCTCAATGCTCGAAAAACGAGCGCTTGAGGATTTTGAAAAACGTTTCTTTCGGGTAAATCAGGATGACGTCAGGCTTATCCGCATCGGATTCGACGGCGGAAACACGGATGTTGCCCGCAGCGAAAAGGACGTCTGGATTGTCGGCGGACGTTATATGGCGGATATGGCGTCCATCCAGCGTTTCTTCGAGGCGCTGTCAACCGGGCGCGCGCTCAAGGTTGTGGGCGGTCAGGCAGACAAGGACAAGTTCGGTTTCGGAAAGCCGTTGGCGACGGTGACGCTCGGATCGAAGACGAAATCCGACAGACTCGAAATCGGCGGCGAAAACCCCGCAAAAACAGGCAATTACGCCTATGCCGAAAGCATCGGCAAAATCTTTCTGGTCAACAGCTCCCTGGCGAAGGAGCTTCGGCTTGGCCTGTTTGAACTGCGCGAAAAGCGGTTTTTCCTGCACGATCCGAAATCCATAGGGCGGGTTGTGATCAGGCGCGAAGGCGGTCTTGTCGATATTTCGAGGGATGGCGACGGCTGGATCATGGCATCGCCGTTGAAGGCGCGCGCGGGCGATGCCGAGGTGGAAAACCTTCTGGATACGCTCACATCGCAGCGGGCCGAGGGTTTTGTCGAATGGAGCCGCGAGTATGAATCGCTGCCCCGCCGCATGGTTGTGGAGCTTTACGACCGCAACATGGGCAGGCTCGATCTGGCCGACATGTTTTTCTGGGGTTCCGAATGGTACAAGGGCATACTGGTTCACCGGGGCGGATCGTCGGAGGCCGCGCGTATGCGGCGCGAGTTCTGGAACATGCTTGAGGCCGACGCGTCATCGTACATGCGCCGAAGCCTGTTTATCGCCGAATCCGATGAAATTACCCGTATAAAGATTGTCAGGATCGACGGCAAGACGAATATTCTTGAAAAAGCATCATCCGGCTGGCGGCTTGACGGCGCTGCCGTTAAAGACCGGAAAGCGGTTGAGCTGGTGGAAATGCTGGCTTCATGGCAGGCAAAAAAACTGATAAACGACAACAGGCTGCCCGGCAAGGCTCAGTTCTCGGTCGAGATAACTACAGCCCGTGGCGCAAGCAGGGTGGATATAACGAATTTCAACATGGATCATGAGGTATCATCTGGTGGACTGGGCCTTCCGTCCGGAGAAAAAGGCGAGGGCCGGAAAGTGGATTTCTTTCTGGCAGTCGGGAGCGACCTGCGGCAGGGCGCGGTTGTAAGCTCTCTGGACATGGAGACAATTGCGAAACTGCTGGAAGGACTTAAGGGTGAATAACGGAAAGAGAATTTCCACGGTCATCTGGGATTTTGTAACATCGCGAAATGTGGCGATAGTGCTTCTTGCCGTGGTTACAATCATGCTTGCGGTTGGTGCAGTTCTGCCCAACCCGGAGCTTTTGTCGCCAGCTGACAGGGAGGCAATGCGTGTTGCAAAGCCGTTCCTGTTCATGCTCGGCGAGCGCTACAACAGCCAGAAGATGGCCACCGGCTACGTTTTCGGTCTCACCGGCATTTTTCTCATAATATCCACCAGTCTTTGCAGTATCGACAGGCTTGTCACGCGCTATCGCGCGCGCGGCAAAAAGCGGTTTGCGCTTCCGCGGGATGCGTCGCCAGAGGGGCTGATAACATTTGTTGCGGCAAGCCCGGACGCCGGATCAGTGAAACTGAATATCATGAACTGGCTGCGGCTGCGGCGGTGGCGCGTGGCCGAATTGCCGGAAGCTTCTCGCGCCGGACTTGTGGGCTTGCGCGGCGAGGCCGGTTTCTGGGGATCGATATTCTTTCATTTCGTGCTGATAACAGCGCTCTTCGGGCTGGTGGTTTTCTATTTCGGGGCGTACCGTGGCACGCTCACCTTCACCGAGGGGCAATCGTACAAGCTGGCTGAGGAGAACTTCGCGTCGCTTGCCAGAAAGCCGGTTTGGGGGCTGAATCTGCCGGACGTCACGCTTGGCCTGATAAGGCAGTATTCGATCTATCCGCCCGGCGATCCGTGGAACGCCGTTGATCATGTCGCCAAATTCCGCGTAACGCAGGGCGGAGCGGGTGAAACATCCGAAATCGACGTAAAGATAAACGAGCCGCTCATGATCGACGGGAAAAAGATACTGCTTCAAACCGGCGGATTCGCGCCGAGGTTTGTTATTTCGGCTGGAGCCGATGTTTTGCGTGATTCGTTTGTCAATCTTCAGAACATGCCGGATGACCGCATGGACGGTTTCAAAGTGGGGGGAACCGCTCTCACGGTTGAGGCGAAGGTTTATCCCGACTACTACGAAAAGGAGAGCGGACGCCCGGCAACGCGTGGCCGTGAGGTTGTAAACCCGTTCGTGGCCATGAGGGTTTCCGACGCGGGGCGCGTGATCTTCGAGGGCGTAATTCCGGTTGGCGGCTCGGCGATAATCGGCGGATACTCGGTTGTCGTGCCGGAGATGCGGCGCTGGGTGCTGATGGAGATGGTGGGCGAGCCGGGCATTGGGTTTTTCTTCGTTGTTTCGTTCATCGGCCTGATCGGGGTGCTGGTGCGCGTGATCGATCCGGAGGAGCGCCTCTACGTCTTCATAGACGAAGCCGAAGGCGTGGCGAGGGTGGAAATCGTGCCGTATTCGCGCCATTTTTCGGGGCTTATCAACGAAAGGGCGAAGGAGCTTGCTGAGCATGTCAAGGCGTAGGCGGGCGTTGAGGGAGGGGTAAATGAAAGCACTAATGCCGGTTGAGATGATTGAGATGAAGATTTTGCTGATTCGAGGCGAGAAGGTGATGCTGGATGCTGACATGGCGGCGCTATATGGGGTTACGACGAAAGTGCTGAACCAGGCCGTAAAGCGTAATGTGGAACGGTTTCCACGCGATTTCATGTTTCAACTGACAAAAGAAGAAAAACATGAGGTGGTCACAAACTGTGACCACCTCAGGAGATTGAAATTTTCGCCAAATCAGCCGTTTGCATTCACAGAGCACGGGGCTATAATGGCTGCTACTATTTTAAACAGTCCTGTTGCTATCCAGACAAGCGTTCATGTTGTCAGAACCTTCATTCGCCTTAGGCAGATGCTGTCCTCTAATGCGGAACTCACCCGCAAACTTGCCGACATGGAAAAAAAATACGACAGTCAGTTCAAAGTTGTCTTCGATGCGATCAGGCAACTTATGTCGCCGCCCGAAGTGAAGAAAAAGCCGATCGGTTTCAGGCCGCATGGAAAAGAAGAGTGAGTAGGCGGGAGCATGTTAAATCGTAGAAGTTCAGCGTTATTCACCATGCTGTTAACAATGTCGGCGCTTATGTTCACCGCCTGCGCCGACGATGCCGTCGAACTGAAAAACACCGTGACGGCGTATAACAAGTTGTCGGTTGAGGCGCTCTCCAGACCCGACGCCATGGTTATGGAGTTCTTTGCCACGCCCGCCGAGATAACCCGCATGGGCTCGTACATCATTTTCATTCAGAAGGATCGCAGGCTGCTGATCGGTGAACTGGTTGACATGAAGTTTACGTTCACCGAGGTTGCATCCGACAGAAAGACCGCTTCGGTTGGCGCGAAGGAGCAATGGAAGTTCCATTTCGTTGACGAGCGCACAAGAAAACAGATCAGCCCGCTTCGCGAGGTGGCGTACGAAAGCCGGTACGATCTTGTCAGAACATCAGGGAGATGGCTTGTGGACAGGCGAAGCGCGAAGGAGATTTTGGTAAGCGAATGATCGAGGTATCCGATCTTGCAAAGCGGTTCGGCAATTTCGACGCCGTGCGCGGCGTCAGCTTCACTGTGCGCGAGGGCGAATCCCTGGGGTTGCTTGGCCCAAACGGCGCGGGCAAGACAACGATCATGCGCATGATAACCGGCAGCCTTCCGCCAACCGGCGGCGCGGTGAAGATTGACGGGCTCGACATGTACGATCATCCGGCGGCTATAAAGAAGATCATCGGCTATCTGCCGGAACGCCCGCCTCTCTATCCGGACATGACGGTTCGCGAGTATCTTGGCTTCGCGGCGTCGATCCGGGGCGTGGCTTCCGATGCGATCGATGAAGCCATCAGGCGCACGGCGTCGATATGTGGCGTCACCGACAGGCTGAACAAGCTCATCCGGAGCCTGTCGAAGGGCTATCAGCAGAGGGTGGGGCTGGCACAGGCGCTTGTGCATGAGCCGCGCGTGCTGATTCTGGACGAGCCGACGAGCGGGCTCGATCCGCGCCAGATAATCGAGATTCGCGATCTGATACGCGACCTCGGCGAAAGCCGCACCGTTATATTTTCGAGTCATATCCTGAGCGAGGTTACTGCCGTATGCTCGAAGGTGGCGATAATCGGCAATGGCCGCCTGCTTCTGGAAGAGAGCATGAGCGGCGTTTCCGGCAGGGTTGGCGAAGGCCGCCGCATTCATCTCTCGGTTGCGCGTCCGCATATGGTGGATGAGGCAAGGTTGATGGCTCTCGATGGCGTTATATCGCTGAAGGGCGCTTCGACAGGCAACTGGATCATCGGAACCCGCGCCGGCATTGACGTGCGCGAGGCTGTGGCCGGGGCGGTTTTTGAAATGGGGGCCGGGCTTGTTGAGATGAAAAGCGAGACGATCAGCCTTGAGGATGTGTTCATGCGGGTGGTTGCCGGAGGGCAGGCGTGATACTGTTTCATTCATCAATTATCCGGAAATGAAGTAAAATACTTCCATGGGAATTTATCTGGAAGAAATAATGTCTCTCAGCGTGCCTGAAAGGGTGCAGTTGGTTGAAGACATTTGGGATAGCATCGTAGCGTATCCGGACGAAATTGTTCTTACCGACTCTCAGCGCGGTGAGCTTGACCGCCGCCTGGAAGCTCACAGACGCAACCCTCACGAGGCCATACCATTGGAGGAAGCGCTTTTACGGCTGCGTGAAGGGCTGTGAATGCAAGGTTGGGTTTTCGTCCGGAGGCTCTCGATGAGCTTGCGGAGGCCCGAAACTGGTATAACGGAAGAGTTAAAGGGCTTGGCAGCGAATTTGTCCGGGCGGTCGAGGCGCGTATCGCTTCGATACGGCGAATGCCGGACGCGTATCCGGTTATCCACGGAAATGTAAGACGAGCATTGCTTCGCCGTTTCCCCTATGCAATCCTGTACTGTCTGAACGGTGAAGAAGTGCTGATTATTGCCTGTTTTCATGCAAGCAGGAATCCGGACGAATGGCTTGAGCGCGTCTGATAGTGCCTGAATATTTGCAGAGGTAACATATGTCACGAATTGAAGGTTTTCTACTCTGGCCGGGAATGTTCGGCTATGCCGCCGTATTCATCATGTATCTGATGTCGGCCATCTTTAACAAAAATCACCTTGAGAAGCGGGCCTGGCTGCTCTTTCTTGCAAGCTTCGCCATGCAGAGCGCCTCGATTCTGTGGCGATGGCACGAAAGCGGCCGCATTCCGGTGATGGTGAGCTACGAGCATTACCAGCTTGGGTCGTGGTTCATCGGGCTTGCCATGGTGATCGGCGGGCTGGCGTGGCGGCAGATGCGCATCACTTCGCTTGGCTCCATACCGGTGATGCTGATAATGCTGGGCGTCGGCATGAACACATATTCGGCCATGGATCCGATGCGTCCGCCATTTCGCTCGAACTGGCTCTTTATCCACATCGGGTTTGCGTGGTTTGCGTGGGGTTGTTTCGTGGTTGCGGCGGTGCTTGCTGGCGCGTATTTGATGAAAAAGCCGGGCCGCACGGAGGGGAAACTGCTGGCGCGGTTCCCGTCGCGCGAGATCATGGACGAACTCATGGTTAAGCAGATACTCTTTGGCTTCATCTGTCAGGGCTTGATGATCGCGGCCGGGGCTATCTGGGCGCATCAGCTCTGGGGCCGCTACTGGGGCTGGGATCCGATCGAGACGTGGTCGCTGGTATGCTGGCTTGCATACGGGCTGGTGCTTCATTTCCGCCTGATGATGAACTGGCGCGGCAACAAGATGGCTATTATGGTGCTTCTTGCGCTTGCCACCGCGATAATGTACTTCTGGGGCATCGGCTTCATGCCCGAAAGCCACACAACGCTCATGATGATGGAGTAGGGCGGGTATGAATCGTTTTCTTGTAACAGTCATCCTGCTTGGTTGCAGCAATGTGTTCATGACGTTCGCATGGTACGGACATCTAAAAAACATGTCGCACAGGCCGTGGTTTTTCGCCGCAATCGCAAGCTGGGGCATAGCGCTTTTTGAATACATGCTTCAGGTTCCGGCCAATCGCATAGGGTACAACGTGATGAGCGTCGGACAGTTGAAAATTTTGCAGGAGGCGATAACGCTTTCGGTATTCGTTCCGTTTTCGCTTTGGTATCTTGGCGAGAAGCCATCGCTCGATTATCTCTGGGCCGGGCTTTGCCTTCTTGGCGCCGTGTTCTTTATTTTTCGCGCGAAGCTTGTTGGGGTGTAGAATAATCTTAATGTGTTGATCCGGTATCAATGGGAGGTTGCAGGGTATGGGCAAGGCTTGTGTTGTGAAATATGCGGTTTTGATTGTCGCATGCTGCTTTATGGTGAACGCTGTTCCTGTCTTCGCTGCCGAAAAGGGAATGGACAAGAAGGCGGTTCAGAAGATACTGAAGTCAGGGAAGGATTTAAGCGGCAGGGACTTGAGCGGTCTCGACCTTTCGGGAATGGATTTCAGCGAGGCAATACTCGATAACGCCAAGCTTGTCAACGCAAGGCTGCGCAAGGCGAAACTGTACCGCACTCAGCTTGCCGGAGCCGATCTGACTGGAGCAGACCTGATCGGCGCGAACCTCATGAACGCAAACTTTCGCGGCGCGAAGCTGGTGAATGCGAAGGCGATCAAGGCGTACGTCCACTGTTCCGGCATGGATGGAGCCGATCTGTCGGGAGCCGATTTCAGCGAAGCGCATATGGAAATATCAGATTTTCCGGGCGCGAAACTCAAAGGAACTATTTTCAGGAACGCCAACATGAAGGGCGTGGAATTATCCGGTGCGGACGTTGCCGGCGCGGATTTCACGGGCGCTAATTTGACGGATGCCAAGAACATCGACAAGGCTTTGAATGCCGACAAGGCAAAAGGGCTGAAGTAGTCTGTTTGCCGCGCCGTTTTGTGTAAGGGCGGTTCGCGAACCGCCCCTGCACAAGACATTTTGATAATCAGCAGCCCTCGGCCGCCTTCTTCTTTTTCTTCGGTTTTTCCGCTGCTTTCGCCGGAGCCGCGCTCTTTCCTCCGAAAGACTTGATGTAGGCCACGATGTCCTTCATTTCGTCGGACTTCACGTCGATGGCCTTGCCCTTGAGCGCCATCTCGATGCAGACGTTCACGGCGTCTTCCAGCGTGCCCAGCTTTTTGCCCATCAGGTTGAACTCTGTTTTCGCGCCCGCATGTTCAAGGCCCTTGCCGCCGGCGTGGCATGAATTGCAAGACTTGGCTGCCTTGCCGCCGCCCAGTCGGGTGCTGTTGAAAGCAGCCTTGCCGCGATCTTCCGGCGTGTGATGCGCCGCCAAAGCGCCGGAAGCAAGAATTCCGATGGATGCCGCCGCCAGGATAACAGTTTTGAGACGTCTCATACGATCCTCCTTGCGTTTCACTTGGTGCAGCCTTCAATGTCGGGCTGAATACCAGATTCTACAATGAATTCCGTTAATCGGCATCTGAAATACTCATGCTGCATTGCAATCCTAAGGCCATGTCCGGTTCACATGACACGATACCGTCGAGCACGTCTTAGTCGGCTTGTCATAACTTCCGCCCTGCCTGAACGAAACATCAACCGATATGTTGATATGCATGGATGGTGTTGTGATGGTGACTCCGTCTGTTGTCGTGGCGTTATGGCACTCGGAACAGTTCAGGCTTAGTGCCGCGTGCTGCGGGTGCGCTCCGGATGACGGCGGCATGTCGTGGCAGCTAATGCATCCGGAAAGAGATGATCCCCATGCGGCATTCCTGAAATGACCGGCTCCGTCGCTGTGGCAATAGACCCCGGCACAGTCTCCGTATGCGTCACCGGGTTGCGGCGAGCCGGAATAGGCGCCGCCGTATTTTGTAGCAACCGCAACATTGATAACGCCGTTTGCATGAATGGACGGGTGGCACATGTAGCATGTCGTCCATGGATCATCGGGATCCCAGTCCGGATACGCCGCATGACAGTGCGTGCAGTTGTATCCAAATGCGGCATGTTTGGGATGGCTTCCCGTGGTGTTGCCGTCTATCGGCACATCGAAGTGGACGGACGGGCCGCCGTGGCATAAGTTACATGCCTGATCGCCAAAGCCGACTCCCCAGTTCGGATTTGCATAGGTGAGCGGCCCTCCTGGCGGACTGGTCTGCACGTTGCTGTGGCAATAGACCTGTGTGCATGTGCCGTATGCGTCCAGCACTGAGGGTGTTCCGCTGTACTGCCCGCCGGCAACCTTCGGATCATTCGAAAAAATGATCTCCGACTTGTTGTTCACATGAAGCGATGCGTCAAGCGACGGATTCTTGTGACAGTACTCGCAAGGATAATTATAGCCGTACCATGAATCGCTATGACGCTGATGCTGCCCCCTCGTTGGCGCGATGTCGGCGGTTGCGCCATGGCATGTGCCGCAGGCTGCCGTGGCCGGATTATCCCAGGCTGGAGTGATGTTGGAGCCGCCGTTTGGCGTCATTGAGGAACCGTGGCAATATATTATGTTGCATGTCTTTTCGCCGGTATTGGTTGCAACGGTGTTCGGCTCGCTTGTGTTGTAGTTCACGGTTGTCTGGCCCTTGTATGTGCCGCCTGAATACGCCCCGTCGAAAAGCGAAAAGCCTATCGTTACGATCTTGCCGGAATTGTGCGTAGGCCCGCTTCCCGAACTTCCGTTGTGACAGATTTCACATGCGATGCCTTTTGCTATATGAGCGGAGTGAGCCCCGGCAGTCTGCGAGCCGGTTTCGCCCGGATAGATGAATCCGGCCAGAGTGGTGTTGTCGGACGGCGGAAAGCCGTGGCATGAATTGCATGTTGGAATCCTGTATCCGTCGCCGTGCTTGTGGCAGCCCGCGCAGTCCTGCCTGTTGTTGTGGTCAAGCGTTGTCTGTCCGGTGGTGTTGTAGCGGTGGAACGATGTGAGGCTGTGGCACGATTCGCATATCCTGTCCGATGTCAGATGTCCGCCGTTGTCGTCGCCATATGTTCCGGGCGTGTCGCGGGTGGTCAGAAACGAAATCCCACAGCCGCGGGATGTGTCAGTTTCGCACGGGAAAATATCCGTGGGATAGCTTGTTGACGTGATTGTTGCGCGGATGCTCTTGATGTTCCCCGTGGCATCCCTGGTGTGGCACGTATCGCAAGTGAACGCACCGTATTTCCCGCCGGGAACACCCCATCCGTTCGGCCACTTCGTTGATCCGGTTGTTGCTGATGCGTGAATAAGCGAACTCATTGTGACGATGTTCCTGAATTCCTGCACCGCGTTGCCTGTCACGCCGTCGGCATCGGAGAAGGTTACGCGGACGCGGTATGCCAGACCTTCGGTCAGTCCGGTAATCGATGCGCGATACGGCGAAACCGCATGTGCAAGGGATTGAGTCCAGCCCGAAGAATAATTACCGGTATCAATATCCCATTCAACCGTAAGGCTGTTGCCCGCGTTTAAATCGTTGTTGTAAGGTGCAAGAACCTGTATCTGCGTATTCGACGCCGTGACTGTTGCGACAAGGGCTTCCGTGGTATCGATTGCGTGGGCCATGCCAGGAAGCAAACATGCAAAACAGATAAAGAAAAAAACAAAAACAGACGGAAAAAGATTTGTGACACGTCCGGACATGGCTGGTGTTTTCATTCCAACAGGCTTCATGATCCCTCCCTATACCGCTTTTTTGAAACACGGGAAGCGTTTGCTGAAATCCCGGCCTGGCCGGGTATCGATATTATATCCCATTGATGCCATGCATGTGTCTGTATTTCTCCGACAAGTTTTCATTTGACAAGACCATGCGGTGTGAGATACCTTTTCAAATCATGAAAAAGCTATTTGCAATAATACTTGCAACAACATTGAGCGCCTGTGCCGGCATGGAAAAGTCAAAGAAAACGGAGCCGGAGCCTCCTCAGGCGCAACAGCCGGCAACCGGAGATATAACCCCTGCGGAAGAGCAGACAAGGGCGGCCATGAAGATTTTCGGCGAGATGTATGAGGTTGTAAAATCGCGTCCACGTGCGGAGATACTGCCGGAAATCGAGAAGGGATACTCCCGCATCATGAACGAATATCCGCTTGCCGGGCTTGCTCAGGAGGCGCACTGGAAACTTGTCGATCTATATCTGCGGGATTTCAAGCCGCCGCGCGTCAGCGAGGCTGAAAAGGTGTATAAAAGCCTTATTGAAAAATATCCGAATTCCCCGATTATAAACGCGGCACAATCAACCTTCGCAAAGTTCTACTATGAAGGCGGCAACTGGGAGCAGTTGCTTGCCTTTACCGAACCGGTGGTGAAATCCTACGGCGAAAGACCGCCCGGTTATCTGCTTTTTACTTGCGCGGAGGCGAACAAGCAGCTTGGGCGAAAGCTGGAAGCCATATCGTTATACAGACAGATGATCGGCATATTGCCGTCCGGAAATTTTCTTGCCAAGGTTTCCGCGGAGCGTTTGAAGGAAATGGGTGAAGCTGTTCCGCCTTCCGGTGAAGATGTTGGCGGTGAAAGCGAAAAACCTGTCAAATCTGTCAGTCCGGCAACGCCTCATTCCCGTCCGCACGGGGCCGCGTTTCCTTCACACTGAGATTGAACCTGGCGGTGAGAAATCCGATTCCGCCTGCCGCAAGAAGTGTTGCGCCAAGAAGCGCCCATGCCGCGCCGGGGTCTTTCGATACCCGGAAAACGGCGGACGGCGCTCCATCGGCTTCTGACGGCGTATCGACAGACCTGAAATAGAACCCAAGCCCGCCGTAATAGACCGGCGATGAAGGCGCGATGTTTTTCGACGCGCCAGCACTTCCAGCGCCCGAAAGTGAAATCATCGCCGACCAGTCGGAGGCAAATCCAAGCTCATCGAGCTTCAGCGTCATCTTTTCAAGCTTTATTTCAACACCATTGCCGACTGCGGCGGTTTTACCCTCGGATACTGTAACATCGGTCTTAAAACCGTATGAGCCGGTGAGCAGATGCCCAAGCATGATGAACAGCGCGCCTGTATGCATCACCTGCGGTGAGAGTTTCAGAAGCAGCCGCGAGCGCGTGAGGCGGTTCAGCAGATAATCGATGGTGCACAGCACCGTGCTTGCGCCAAGCAGCGCTATGGCTCCAATAATGGCCCATATCCACCACGTTTTTGTGATGTTCGCATTTGCATTAAGCCAGCCGAAAAGCGGTTCGTCGTCTATGCCGGAAAAGAACGCCAGTTCTGCGGGCAGGGCGAACGATCCGATCAACATGAACAGAAGCGTTGCGGCAAACAGCCAGAAGACGGTTTTCAGTGAAATCAGAATATCGTAGGCTTTTCGTATCATTGCTTGTCAGAAAAGAGTCGGCGGGCTTGGAATGATCGTGCCCACGCCGAAGTATGTGAAGACGGCGAACGCGAAGCCCGCGATTCCCATGATGGCGGCGGGTCTGCCGCGCCAGCCTTTCATCAGGCGGGCGTGCAGGTACATGCCCAGATAAAACCATGTTAGCGTTGACCAGAGCTCTTTCGATGTCCAGAGCCAGTATGTTCCGTAGGCTATGAAAAACCAGATGCTTCCAAGCACCAGCGATATGGTGAAGACTATCCATCCGTGAACCATCACGCGATACTGAACCGCTTCCAGCTTTTCATCGCCGCCGGTCAGGTACATTATTCCAAGATATGAACCCGCCGCCAGGAATCCGAAGCTCAGGAAGTAGGTGAGAATATGCAGAAAGAACCACGGCGTCCGGAGAAACGGCGAGATGCCGTCGATCCGGTTCGTGAGAAAAGAGACGAAAACGAAGACAACGGCAAGCGGCGCGCCGTACAGAAGCACTCGGTCATTCTTCTCGGCGCGAACCAGATAAAGCGTCACAAGCGCTATGGAAAGCGCCAGCAGCGATATGGTGTCGTGTTTTTCGGCAAGCGGAATCCAGCCAAGGTCGTAACCGCGCTTTATGAAGTTGACGACATGAACGCCTATGCCGAGCTGGAAATACAACCTCGCGCGCGTGTTCTCGCCGATTGCCAGAATGTAGAAAACCGCCGCCGCAAGCAGCAGCCACGATGAGAGTTCGCCAAGTTCGTTCAGTGATTCCATTGTTTGGTGTGCCGGATGGATTTTACAATTTTTCATTAGGATTGCGCGAATTCGGATCATGTCAATAGCCGGACTGCCTAGTTAACGCGTGGCTGTGATCTCGGCATTAAATATGTATGGGCTTAATAAGCAATAAGCATGGCGCGCGGAGAATTATGACTCCGCGCGCCTAAAAGTAGAACGGAAATATTTACAGATGGAGCTATGCGCGATGCGTTAGGGGCAGGTCACGTCATTCAAACTATGGTCAAAGAGATTTCGGCACTGCAATGCTGTTGTATTGCTAGTCTGTATGGGGAGGGTGCCAATCAGGCTGTTGACCAAAACGGCTGATGTTTTACTGGAAAAACTGACAATGCCGCTGTAAATATAGGAATTTGCGACATAAATAGTCATGGAACCCGATGCACCATTAAGTTCCCCTCCATTAATGGCATGATAAACCGTTGGCCATGCAACTGATAATTGACAATCCTGCAGTACTAGCCATCCGCTTGCCGCTGTCCCGACTGTGGTTTGGACGGCAGATGAAACGGAGTCAAGTATTTTTGTGTTGTAAAGCCGAGCTTTACCACCTGAATTAACACTAACTCCGGTCATAAGCGAAGATATTGTTACATCCCGGAGTTCTGTTTCTCCTGTTTCTGATGCAATCAGCACTCCCATGGTTCTGTAACTGCCTGTGTTAGGCACGAACTTTATATTCTGCATGGTGAGCGACGCACCGTTTGTAACCTTGACACCAACTTGTGTGCCGCAAACTCCACAATGATCGTCCGGAAGGCCCAAGACCTCCACTGTAAGGTTGCGGACTTCACGTGTGGCACCAGGAGAACCACTGGCCAGCATCGTTTCGTATCCGCCAAATCCATAGTCACGCTGGATTACGGTCATGTTAACGCCTGCTCCTTCGATATCAACATACGGTGGAAGTTCAATAAGGTCTGAAGAAGAAAACAGTCCGGGCATAATCTGGATCAGGACAGGATTTGTCTTGGACGGATTAAGCGCCTTGGCCGCATTAACTGCGTCTTTAATTTTAGTGTAATTCCCACCAGACTTAGCGACGATAATGGTATTGGCATAACCGCATTGGGCTGGCTGGGGTGAAAGAGCGATGATTGACAAGATGCACGCAAATAACAGGATGTTCTTAAACAGCGATGCTTTAAACATGGTTTTCTCCTGAAGTAGAAATATTTTGCGCCTTCTGACGCAGGTTTCAGCCAATCTGAGTTGAGCGTGTATATGGTAAACGATTGAGAATACACTGGAAAAAAGGTGTGCGGAGTATGAATCGATAAATCAATGTCCCCCTCACTTGAATGCATATGTAAAAGTAATTCGCCATACGCATGGCGATACGGCTAGTCAAACTAATATACTATATGGATTTGAACGAACTATTATGCCCCCTCAATGTGTACGAAATGCGTCGCCATTGCAAGCGTATGACGTGTGGCGAAGGTAACAATAATAATACAGCGTTTGCTAAATGATCAAGTAATCAAAGTGGCACTGCTTGAAATCTCGGTCGCTACGGAAAAATCTTTCCCGGATTCATCATGCCGCCCGGATCGAACGCGGCCTTGATGCGCTTCATCAGCGCAATAGTCTCCGGGCCAAGTTCCATGCCGATATACGGTTTCTTCGCCAGACCGATTCCGTGTTCGCCAGAAATAGTGCCGCCCAGATCGAGCGCGGCGCGGAACACTTCCTCCACCGCCGCCTTTGCGCGGGAATACTCGTCGGTGTCGTTCTTGTCTGTCATGACGTTAACATGAATGTTGCCGTCGCCCGCATGGCCGAAGCTCACGATAAGCACATCGAATCTCGCCGATATTTCGTCGAGCCGCCGGAACATCTCCGGAACTTTTCCCCTTGGAACGGCGATGTCTTCGTTGATCTTTGTCGGCTTAAGGCGGTAAAGCGCCGGTGAAATCGCCCGCCGCGCCTCCCAAAGGCTTTCGGCTGAGCTATCGGATCGTGCAATCTTCACCTCGCCGCCAAGTTTGCCGCAGAGCGCTGCTATGCGATCTATTTCATCGTTCACCGCCGAAGTTCCGCCGTCAACCTCAACCAGCAGCATCGCGCCGTCAGTCGGCAGGCCAAGCGGCTTGTACGCCTCAACCGCCCGCAGGCTGTGCCTGTCCATGATTTCGAGCGCTCGCGGCGTGATTCCCGATTTCATTATCGCCGCAACCGATTCGGCGGCTTGCGCCATTTCCGTGTAAACCGCCATCAGCGTTGCGACAGCTTCAGGCTGGCGAAGGAGCTTCAACGTAATCTTCGTGACGATGCCGAGCGTTCCCTCCGAGCCCACGATCAGCCTCGTCAGATCGTAGCCCACAACGCGCTTGGCCGTGCGCCCGCCGGTGTTGATGACAGTTCCGTCGGCAAGAACAACTTCTAGCCCCATCACGTAATCGCGGGTTACGCCGTATTTCACGGCTCGCGGCCCTCCGGCGCATGTGGCCACGTTTCCGCCAAGCGTGCAGAAGTTCAGGCTTCCGGGATCGGGCGGATAAAACAGCCCCATATCCGCAAGCGTCCGTTGAAAACGTCCGTTTATCACGCCCGGCTCCACGACGGCAATCATGTTCTCCTCGTCGATTTCGAGAATGCGGTTCATGCGCTCAAGCGAGATGACCAGTGATCTCCCCGCTGCCGGTATTGCACCGGCGAATTTTACAGCCGGGATGGCCCCGGCGAATTTTACGGCCGGTATCGCACCGGCGACCATTCCTGTTCCCGCGCCTCGCGGAATTATGACAAACCCGTCAGCTGCGGCAGCTTTCACGACGGATACGACATCATCCGTATTTGACGGAAACGCAACCGCATCCGGGCGGCTTTGCCTTTTGGATGCGTCGTAGCCGTAGCAAAGCAGGTTTTCAGGCTCGAACGATACGAAGGGGATGCGGGAAAGGTTGGTTTTCATGGAGGACAAACGGCGGCGCGGTTTGGGCGCGCCGCCTTGTTCACGCGGTCAACGCTGGAATACGCTTTTCTTGATGCGGTTTATATGGCCGCGGCCAAGACCTTTCACCTCGCAGCCAAGCTCGAAGTAGCGCTTGATCTCGTCATCGCCAAGAATGCCGTAGCAGTCGATTATGGCCGCCGGAGAGCCGATTTTTCCAACCAGCTTTTCCGGATCGACATGCATGTACATCTCGTGCGGCACGGCGAATATGACAACGTCGGAATCGGCAAGCGCCGTGTCCATGTCGGCCTCCATGCGGAGCTGCTTGAGCTTTTCCTGATTGCGGAAAAACCGCGACCAGCTCAGGCCGGTTGCCGGATAGTTGTCCTGGCTCTCGAACTCCCACCAGTGCTCAACATACGGATCGTGGACATGAAGCTCCGCGCCCATTTCCGTAAGGCGTCGCACAATGATTTCGGAGCCGCTGTAACGTGTGTCGCCCACATCCTTGCGATAGGCAGCGCCAAGCACAAGAATTTTCGCGGCGGCAATAGGCTTGTTCATGTTGCGGAGGGCGTCGCGCGTCATCTGCGCAACACGCAGGGCGCGCGTGTCGTTGACGTCTATGGCGGTGCGTGTCATCTTGAAAATATCGTCCTCGAAGCCCAGCAGATGCTTGTAAGACCAGATGGCAAGGCCGCCGTCCTTCGGCAGACAGTATCCGCCAATGCCGGGGCCGGGGAAGATGATGTTGTTGTGCGTGGGGCGCATCTTTATGGCGTCGATCACCTTTATGAGGTCAACGCCGTTGCGCTCGGCAAACAGGCTCCACTCATCCAGGAAAGCAAGCATCGCCGCGCGGTAGCTGTTCTCTACAATCTTTGCGGTTTCGGATTCTATCGGCTTGTCCATGACGGTGAGCGGAAAGTCTTTGGTGTTGAGCACTTCGTTCAGGAACTTCGTGACCTTCGCGCGCGCCTCGTCGTTGATGCCGCTGCAAACGCGCCAGAAGTTGCGGATGCTGTCAACGTAGTCGCGGCCCGGCATCACTCGCTCGTAGCTGTGCGCAAGAAGCGGATCTGACGCAATGCCGCGTTTCCTGAAGATTTTTTTCATCAGCGGATAGGCGACCTGCTCGGTGGTTCCCGGCGGCACGGTTGTTTCGATAAGCACAAGCGCCTCAGGCCGCATCTTTTCGGCAATGACTGCCAGCGACGATTCCAGCGCCTTTATATCGGCGAAGCCGTTTTCCACATGCCCCAGCGACTCCTTGATGTAGTCGCACTGCACGTCAACCACAATAACGTCGGCAAGCGAGATAGCCTCGTATGTGTATGTGGCGACAAAGGTTTTCTTCTCCACGACCGTGCGGTGGATCATGGAGTCAACCTTCGGATCCTCAGACTTCACAGGAGGAATGCCCTTGTTGATGTAATGAATTTTCCAGAAGCTTCGCGGGCTTGGGCGCTGCATTCCGATAACGAACTTGCCGGGCTTTCCGGTTTCGTCCTCGCTGTCGGCCACCACGCCGGCCATCACCGATCCGACGAATCCGAGACCCACGACCACGACAATCTCCCTGCCAATCGCGCGCTGTTCAGCGGCGAGCGCGCTCAGGCGTTCCAGTTCCTTCGACTCATCCTCCCTTGTTGGAAGCAGATACTTCTCTCCATCCGGTCCGACAGAATACTGTTCCATCTCTCTTTTCTCTCCTGAATGCGGCGCGCCGGGCTGCTTGAAATCTCGCGCCAAAATGTTTATTTATGCTGATCGGGCGGAATATTCCGACGCCGAGGATAATAATACCACAGGAATATATGGCAGGCTAAAACGAATTTGCGCGGATGAATTTTTATCAGGTTGCCGGAGCGTATGCATGTGTAAGAAAAACCTTGACAACACATCTCCGAAGTTTTAGCGTAACGCTATAAATAATCGCCGGATTATATAGCCGGTGGAACCGACATAATCTCCTCGCAGCAGAGACCGCGGCTTTGCCGCGCTTGAAATACGCAAGACGTTTTTCGAGGAGGCAGCATGGATGTAACACGTCGTGATTTCTTCAAGATCACGGGAGGTTCCGCAGTGGCTGGAATGGCCGCCGCTGGAATGCTCCCGCAAACCGCATCGGCAGATGAATCGTTCAAATCGCCCGAATCGCGCATCAAGGGCGCGACGGAAACAAAATCCGTCTGCCCCTACTGTTCCGTTGGCTGCGGCATGGTGATTCACACCAAAGACGGCAAGGTCATCAACGCCGAGGGCGACCCGGAGCATCCGGTCAACGAGGGCGCGTTATGCTCGAAGGGCCAGTCGCTGATGCAGATCGTTGACAACCCCCAGCGTCTGACCAAACCGCGCTACCGCGCCCCCGGCGCGGCGGACTGGAAGGAGGTTGAGTGGGACTGGGCGCTCGACGAAATTGCAAAGCGCGTTAAAGACACCCGCGACCGCACGTTCAAGTTCACGTCGAAGTCGAAGGTGAAGGAAAAGGGGCCTGACGGCAAGGATGTCGAGGTGGAAAAAAGCTTCACCGTAAACCGCACCGACGCCATCGCGCATGTGGGAAGCGCGGCGCTCGACAACGAGGAATGCTACATGCTCCAAAAACTTCTGCGCTCGTGGGGAATCGTTTATGTGGAGCATCAGGCGCGAATATGACATAGCGCAACGGTAGCGGCTCTGGCAGAGTCGTTTGGTCGAGGAGCAATGACTAACCACTGGAACGATTTCAAAAACGCCGACGTCATACTGGTAATGGGCGGCAACCCGGCTGAAAACCATCCGGTTGCCATGAAGTGGATAATGCGGGCGCGCGAGAAGGGCGCGAAGCTGATCGTTGTCGATCCGCGTTTCACCCGCACGGCTTCCAAGGCCGACATCTACGCGCCGCTTCGCTCAGGAACCGACATCGCGTTCCTTGGCGGCATGATCAGGTATATCCTTGACAATAAACTATATTTCCGCGACTACGTTACAAACTACACAAACGCCACGTATCTGGTGAACCCGGACTTTAAAGGGCCGGGCGAGCTTGAAGGATTATTTTCCGGCTACGACGACGCAACCCGTAAATACGACAAAAAAACATGGTCTTTCCAGATGGACGAGGCCGGGCTGCCGAAGAAAGACCCGAAGCTGCGCGATACAAACTCGGTGTTTCAGTTGATGAAAAGGCATTACTCTCGCTATACGCTTGAGCGCGTGTCGTCCATCACCGGAACGCCGAAGGAGAAGCTTGAGGAGGTTTATAAAACCTTTGCCTCAACGGGTGCGCCGGGCCGCGCCGGAACCGAGCTTTACGCGATGGGCTGGACTCAGCATACCGTCGGCACGCAGAACATCCGCGCCATGTCGATCATCCAGCTTCTGCTTGGAAACATGGGCATTGCGGGCGGCGGCATAAACGCGCTTCGGGGCGAATCGAACGTGCAGGGATCGACCGATCACGGCCTTTTATTCCATCTTCTGCCCGGCTATCTGCCGATGCCGACCGCATCCGTTACCGATCTCAAGGCGTATATCGAAAAATACACGCCGAAGACGAAAGACCCCAAAAGCGTGAACTGGTGGGGAAACAGGGGCAAGTACATCACCAGCTACATGAAGGCGATATACGGCGACTCCGCCACGAAAGATAACGATTTCGCGTATGCGTGGCTGCCGAAGCCCGACGAAGGCATGAACGCGTCGTGGCTTATGCTCTTCGACAAGATGTCGAAGGGCGGCTTTGAGGGATTTTTCGCGTGGGGCCAGAATCCGGCCTGCTCCGGCGCGAACGCGGGCAAAGTCCGGAAAGGGCTTTCCACTCTCAGGTGGATGGTGAACGTGAATCTCTTCGACAACGAAACCGGCTCGTTCTGGCGCGGCCCCGGCATGAATCCGGCGGACGTGAAAACCGAGGTGTTCATGCTTCCGGCAGCGGCGTCGGTTGAGAAAGAGGGCAGCATCACAAACAGCGCCCGCCTTGCCCAGTGGCGATATAAAGCTGCCGAGCCGGTCGGACAGGCCCGGCCCGATTCCGAAATAATGGACGAACTGCATTCGCGCGTGATGGCTCTCTACCGCAAGGATGGAGGGAAATTCCCTGCGCCGATCACGAAGCTGACATGGAATTACCGGCGCGACGACGGCAAGCCGGGCGTTGACATTCACAAGGTCGCCAAGGAGATAAACGGCTACTATCTGGCCGATGTCTTCGACACCAAGGCGACGCCGCCCAAGCAGCTCGGCAAAAAGGGCGAGCTATGCGCCGCGTTTCCGCATCTTCAGGCCGACGGCACAACGTCTTGCGGCAACTGGATCTACTGCCAGAGCTACACCCAGAAGGAAGGCAAGGTCATCAACATGATGGCCCGCCGCAACGCAGCCGATCCGACCGGGCTTGGCCTCCATTCAGGCTGGGCGTGGTGCTGGCCGGTTAACCGCCGGATTCTGTATAACCGCGCATCGGTAGACCCAAACGGCAAGCCGTGGGACGAAAAGCGCAAGGTTATCGCCTGGAACGCAACCAAAATACCGCCCGGAGCCGACAAGCCGGGCGCGTGGGAGGGCGATGTGCCGGACGGCCCGGCCCCGCCGCTTGCCGATGAAAAGGCCGGAAAGTATCCGTTTATCATGCGGGCCGACGGCATGGGCGCGATATTCGGGCCGGGACTTGCCGACGGGCCTTTCCCGGAGCATTACGAGCCGCTCGAAAGCCCGTTGGCCGAAAACCCGATGGGAGGCAGGCAGCGCATGAATCCGGCTGCGAAGATGTTCTACAAGGAAGGCGGGGTTGGAACTGACGACATATTCGCAAACGCCGATCCGAAATTTCCCTTGGTTGCAACCACTTACCGCGTTAGCGAGCACTGGCAGACCGGCGTGCTAACGCGCCACCTGCCGTGGCAGATGGAGATGATGCCGCAGCAGTTCATCGAGATAAGCAGGGAGCTTGCCCGCGAAAAGCATATTCAAAGCGGCGACCGCGTGAACGTGTATTCAGCGCGGGGCAAGGTTTGGGCTGTTGCGATGGTGACGGAACGGCTGAAGCCGTTCAATATCAAGGGCGCAACCGTGCATCAGATCGGGCTTCCGTGGTGCTATGGCTGGCAGAGTCCGGATGACGGAAGCGGCGGAGATTCAACTAACCTTCTTACGCCGACCATAGGCGACGCAAACACGCTGATTCCTGAAACCAAGGCCTTCATGGCCAATATCGAGAAGGCATAGGGAGGCGGCCATGGGAAGAAAATCACTGCTTGTTTCGCCTGAACTCTGCATCGGATGCCGGGGCTGCCAGACCGCGTGCAAGGAATGGAACCAGTTGCCCGGCTCCAAAACCGAAAACCGGGGGAGTTTTGAAAATCCGCCGGAACTTACCGCCACCACCTTCAACCGCGTTCGCTACGTCGAGGTTGCCTCATCGTCGGGCGATCCTCGCTGGCTGTTTGTGAGCCAGCGCTGCATGCACTGCGGCGACGCCGCCTGCATGAACATCTGTCCGTCAACCGGCGCAATAAACCGCACGGCGGACGGCGCGATCACGGTTGACAAGACCAAATGCATCGAGTGCAAGCTCTGCGCATCGGCATGTCCGTTTGGAACCCCGAAGTTCGACGCGCAGAACAAGTTGTCGAAGTGTGGAATGTGCGCCGACCGCACTGCGTCGGGGCTTCCGCCAGCCTGCGCCAAAACCTGCCCCACCGGCGCGCTTCGATACGGCGAGCGCGAAGAGCTGATTGCGTTGGCGAAAAAAGCCGGATACGCCAAGATTTACGGCGAGAACGATCTTGGCGGCCTCGGCACTCTCTACGCATTCCGTGACGAACCGAAACTGTACGGCATGGACGAAAAACCGGCCATGCCCGAAAGCCTGATCTTCTGGCAAAACGTGCTCAAGCCGCTTTCGTATCTTGGTCTTGGCGGAGCGCTTGCGCTGTCGCTTGTGCATCTGGTGGCTGTTGGCCCGAAGAAGGATGAGCCAAAGAATGATGAGCCAAAGAAGGATGAGGAGGTGAACAAGAATGGCTGACCAAAAGAATGCCCGCGTCATCAGGAAGGCAAACGCCTTCGAGATTTTAAACCACTGGGTGATGGCGATAAGCTTTTTCACGCTTTCGGCAACCGGGTTCGCGTATCTGTTTCATATTGCGGGCGTCGTTTCGTTCTTCGGCGGGCCGATGGGCATGAAGACGGTTCACAACTACGCCGGACTTGTCTTTGCCGCATCGCTCATCCTCACAATATTCAGCTATTTGATCGAGGCGCTAAGCTTCTCCGGCGACGACATGAAGTGGCTGATGAAAGGCGGCGGCTATCTGTCCCGCAACGCCGCGGTTCCGCCGCAGGGCAAGCTGAACGCCGGACAGAAGCTGGTTTATCTGATGGTGCTTGCGGCTGGCGCGGCAATAGCGGTGTCGGGCCTATATCTCTGGCTTGCGCCTGAGGTGAAGAGCCGCACGCTTTCGATGCATTTCCTGCACAACGCAGCCTTCGACGTTTACCTGATGATCGTTCCGTTTCACATCTATCTTGCCTCGATTGCAAGCCCCGGCTCGCTCAGGATCATGATTAACGGAACCGTGCCGCTGGAATGGGCGCGCAAGCGCCACGCCAAATGGGCGGCCAGGATGACGTAGTTCCGGGTGCTTGTCTTGGTTCTGGCGAAAAGCGCCCGGTTGAAGTGGAGCCGGGCGCTGCCGGTGGTGAGGTAAGGCACTGCCTGCCTCCGTCAAAGTCGATGATGCCTTGTGGCGGTTTGGGCTATCGCGCCTTGTGGCGTAAAGGCCACGAATGGTATGCTTATAAAAAAACGAAAGCAGATCATGACCATGAGCGCCGACTACAAAAATCCTCACCTGAACTTCACCATTCTCTGCGACGACGTGCGGCAGGAGATGGGCGGACGCATGAGCATCATGGGCGTATTCGAGAACATATACGCGGAACAGTTGCCTGCCATTCATCTGCGTCTTGGCGTTATAAATGAATGGATCGGAGGCAAGGGCGACCACAACGCCACGGTCAGGATATACACGCCAGACCGGAGCAGGCTTATGGCCGAGTCGAAGACCAAGCTGACCATGCCGCCGGACTCAAGGCGATGCAGACAGATTTCCATGTTTCTGAATCTGGAATTCAAGATTCAGGGCACTTACTGGATAGATGTTCTGCTTGACGACAACGTTCTTCACACCCTCCCGCTTCCGGTAATACAGATACCAAGCCACGGATTCCATTGAGATTCACTGCGTGACAGCCTGGAAATCGCATCCTGCCGCCAGATTTCCGAACTAAGATTAGTCACCACTTTGACGCTTAGCCGTTTCGTTGACATGTCATATTGAAGCGTTTCGCCTGCATACAATTGCGCGACTTTGGATATAAATGGTGTTTCCTTTATAATTCAAGAGGTTACTGCACAATCAGAATGTTGGACAGCCGTATTCCGTAATCGACAACCTCCAGACTTTCCACTGGCACTCATATTGCTTCAATGACGGCAAGGGCGTGCCAATAAAATTCTGGAGGAGAACACCATGGCAGGAGTGGAGAATCTTTGCGAGGCTATCATTCTGCAATCTATGGAAGACGTTCTGACAAATACCAATCAGGAAGACAGCATGGAGTTTTTCACCGGCGAGGGGATGGACATCTGCTCATCCATTATCGGGCTGGGAACAAAGGATCGCGACAGAATCAAGCATTTCGCTTTCCGCAATTCCAACGTGGCGAGACCTGTGGGAACCTGCTGACAAAGACGCTGAAAGCAAAATCAAAGGCCGTCTGCCTTCATCGATGCTAATGAAGGCAGACGGCCTTTGTGTTTTATTTATGCCGAATGATCAGGCCGGAACGTTCTTTTCATCCATCTTGGCCTTGAGCAATTCTCCAAGACTTCCCATGGAGCTTTCCTTCGGCTCCGACACCGTGCTCATGTAGCGGCTCACCTCTTCCTTCTCGGACTGGGCGGAAATAGCCTTCCGGCTTAGGCGAACGCGCTTGTGCTCCTGATCGACCTCGATAACCATGGCCTGAATGTCGCAACCGGCGGGAAACATCCTTGCGTGATCCGAACCGCGCGGCGTGCCCATCTCGGCGTTCGGAGCAAGCCCGCTGATGCCGCTCTCAAGCCTTATGAACAGACCATACGGCATGACCCGCTCGACCTTGCCGTTTAATACTTCCCCAACCTTTGGAAGCGGAATATCCTCGGTCTTCACCTTGCGATCGAGCGAAAGCGACAATTTTTTCTTGTCGGGATCCACGCCGAGAACAAACGCCTCAACCTCCTGACCGACCTCGACCACTTCCTTCGGATGGTTGATCCTTCTGCCCGCGCCAAGGTTCGATATATGAATCAGGCCGTCGATTCCCGGCTCAAGGCTGACAAACGCTCCGAAAGACTCCAGCCGCACAATAATGCCGCGAACCGTTGACTCAACCGGATACCGGTCTGCAATGCCCTCCCACGGATCGGACTGCATAGCCTTGAGGCTTAGCGTGAGCCGCCCCTTTTCCCAGTCCAGCGCAATCACGCGGGCCGTTACGGTCTGACCGGCCTCAAGCACGTCCTTCGGCTTGGAGATTCGTCCCCATGCCATCTCGCTTACGGGAATGAGCGCGTCAACGGTTCCGAAAAGCTCGACGAACGCGCCGAAATTCTGAACCGAGCGAACGGTTCCGGTTACCTCATCGCCAACGTTGAGCGATGCCTTCAACTCTTCAACCTTCGCCTTCTTCTCTTCCTCAAGGACGGCGCGGCGGGAAAGAACAATGTTCTTGCCGTCTTCCTTGAACTCTATCACCTTGAACGGAAACGTCTGGCCAAGGATGACGCCGCCCTCGCGGCCACCCTTCAGGTCTATCAGCGAGAACGGGCAGAAGCATCTCACTCCGCCGACCATAACCTCGAAGCCGCCCTTCACCTCGCGCTTCACCTCGCCGCTTACCGGGATTTCGCCATCGAAAGCGTCGCGAATGCCGCTTAGTTTCACGGCTGAATAGCCATGCACCATGGTGGTGAAACGCATGCTGCCTTCCGATCTGGTCACAAAAGAGACGCTTATTTCATCGCCTGCGGCAACCTTGACGGTGCCTTCCTCGTCGGTGAACTCGGAGGTGTAGACAATACCCTCGGTCTTGCCGCCAAGATCGATATATACATGATCGCCGGAAACGCTTATAACGCGGGCAGTAATTCTCTGTCCCGGCCTGAGTTTCGTGCTTGCGCGGGCCTCGCTCTCCTCGAATAGTTTGGCAAAGCTTTCCCCGCCCGCTTCAAGCGATTCATCCTCGGCGGCGTTTATTTCATTTTCCGGCTGTTCTTCAGACATCATGCAAACCTCGCAAAGCTTTCCCGCCCATGCAACCCGGCGTTCGGAAGGATATATGGCGGACATTTCCATAAGCCCGCCGTGGAAGCAGGATTTTAAAAGATTCCGGACTGCCTAGTCAATTCGAGGGGGCAAATCACGTAATCAGCCTCTTGCCGCGCCGGCCATGAGCATAAGCGTTCGCGCGCCTGTTTCGGCCTCGTCCAGGATGATTCCCGCTGCCTTCGACAGCTCGGACGGAACATCCTCAACTGTCGGAAGAATGATCATTGAAGCGGAAAACTCGCGCATCGCCCGCATGATCTCTTCATCCGGATACCCCCTCCGAAGCACGCTTGCCGTCTCAATGCCGCGAGCCTTCAACTCAGCCGAAAGCCTCTCCGTGGCCGAAGCGGTTTCCCTCTCGTTCAACGCCTCCTCGTCCGCCTCTGCCGCGCTGTAGATATGCACCGGCACAACTCCCATTACAACGGCTTTTGAACCGGTGGCGACAGCCTCCTGAACAATCCTCTCGACAGCTCCCGGCGCGTGGCCCGTGGCGTCAATTGGAACAAGAATGTTGCCCGGAAACAGGATTACAGGACACGGAGCCTTCCGCATGAGCGATTTGAACCTTGCCGGAGCGAGAATCACATCGAAATGGCGCTCGGTCGCGTAATCGATTGTCACTGTCTCCGGATCGCCGTCCATCTGCTCGATTCTTATCCAGCCCCCCGTGCCGGTTTCCTCGATAATCGCTTTTGCCTCATCGAAGCGCACTGCCATCTCGCGTCTCGCGGCTGCCTCGGCTCCGGGGCCCGCGCCGTATCCGATGAACATGCCGCTGTCGAAAACCTGAAGGATGACGGCGCTTCCGCCTTCCTCCCTCAGCTTGCGAAGCCCGTACCCAAGGGCCGCCTTGGCGTTCAATGAACCGTCATATGTTGTAAGCATCTTCATTTCCGTATCCTCCATCAAAAGTTGGTTATGGATAAACAGAAGCAGGATGCGTGCCACATTATTTCAATTAAGTATCAATGAGTTGTAAATGAAGTGCAGTATTTTGACTGCACGTGGGGTGCAAGTTTTTTGTTCAGCCGCCATGGCGGTTGGTCTTATGAAGCGTTCGGAAACGTTTGCATGTCTATCCCAAGCAGCCTTATCTTCTGTTGAAGGTTCTGCCGGTGAACGTTCAGAAGCCGGGCGGCCTCCGAAACGTTGCCGCCCGATTCTATAAGCGCTGCCATTATCAGGCCTTTCTCGAACTTCACTTTGGCATCGCGAAGCGGCATGATCGGTATGGATCGCGCTTCGTCGCCAAGCTTGCCGCCATCGATTATGTATCGCGGCAGTTCGTCGGGCTGTATCATGCTTCCCGATGCGAACGCCATGGCGTATTCCACCGCGTTTTCGAGCTCGCGCACGTTGCCGGGGAAGTGGTAATTCACCAGCGCCTGCAACGCTTCCTTCGACAGGCCGGTCACGTTTCTGCCAACCGCCTTGGCCGAGTGTTTCTCGATGAAATGGCTCGCCAGAAGCGGAATGTCTTCCTTGCGGTCACGAAGCGGCGGCAGTTCTATCGGTATAACGTTCAGGCGGTAGTAAAGGTCTTCGCGGAACGTTTTTTCGGCAATAGCCCTTTTGATGTCCCTGTTGGTTGCGGAAATCACGCATACGTTCACGCGTCGCGGGTTTGCGTCGCCAACGCGCAGAAACTCGCCGTCCTGAAGCACGCGCAAAAGCTTAACCTGAAGCGTTACCGGAAGCTCGCCCACCTCATCCAGAAACAGCGTGCCCTTGTCGGCTTTCTCGATCAGGCCGATCTTGTCGGAAGCGGCTCCGGTGAAAGCCCCGCGCGCGTAGCCGAACAGCTCCGACTCCATCAGCCCCTCCGGAATGGCGCCGCAGTTCACGGCCACGAACGGGCGTTTGGCCCTCACGCTGTTGCTGTGAACGGCGCGGGCCACCAGTTCCTTGCCTGTTCCCGACTCGCCGGTTACAAGCACGTTGCTCTCGCTTGCCGATGCGTGGCGCATGATCCTGAAAACGTCGCGCATCGGCGGGCTGTTGCCGATTATGCTCTTGAACGAATAGCGCGTCTCGATCTGCGAGCGCAGTTTCAGGTTTTCCCTGCGCAGACGCATCTTCTCCAGCGCTCGCCGCACCGGAATGCGGACTTCGTCGGGCGTGAAAGGTTTCAGTATGTAATCGTAAACACCGCGTTTTATCGCGTCAACCGCGGATTGAACCGTGCCGTATGCCGTGATTATGATGAACGCCGTGTCCGGCGAGCTTTCGCGTCCGGCCTCGTACAGGCTCATGCCGTCAACATCTGGCATTCGCATGTCGGTAATCACTATGTCGTAGCCGCCGGTCGGAAGCGTCCGCGCCGCGTCGGCAATCATGCGCACGGCCTCAACGCTGCTTGTGGTCTCGGCAACGTCGATGTCCTCGCCCGCAAGAATCGCCTTCACCGCCTCGCATACGGTCGGCTCGTCGTCAACTACCAGTACCCTGAATCTATCCATTATGAATGGGAAGTCTCATCATGAATCTTGTGCCCTTGCCGGCCTCGCTTTGAACTGTAATGTCTCCGCCGTGCTTTTTGATAATACCATAGCTCACCGCAAGACCCAGCCCGGGTCCCTTCGTCTTGGTTGTGAAGAACGAATCGAACACTCGCGGCAGGTTTTCCGGAGCGATGCCGCATCCGTTGTCGGCGAACTCGATCTCCACGAAACCGTCGGCGGCTCTGGTCGTTATCTCGATAGTGCCCGGAGGCGTTATGGACTGCACGGCGTTAAGCACGATGTTCATCACAACCTGCCCCATCTGGGCGCAATCGGAAAGAACATCCGGCAGGCCGTCGGCGAGATTGAGTTTCAGTTCAATGCTGTCGAACTCGCCCTGCGCCGCAAGCGATTCGGTTATGTCCTTGATCGGCTGATTGATGTTCTTCGGCTTCAGGGCAAGCGTGGATTCCTTGGCAAGCGTCATGAGCTGCCTGACGATTCGCCGCGCCCGCTCTGTTTCGCGGGCCATCAGCCGCAGGGTGTCGCGTCTCGGATCGTCGGGCGGAACCTGTTCAAGCAGAAGGTTCGAAAACGTGAGCACGGATGTAAGCGGATTGTTTATCTCGTGCGCCACTCCTGCGGCCAGAATGCCTACCGACGCGTGTTTTTCGGCGGCCACAAGCTGCGCCTGTTTCTCCTGAAGTTTGATGATTGTGAATTCCAGCGATGTGAGCGCATTCTTCAGCCGCTCTTCCATGTGGTTGAACGCCGCCTCAAGCGAAGAAATCTCGTCCTTGCCCTTCACCTCGATCATCTCCG
The DNA here is from genome assembly GCA_016212095.1 of Nitrospirota bacterium. Taxonomy (GTDB): domain Bacteria; phylum Nitrospirota; class Thermodesulfovibrionia; order SZUA-242; family SZUA-242; genus JACRHH01. The sequence goes on from JACRHH010000005.1 coordinate 79,489, forward strand.
AAAAATCGCCGGTTGCGATCTGCTTCGAGATTTTCTCAAGCCGGCGGATGGGCCACGCGATGCTCATGGCAAGCCGCGCGTTTATGGCCGCGCCAAGGAGCAGTATGGTGAGCAGCGCGTAAACAAGAAGGCGCATCGATACCGTAAGGGTTTCGGCAATCCTGTTTCTTTCGTTTCGTGAAACATCGACGGTAAGAGACTGCATTTCGCGGGCTGTTGCGCGCATTTTGTCAACCGTTTCGTTTTCCTCCTGAAAGAAACGGAACAGTTCCTCGCACATCACGCCATAGGCCTGCGCCATGTCGCGTGTTGCCGGAGAAAGCGACACGAACGTATGCCTGAAGATCGCGTGGTTTATCTCGTCGCGGTAAATGATCAGGTTCTTCTCATGCCGCCGCAGCACCAGAAACTTCTCCAGTTCCCTGCCCGAAAGCCGCTTTTCGATGGCGCGCCCTTCGTCGCGAAGAGCCTCCTGTATGATGCTCTGCGCATGAAAATCGCTTACCGTGTTTTCGACAAGCCCCTCATACTCGGCAATCGCCCGGCCCATCTTCTCGAACTTCGGCTTGCCAAGCTCGTGAATGATCTCAACCCTTATGCTTTCGATCTCGGTTTTAAGCGTATTGACATGTTTTCTCAGCTCAAGCAGGTCTGACATGTTTTTGTAGAGCAGGTAGTTTTTTTCATATCTTCGCGCTTCAAGCATCGCGACTGTGACGTCGTCGGCAACCTCAAGAAATGTCAGTTTTTTCTTGATGGTGTTGAGTTCCCAGAAGGCAAACGCCCCGAACATTGCGGCAAAGAAGACGTAGAGGGCAAAGCTGAGGAACAGTTTTCCGCGAATGTTCATCGAATAAGCCTTCCGGCGATGACATCGCGCCGTTGCGCTGAAATCATGCGGCTAGCTTATTACGGCAGACATGACTATTCGCCATACATTTCCGTAATGATTCGCCGAAGTTGAGATGATTCATTGCCGGACAATTGATCAACTCTGTTTTTTAGCCTTGCCTTGCTGATCGTTCGTATTTGGTCAACAGCAACTTCAGCCTGTTTATCAGCGCAACGAATTTGAAGACGCGTTCTCCATGTCGGGTGAATTTTCGACGTAACCGGACAAACAACAACTGTTTCCAGATATTTATTCATTGCGTCATCGCTGATTATTACTACAGGGCGAATTTTGCTGATTTCACTGCCGATGGTTGGGTTCAAGTCTGCAAAATAGATTTCATATTGTTCAGGCGTCAAAATCGTCATCCTCCAACCCGTCAAGCAGTGTTTGATCGTACTCGTTCCAGTCTTCACTCTCGTTCGCCATGGCTATATAGGTGTCATCCCAGGAAAGCTTGTCGTCCTGCTTTTTTCTAAGGAGAAGTCCCTGCGCGGTCTCTTCCAGTATCAGGGAGTGAGTGAACCCATATTTCTGCAACAGGTTTTTGGGCAAGCGAACCCCCATGGAGTTGCCGATAGGCACAATCTTTATATCTCTGGAGCGTAACGTTTTATTCATGGCGGCACCTTATAAGGTTAAAGTGTTAACGGCGCTATTGTAATTACCGTAATCACATGGTGGCACAGATGACATAAGAAATCAAGATTCATCACGGAAAACCCGCCTGACAGGCGTGGCAACCAGAATGGTTAAAAGCGCTGCCCAGTCTTCGGCAAGGTGTAATTGATTCAGCATCCCCCACCCCTTGGCTGTTGGGGTGGGGTTGTGCTTCTATCGAATCGTTCAAAGGCCAGCCGCCCTCAGACGCTTTTCGCCCTGACCACCAAAACAGGCCGTTCGGTATGGCCGATCACCTTTTCCGCCGTGCTGCCCATGAGCAGGCGCATGAGGCCGGTTCGTCCGTGCGAGCCCATGACAATCGCGCCGGCCCCCATGTTTTCGGCTTCCTGAACGATCACGTCCCATGCATCGCCGTCCTTGATCGCCGTTTCCATATTCACGCCCGCTGATGCCGCCCTTGCCTTTACAGCCTCGATTGCGGCTTTTGCCCTGCGGTCGAGTTCGTCCGAAAGCTCAGGCGCTTCATCTGGAATGTCAACGGCGCATATCGCTCTTAAAGTGCTTCCGTGCCTTTTGGCCAGTTCCATGGCCCTCTCGGCTGCCGCGTCGCCGAACGGCGAGCCGTCAACCGCAAGCAGAATTCGCTGCCAGCGCAGTTTTGCCTCGCGCTGGACAACCAGAACGTCCTTTTTTGAATGCCCGATCACCCGCGCCGTGGAGCTTCCAACAAGCGCCCGCTCCAGCCGCTTCATGCCCTTGCGTCCCATTACCACCAGATTGAAGCCATGCCTGTCGGCCACATTGCCTATTACATCGAGGGGCGAGCCGACTTCGCTGAAGGTTTCAAGCTTCACCCCCTCTTCCTCCGCAATCTGCTTCACCGCTTCGAGAGCCTTGCCGCCCTCTTTGTCGAGCAGCGCGCTTATCCTGTCCCGCGCTCCGGCTGTGGCGAAGCTGTCTTCCCCCAGCGATGGAACCGCCGTGACGGCGGCGATTGCGCCGCCGTCCTCGCGCGCCATGGAACAGGCCTGCCTGAATGCGTTATTGCTCGAATCCGAACCGTCAACTGCAACCAGAATTTTTCCAAAGCCGTTCATGGCAATGCCTCCTTACGCTTCCTTCTTCGTATGCGCCTTCTTCATCGAAAGGCCGATGCCCTCGAAAAGGTAGAATATGGCGTATCCCCACCACATCGTATAGGCAACATAAAAGACCAGCAGGCCGGTGAGCATTCCGACGTGCTCGCTAACCTTGTTGGTGTCGATCTTGTAGAAGTTGTAGCCCGGCTCGACTGCTTTCTTCATGACCGTGCCGACCACCTTGGCCTCGGCAACAAGCTTGTCCTTTTTCATCTGCTTTTCTATCTTGGAAAGCGCGTTCCACCAGTTTTTCATCGACAGCTTTTCGTCGTAGGCATATCGCTTCGATATGGTTTCGCCGTCGTTTTTGTACATGGCGTCGGCGTCGGCCAGAACGCTCTGAAGAACACGGCCCATGTCGCCGCTGATCTTGAGATTCTGCCCGTTGGCTTCAACAACCGCGCCCGCGGTGGTGAAGAGTTTCACCGTGTTTTCGACCTGCTCCCTCTCGTCCACCTTGATGGCTGTCGAGAACTGCTTGCCGGAGTATTTGTCAACCGTCTCCTTCACCTTGGGGATGAAGTATGACGATCCCTTGGCCAGCTTGTTGAACGATTCATCCGAAAACTGGAGTCCGTTCTTGCCGTCGAAAACCGGCGAGAATATGAGCAGCAGCACACCAAGGAAAGAGAGGAAAAATATCAGGCCGACCGTAAACGGCTGCTTGTTTCTTATCAACATGATTACGCCTCCTCCTTTGCAAGAACCGCGGCCACGTGCTCATCCTCGCCGCGAAGCTTGTCGATATTCGTGATGAATTTGCTTATGACCCAGACCGCGAATGCCGCGACCACAATCCAGAACACGACATTGCCTGCCGATTCGATCGTCTTGACCGTTGTTTTCGACATGTCGATCATTTCAAGCTCCACCATTTTCTTTGGAAGAACCGCCACGCGGTTCACGAAACCGGCGAGAATCGATACGGCGTAGAAGCCGCGGATGTGAATGCCCTTGACAACCTTGGTGGTGAGCGCCCCCACCTGAATGCCGATAAGCGAGCCGATCAGCATTCCCATGGCCAGAGTGTAGAAAACATATCCGTAGATTGCGTACTGCGAGATGGCCGCAAGACCGGCTGTGAAGATGATCTGAAGAATGTCTGTGCCTACGGTTGTCATCGACGATACGCCGAACACATAGACGAACATCGGGAATGTTATGAATCCGCCGCCCACGCCCATGATTGCTGCCATGAAGCCCACAACTATTCCGCCCATCGCCACGATCACGCCGGAGATCTTGCGTCCGCCCTTCTCTATGTCCTCATCGAAGGTTATCATCGGGGCAAGCTTGAACGCCTGAACCTTTTTTGCCATGCCGGTCATGCCCGACGATCCGCCGTGGGCGTCGCCTGTGTCGCCTGCCCTGCTGGACTTGATGAAGTCGATCAGCGCATAGAAGCCAAGAAAGCCGAGCAGAACCGCGTAGACAAGGCTTATAAACGCCTCGCTCATCAGCGGATCGAAATCGTAGAGCGCCTTGTTCAGCGCGCCGCCGATGAACGTGCCGCCCGCGGAGCCGACCAGAAACGCCACAGCAAGCTTCACCGAAACGTTTCCGAGCTTCTTGTGGACAGCGGTTCCCATGATCGCCTTGGCGAATATGTGGAAAAGGTCTGTTCCAACCGCAAGTATTCCCTTTACGCCTGCGGCCATCAGGGCGGGAGTGATGATGAATCCGCCGCCCGCGCCGATGCAGCCCGTTATAAGTCCCGCGCATAGTCCGATGGCGATGGAGATCATGAATATGTCCGTGGAGTAGAATGCAGGCGCATAGGCCTCCTTCTTTCCGAGCATGTCTCCGGCTCCGGCCAGCGAAATGAGCAGAATCGGCAGCGTCATGATAAAGAGCGTGAGCAGCTTGCGCCGGTTGCGCAGAATGCTCATCGAGACCTCGTAGTCCCACTTTGCGTGGGCGATTGATCCCGCCTTCAAAAATTCGTAAACTTCCCTGAAAATCCGCATTGTTTGCCTCCTCCCTTTTGTTGGGCGATGTGCTAGTTGAGTCTTTCGAATTCGGTCTGAATCCGGTATTTGCGTCCGCTTCCCACAAGCCGCGTATAAGCGATCGGGCTTGAGTCGGAAGCTGCAAGCAATCTGTGAAGCATGATGCCGGGCGAACCCTCGTCAACATCGAGTATCAGTGCCGCCTCGGCGGAAATATCCGCGCCCTCGATGGTCTGCACCACTCTGGCCACGCGCCGCGCGGCCCTTTCCTGCACAAGCGAATAGAACGAGATGCCGCTTACATCCTCGTGCTCTATGCCCGGCAGCATTTCAGGCGTGATGAAGGATTCCTCCATGTATGCCGCGTCGTCGTCCACAACCCGCCTGCATACGATGTGGTAAATCTCATTCTCGTCCCTGAATATCCGCCTTATATCATCCGGAACGCTCTTGATGCCGCGTGAAATCAATTCCCTTTCCGCGCTCACCCCCTTTCCGAACATGTCTTCTGTAAGCCTTGTCTTCATGGCCATTCCGGAGCGCGGCGGGAGGTTGGCAACGAATGTGCCCTTGCCCTGCCAGCGCTTGAGAAGTCCGTCGCGCACAAGCTCCGCAACAGCTATCCGCACCGTTGCTTTGCTCACGTTGTACGACCTGCACAGGTCGTCTTCGGCTGGAATTTTTTCGCCGGACAACCATTCGCCCTTGTCGATCTTGCCCTTGAGGATCGAAAGAAGCTGAACATAGAGCTTCTGCCTGCTTTCCCTGTCAACCGATTCATCAGTAAACATATGGTTATCTCATCCAGTCTTTATAAAGACTTCAAAAAGGCAAAAAAAATTACGAAGCCGATGCCCCGTTATATTTCACAATCCCGGCAACTTGCCGCCGGGAAGCCTGTTGGGGCTTGCCCGGCATTAAGTGGGGAGAGAGACTGTCTGCGTTTAAACGTCGTTGCTGCGCCGTTTCCGGTGAAGCTCAGGCCGCCTCGAACCCAGGCGTGAGAATCTCGCGCTCGCGGTTCGTCGGCTTGGCCGGACGCGTTTCGTCACTGCCCATCTGCTCCACGGCAGTATCGAACTCTCCGGCCTCGGCAAATGTTACGGCTACCATAATGTCATCGAGTTTCTTCAACAGTTTCATCATGTCGGGCCTCCGTAATATTGTGGCTATTGGTAGTCGATCCATATAAGCACTCGGCGTGCCAGATTGTAACTCATTGAAAATAAAGCATATTAATAGTTGATGTGCTACATGGTGCAACATTATAATGCTAATGTTGGACTCTTTTGCCGGGAATGCTGGATTGGTTGGCGCATCAATTAAATGCTATGCAACATATATATGCGTCTATGGATTTGTTCCGGTCTGCCGAATTCTCCTGCCGCAATGCGGCATTTAAAGCATGAGTCTTTTCCGTCGATAAGTAGCGTAACGTCGTGTTGCGTAATCGAACGAATCACGTATTGGAAAAAGGCATAGAGGTGATACGGTGTTCGTGCATGAAGAGGAAGCCATGCGCTTGTCGCAGCCACCAATGAATAATTCAGGTTTCAAGAAGGAGAATACGTCCCGGATCTCATCGGATTCCCTCTCTCCGGTACGGCTTCTGAACATTGTCGGCGTCACGGTTTTTCTGGCCGAAGCATCGATAATGCTTGCGCTGTCCGATATTCATATCCCGCATCCATATATGGAGGCGGCTTTTGATGGCATCATGCTCACAATTTTTCTGGTTCCTGTTTTCTACCTGGCTTTGTACCGGCCAATGCGTGCTGTTATGGCAGAGCGGATGAGAAGCGAGGAGGAACTGCAAAAGGCGTATGCCGAGCTGGAGCTTCGGGTGCGGGCGAGAACTCAGGATTTATGCAGCGCAAACGAACGGCTCACGCTGGAGATCGAAAATCGCATGAAAAATGAGGAACAGCTTTCGTTTGCGGCAAGCGTTTTCATGAATACCATTGAAGGAATTGCCATTACGGATGAGAGCGGAAACATTCAGCGGGTGAACCCAGGCTTTACGACAATCACCGGTTATTCGGCAGGTGAGGTTCTTGGACGGAATCCGAGAATCCTGAAATCGAGCCATCATCCGCCTGAGTTTTACAGGGCGATGTGGGACACGCTTCTAAAGGATGGACAGTGGAAGGGCGAAATATGGAACCGTCGAAAAAACGGCGAGCTTTATCCGGAATGGCTGTCGATAACCGCCATCAGGAACGCCAACGGCAGGACAACGAATTATGTATCCGTTTTCCATGACATCACGGACATTAAAAGCAGTGAGGAAAAGCTTGCGCATCAGGCCTATCACGACGCCCTGACAGGCCTGCCCAACCGCCAGCTTTTCAACGACCGCCTCAAGAAGGCGCTGGCTCATACGCAACGGCATGATGAGCATCTGGGGCTGCTGTTTCTGGATCTGGACAATTTCAAGAATATAAACGATACGCTTGGCCACAAGGTAGGCGACATTTACCTTCAGAGGGCAGCCGCGCTTCTCCGTGACTGTTCCCGTGATGAGGATACCGTGACCCGGCTTGGCGGCGACGAATTTACCATCATGATGCCGAGCATCCGGGCGGTTGACGATCCTGTCCGGCTTGCGGTAAGAATCCTTGAATCATTCTCGAACCCGGTTCTGATCGAAGGCCACGAACTTAATATCGGAGCGAGCATCGGGATAACCATCGCCCCGGATGACGGAGTGGATGCCGAAACATTGATAAAGAATGCCGACATGGCGATGTACAGGGCCAAGGAAACCGGCAAGAACAACTACCAGGTTTTCACACGCGAGATAAATGAAAAGGTGCATCGGACAATACAGATGGAAAACGACCTTAGAAAGGCTGTGGAACGCTACGAGTTTATCGTGCTCTACCAGCCGAAGGTGCGCCTGTCCGACGGGAAGCTGGACAGCGTGGAAGCTCTTGTGCGCTGGGTGAGGCCGGAAGGCGAGATAGTCTCCCCGGCGGATTTCATCCCGATTGCGGAAAGCACCGGACTGGTGCTGCCTATCGGCGAATGGGTGCTGAGAACCGCATGCAGGCAGGCCAGAAAATGGCATGACGAGGGTTATCCGATAGGCGTGTCGGTAAACCTTTCCCCCAGGCAGTTCGCGCAGGACAACCTGTTTGGCATGATTGCCGACGCGCTTGCCGAAAGCGGCCTGCCCCCTGAGGCGCTGGAGTTCGAGATCACCGAGGGCATGCTGCTGAAGAGACAGGATCACGCTATCGATCTGCTCCGGAAGCTTAGAAGTTGCGGCATAAAACTCTCCATCGACGATTTCGGCACGGGGTACTCCTCGCTTGCCTACCTGAAGCAGTTGCCGATAAACTCCTTGAAACTTGACCGTATATTTGTTCAGGGGCTTCCCTCGAACGCCGACGATGCCACCATCACATTCGCGGTGGTGTCGATGGCCACAAGCCTGGGCCTTGCCACCGTGGCGGAGGGAGTCGAAACGGCTGAGCAACTCGCTTTTCTTGATAAAGTCGGCTGCGAGTACATTCAGGGATACTATTTCAGCCGCCCGGTGTCGTCGGAAACGCTGACGGGTTACCTCAGGGAAGGGAAAAGACTTGTCAGGTAATAACAGCTATGGGAAACGGCTGTAACATCCATGTCTTATGTTCCTGCTTATTGGGCCGGTATTTTTCTTGCGTCCTTGAGGAAATTCTCCAGCCCTATGTCGGTTAGCGGGTGCTTCACGAGCTGCAACAGAACCTTGAACGGCACGGTTGCTATGTGCGCGCCCATCAGCGCCGAGTCCAGCACATGCAGCGGATGGCGGACGCTTGCCACGATCACCTCGGTCTTGAACTCGTAGTTGTTATAGATTTCGACAATCTTTCCGGCCAGTTCCATTCCCTCGTGGCTGATGTCGTCCAGCCGTCCGACAAACGGGCTGATGTATGTTGCGCCCGCCTTGGCGGCCACCAGCGCCTGCAACGGCGAGAAGCAGAGCGTCACGTTTGTTTTAATGCCTTCCGACGCGAGAATCCTCACAGCCTTCAATCCATCCGCAATGAGCGGGATTTTCACCACGATGTTCTCGTGGATCGAGGCCAGGCCTCGCGCCTCGCGCAGCATTCCGTCGGTGTCGGTGGCCACAACCTCGGCGCTCACCGGGCCGCGCACCTCGGCGCAGATCTCCTCCACAACCTGAAAGAACGGGCGGCCTGTCTTGGCCACAAGGCTCGGATTGGTGGTCACGCCGTCAACCAGCCCCATGGCGTTGGCTTCGCGGATTTCGGCTATGTCGGCGGTGTCGATAAAGAATTTCATGGCACATCCTCCTGTGTTTGATCGGCTATTATAATAGGTTTATCGCCTGAACAACAGCATCCCGAAGCATTTCGACTGTGTGAAACACCCGCACACCCGGATCGTGCCGGAAAGCGTCCTCAAGCTGCATTCTGCATCCGGGACAGGCGGTTGCGATTAAGCGCGCCCCGGTTGCCGCCAATTCGTCACGCCGCCGCGCTCCGATACGCCTTGAGGCGTCCGGATGCGAGAATCCGGCAATGCCGCCGAAGCCGCAGCATCCTGCTTCCGACTTCGCTTCGACAAGCTCCGCTCCGGCCTGCGCCAGAAGCTTTCGAGGTTCAGACTTTACCGACAGGCCGACGGCGAGGTGGCACGGATCGTGATAGGAGATGAGACCTTCGGATTTCATATCGATATCCATTTTATCCGCGAGGAATTGGTTGATGTCCTGCACGAGTTCCGGAAAACCATTCGGAACCGCGATCATTTTCGGATACTGAACCTTCAGCGTAACCGCGCATGTGGGGCAAGCCGTAAGAATCGCATCCACTCGCGCCATGGAGAAAGTCTCTGCATTGCGGCGCGCCATGTCACGCGCGATATCGTCATGGCCGGTTTCACGCGCCGGAGCGCCGCAGCAGATCTCGCCCTGCCGCAGGACAACCTCGTAGCCAAGCGCAAGCAGGATATCGAGCATCGCCTCGCCGATGGACGGATAGAAGCGGTGTACGGCGCATCCGGCGAATACCGCGATTCTTCCACGCGGCTGAACCGGGAAGCCCCGTTCAGATATACCACGCGACTTCACGGGGAAGCCCCGTTCAGCCGCAGGGCCACGCACAGAGTTTACCGGCTTGAACAGCGTTTCCGCGCCGATGAAAGGAACACGCGCCGGAGCCGGAACGCGCTTGATCCGTTCATCAAGTTTCAGCGGACGGTACAGAACCGCATGGCCAAGACGGGCCGCGCGAAACAGCGTTTCGGCGGCGAACGGCATTGTCAGGGCGCGCAGTAACGGACGCGCAATCAGCGTTGATTCCGGAATGAGCGTCTTTCCACGGAAAATTTCTTCCTGCACGTCGATTTTCGCCGGACAGACCGCCTCGCACCGTCCGCAGTGCAGGCATGTGCGGAGCGCGTTCTTCAGCCCTGATGATTTCGCTATCGCGCCGGTTTCGAGCGCGGCAACCAGGGCAAGCCTGCCGCGCGCCGACTGAGGTTCAACCGGATTGTCGATGTATGTGGGACATACCGCCTTGCATGCGCCGCAAAGCGTGCAGGCGTCAATTCGGCTGGAAAGCGGCTCGAAAGACATTGATCAGGCCGGTTTGCTTGACAACCGGAACCGTGAGTCTGCTAAAATACTCATCACGCCTGAGATTTAACGAAATCTGGCATTATCGGGGCCCAAGCCCCAGGCAAAAACAAGGCGACGTACCCAAGTGGTAAGGGAGAGGTCTGCAAAACCTTTATTCAGCGGTTCGAATCCGCTCGTCGCCTCCATCGAATTCCCGATCTAGCCGCCAGCTTCAGCTTCAGAATCAATAATCCTGAATTCGTGCGAGATTTCCGCCGACTTGCCCAGCGTCGCGCCGACCGAGCAGTATTTATCAAGAGAGAGCTTTATCGCGCGCTCCACCGCCTCCGGCGAGATATTCTTGCCGGTGACAACATATTCCAGATGGATTTTGGTGTATCGCGCCGGATGGCCTTCGGCCTTTTCGCCCTCGACGAATATCTCGAAGCTGGTGACTTTCTGGCGCTTTTTCCGCAGTATCGAGATCACGTCCATGCCGGTGCAGCCGCCGAAGCCGGTAAGCAGGAACTCCATGGGCCGCGCGCCTGAGTTCGCGCCCCCGTTTTTCTGGTCGGCGTCCATGACCACGGCGTGCCCAGATCCGGAAACGCCAACAAACTGCATTCCGTCAACCAAAGTCACTTTTGAGCTTGGCATAAAAACCTCCTGTGTTTTTGGGGATAAACCGATGGCGGCTCAGCGTCCGCCGTAAGCCTCAAGGCGTCCGCGCGTCCGCTTCCCAAGCGGATCGGACTTCATGACGGACGCTCCCTCGCCGGCACTGAAACAGTCTATCATGCCGGAGAGCGCCTTGCCCATGTAATGGCGAATTTCATCCTCCTCGGCAATATACGGCAGATGGCGGTCGATGAAATCTCCCACAACGCCGCCATAATTCAGGCGGGAGAGCATCAGCATCCCCTTGAAAATCCGTTTGTTCGTGCTGAAGCGAAGACGGGGCCGCGTCATGGCGCGCTCCAGAAGGATGTCGTTGCGCATCTGCACTGCGCTGTCGGGCTTGATCCAGTGCTGCCGGTCGATCAGGCTGTCGGCCTTCATCTCAAGCAGCGCGTGGGTGATGTTTGGCATCAGGATGAAACGCGGTATGAACTCGTTATGCGCCACAGTGTCGGCGGCCAGATGCGCCTGATAGCCGTACGCGAAAGCCCGATGGGCATCGTTCCGGGCCAGATCGAGCATTGCCGCCGGAAGCTCCCAACTGTGGGAATCGCCGTTTTGCTCCTGAAACCGCTTGCCCACAACAATGTCGGCGATGATCGAGCCGTAGAGAAAATCTCGCGGGTAAGCGCGGATTATGTCGAATATAACCGGCGAAATCAGCGATGGCGAGGCGGAGAGAAGTGTTTGTCCCAGGTAGAGATGTGTCATCGGCCCCCATGCGAAGGCGGCGGAAGGAGCGAGAATGAAACCAAGCAGAATCGATACAAACAGCATTTGCGCAAACTCCGGAGAAACAATGTCGATTTACATAATAACCTATCGGAAGAATACTTGTTTTGGATAAATGTGCTCCCATCACCTCGGAAACGCAGCAGCCCATTGTAGAGACGCATGATTATGCGTCTCTACGGGGGGACAATGGGTTGCAATGCGTCGCTACGCCGCGTAATAACCGCCGGTTTTCTTGCTTCCCTCGTAACGGATTTTGCCTTCGTCTTTTAATTTCCTTATCTTGCGCTCCAATGTCTTCACCGGAAGGCCGAGGGTTTTTGATATTTCTGCGGCCCGCTTGCCGGGATTGTTTTTGATGTAGCCGCGCAGGTCATTTATTCCCTCGTTTATTCCCTCGTTTATTCCCTCGTTTATTCCCTCATTTATTCCCTCAGCTCGTTTATTGAACCCGATCACAAAAGCTCCGAGCTTTTCAGTGAACACAGGCTTGCCGTTGCCGTTTAGCGCGCATTCGCGGATCATTCTCTGAAAACCGGTTCCCCATCCTTCGATGTATTTAATCAGATATAAAAATTCCGCCAGAAGCCGGTTGCGGGTGATTGATCTTTCCGACTCAGCTATTTTCGACAGATCGATCTCTTTCGGCAGGCCGCCCGGACTCCAGATTTCAAGGCGATCATCGAATATCCTGATCTCAACCTTCCCTGCGGATTCGTAATCCCGATGGCAGACGGCATTAATCAGCGCCTCGCGCAAGGCTTTCAGCGGATAGTCCCAAACCTCCTCTCTTTCCGCCCTGCCTGTGATCACATACGAAAGGCCGATATTTTTCTTAATGAAATCGATGACATCGGGCACGATCTTTATCAGGCCGCCGCTGAACTCGCGGGCGTCTATGAATTCCGCCATGCGATCGCTCTTGAACCGCGCCGCCTTGATCTTGGCGTCCGGCAGTTCGCTGAATTCCTTCGCGAACAGCAGGTATCCGGCGTTGCTTATTTTTCCGTCCGCCATCAGGCCGGTTTTCTCCAAAAAAGCCTTTTCATCGGTTCCTGTTGCAATTTTAGCCTTGAAATGTCTGGCGGCAACCTCTTTGATCAGCGTATGATCCGTTAATTCCTTCCAATCCGCGCCGACGGGCTGCTTGTCCCATTCCGGGAGATGATATTTTCGGATCAAATTCCTCAGTTCCGAATTGGACAGCTTCTGATTTGTTTTTCCGATTCTGATATACGCCCGATCGAAGGCGAAGACCGGCTTATAGTCCGATTCGGCGACTTCTATCTCGATGATCTCACCGGGGCCGAATGATTTCATATTGATTGACGGATAAAGAGTGGGGTCGGTGTTGTTCCTGATTTTATTGGCCAAGTCTTCAAGTGATGCTTTGCCTATTTCCGATTCGGCAGGCTCGCCCTTGTCATTTACGCCAACAATCACGCGTCCGCCCTTCTGGTTGGCGAAAGCGCACAGCGAAATGACGATTTCCTTCCATTCGCCGAGCGATTTCTTTAATTCCATATTTTGCGATTCTTTATAAAGCATTGTTGCGTAATTATAGCCTATCCGGCCCGCCCGTCGATTCGGCGGGCGGGCGGAGATGACAAAAATATTCATCGCGTATCAGCCCATTGCAGAGACGCATGATTATGCGTCTTTACGGGGGAACAATAGATTGCAATGCGTCTTTTGCGTTTCTAATCCGGCAGTCTGGATTTGGCCCAGATTAAAAACGTTCGGCGTGCTTGAGGGATTCTTCCGCTTCTTTCTGATAAAACAGCCGCGCCTCGTATTCGATTATATTTTTTCAGTTGGTTTCGTCCCGCGTTTTTATTTTCATAAATAATCGCTGAAATATTTGCCGAAAATGACTTTTCCCTCCTTGAACATCTCCTTCGCAAGCTCGTCTTTGCGCGCCAGTCTGGCTTTAAAGGCGGTATCGGAATAAACAACCGGGGCGACGGAAGCGCCGAAAGCGGCGCTGATGGCCGGATTCAAATTTAGAACGTTTTTTTCACATTCCGCTTCATCGCCGGGTTTTACGATAAACAGCAGATCGATGTCGCTTCCGGGCTTCTCCTCGCCGCGCGCCCGGCTTCCAAACAGAATGATCGATATGGCGGGAAATGCAAGCTTCTCCGCCAAATAACCGCCCAATTCCTGAATCAGGCTGTTTTCCAGGCCGAAAGCAGGGATGATTATTTTTGCAACCAGTATGTTCGACCGGTTCAAGGAATATGAAATGGAATTGCCTATTTTTCTGCTCTTTAAAATATTTTCCTTTTCAAGCTCTTTTAACAGCTTTAATATATTGGGCGCGGCAATTCCGGTTTCGCGCGCCAATTCTCTCGTGGCCGCCTCTTTTTTGTAAAGCGTCAGATGCCGCAAGATATCTAATTTGTTTTTCTGACCTAAAATGCCGTTTAAAGGTTTATTAAATGTCATAATGTTATATTATTCATAACGATTGTTATTTTAAATATAACATTTTATACTGTTTTGTCAATATGTGCAGAGGGATGACAGGCGAGATGCGGGGATGACGGTTGCTACCTCTCCGCAAGACGAAAGCAGTAAAAACGCCAGAAAAAGACTGATTTGCCGCATGATTCCCTCCCCAAAAGACTATGAAACGTTAAATCATCGAACCAGCTTCAGCAGGGCGAATATCACGCCGATCTGTCCGCACCAGAAGATGAACATCCACTTAATGAGTTCGGCTCGAAGCTTGCCGATTTCTTCGGCCAAACGGCGTTCAAAGCGTTCCTCGGCTATCGCAAGAGTGTCTTTTCTGGCCTCGAAATCAATTTCCCTGACAACCGACACAAAGGCATCAGTTGCGTCATCGCCGAGTTTCTCCCGTAAATGTCTCGGTATTGCTATAACAGACATGCGTTAGACCCCTTTTCCCGACATCATGGCGCCAGCTTGAACTGAGAAATTATATCATAAACCGGATCACACCCTCTCCTTCAGGAGAGGGGCAGGGGTGAGCTCTCACCTCGGAAAAGCCGCCGCAACGCCGCCGTCAACCGGCAGCCCCGCGCCCGTAACCGGACATTCCCGCCTACAGAAAAACGCCACTGCGCGGCCCACGTCGTCGCCGGTAACCGGCGAATGAAGCAGGTTCCGGTTGCGGTAGAACTCCGGCAGGTCTTTTTCGTCCATGCCACGGCTTTTGGCCCTCGACGGCCCGACTTCCTTCCACAAGCCCGACACGTTTTCGCCTTCGCCGAAAATCGCGTCCGGAAGCACCGAGTTCACGCGGATGTCGTGTCCGGCAAGCTCCATCGCTGCCACGCGCATAAGCTGGTGCGCCGCCGCCTTGGTGGCCGAATACGCGCCGAAATCGGCCCCCGGCGCGGTTACGTTCTTGGATGAAATCAGCACGATGTCGCCGCCAAGCCTCTGGCGGATCATCAGCGCTGAAGCCGCCTTGAAAACGTTCATCGCGCCAAATAGATTCACCTCGGCCACGCGCCGGAACGCCGCCATGTCCATGCCGGGAATCGGCTGTACATGCGCCACTCCGGCGTTTATCACCACGATGTCGATTCCGCCGAAACGCCTGCATGTCTCATCGAGAGCCGCGCCAACGCTCGCCTCGTCTGTCACGTCCATATGCAGGCCAACCGCTCCGCCAACCTCGCGAGCGGCAATTTCCCGCGCCTTTTCGCTGATGTCGGCAACAACCACCACCGCGCCGTCGGCGGCTAGCGCGCGCGCCGCGCCGGTTCCGATCGGCCCGCCGCCACCGGCAACAAGCGCGATTTTTCCGGCAAGCGGCCTAGGCTTTGCCTTGCCGAGCTTCGCCTGTTCAAGCGACCAGTATTCCATGTCAAAAAGATCTGCCGCCGGAAGCCCTTCGTAATCGCCAAGGCACAACGACGCCGTCTTCATGCGAACGGTCTGCGACGCCAGATCGGCGGCGATTGCCGCGTCCTTGCGCGTGGCTCCGGCGGCGAACATGCCGCAGCCCGGCACGAAGATAACGCGCGGCATCGGATCGAGTTTCTTTAAGCCGCTTTTGCCGCGTCCCGGCCCGTAAGTCTCGAAATATTCATCGTAATCCGCCGCGTATTTTTCGATCGCCGCCTGTATTTCCGCCGCTGTTTCAGCTTCGCCGCTCCAGTCCGAAAGCTCCAGCCAGAGCGGATACGGCTTGGTGCGGATCACATGATCGGGCGTCATCGGCCCGGCAAGCGCGGCTTTTCTGCCGGCATCGCCGGAATCCGCGAAAGCTATTTCGTCGCCGCCGGTGCGATATTCCACGATCATCCGCCTGTCGGCGGATGATGACATGACCGTCCGCCCGTCGCCGCCAACGGATGCAATGGCGGAACGAATCAGCGGCGCGATGGCTGCGGCGCGCGCAATGCGCGTCGGCTCGTCCGTAACCCTTTGTGAAATATGCCTTCCGCAAACCTTTGTGCGCGAGAGCATGAAATCCTCGGCCATGCTCACCAGCGAAATGTGGCGGTCATACGACGTTCTGGCGTCCGGCCCGAACGTGAAAAGCCCGTGTTTCATCAGCACGAGGCCTTCGAGGTTTCGGCCTTCCGACACGGCCTTGTCATGGATGTCGGCCACTGCCTTGGCAAGCGCGAAGCCGGGCATGATGTACGGAACAATCGCCACGCGGCTGCCGAACGCCACGCGGGCAAGCGCCTCGCCATTCTCGCGGTTTGTTATCGCAAGCACAGCCTCCGCGTGCGAGTGATCTATGAACTTGTGCGGCAGGAACGCGTGAAGCAGGGTTTCGACAGACGGCGTGGGCGCAGACGCATTAAAAAGATGCGTGCGAAGCTCGTTAACCATGGCTTCGTCCGAAAGCGCGTTCAGCGCGCGCAGCTTGCGCAGATATGCCAGATCGAGGCCGGGCAGCCCTTCGGGCTCGATGGAGTCCAGATCCCAGCCGGAGCCCTTCACAAAAATCGCCTCCATGCGTTCGCCGGTGAGCGTCGTAACGGTGTCTTTTACCGAGGTATTGCCGCCGCCGTGCATCACGAGCGCGGTTTCCGCGCCTATGAGGCGCGAGGTGTAAACCCTAAGCGCGACCGATTCAGGGCAGATGCCCGCGTATTTTGCGACATATTTGGCAGCGTCGTTGTCCGACCATCTGTTCAGCATGAATATTCCTCCCGATATTTAGGGGTTCTATCCCCAAACGAGGATATATCATAAGCGAAATTGTTTTCACAAAACAGGCGGCAGCCATGAATCACGCCGCTCATGGCATAATAGCCGGCATCGGAGGCTCATCATTTACAGGTAAAGGGAATTTATATCGATGCAACACGAAGCCAGCCAACAGATCATCCGGGAATTCAAGCTCCGTCAGAGCCGCCAGCTTCTCGCCATTCCGCTAACAGTTCTTCTCATGTTATTTCTCGCCCTGCTGCACAAGCGTCCGGATTTATTCGGCGAGCTGCCGAGAGACATGATTACCGCCGGTCAGCTTGCGGTTATTGCCGTATTTGTGGTGTTCAGCTTCGTGAACTGGAGATGCCCCGCGTGCGGAAAATTCATGGGCGGAGATGTTTTCAGGATAAAATGCAAAAAATGCGGCGTCAGACTGGGCTGACCGGATGAGCGCCTGAGTCTCGGCATCAGCCGCTCAGCCGCAGCTTCCGCATTTGGTGGAACTGCATCCGGAGCATCCGCCGCCGCCTCCGCCGCCAGGAAGCGAGGTGGCGGGCCTGTCAACGCCGCTCATGCCGAAAAGCGAAAGTTTCTTGCCCACGTTAACCGAACCGCACTTCGGGCATTTGACATCCGGAGCCGAACCGAAAACAAGCTCCTCGAAATCTCCGCCGCAATCCTTGCAGATGAATTCAAATATTGGCATGAATGATCCTCCCGATTATTTCTCCGCAACGCTGTCGGCCATTGCGCGTATCCTGTCCAGAAGTTCGCCCTCGTCAAGCCCCAGCATGATTTTATATGCCTGGTAGCGGGTCTTTATGAAAAAAATGTCAAACGGCAGTCCACTGTCATCCTTGCCGTTTCGGCGGAAAATCCGCACGCCCGGAATATCGTCGCGCTCGATGTACTCGAAATCGGCGTTCGGCAGAAGCGGCTCCACATCCCTGCGGTTCTGCCACGGAATACATGCGCCATCCATGCCGATGACCGGATCGAACGCCGCGCGAAGCTTGGCAGTCACTCCGCCCACCGCCACGATCACGTTGCCCACCAGCGAGCCGGTTATCGCGTGCTTGCTGCTCACCGGCACGCCGATAAGGTCTGAAATAAGGCCGATGTCGGTTGCGATGGAGGCGCTGTCGCCCTCAACCCCGCTATGGGTCTGAATATACTGGATATGCATCTCGTGCGGCCCGGCCTCGCCAACGATGCGTTTCAGGTACGCCCTCACGTTCTGTGCCGCCTCCCGCGCTATCTCGCCGAGCTTGCCGGTGGTGGTTATCACGTCGGACGCGCCCCTTATCATCTGGCACTTGATAGGCATGAGCGTGCCGTACATCTGGCCCGATTCCGGCGAGGTGTAGACCGCAAGCCCCACCACATAGCCGATGCCCTCGGTCGCGCTGTCGAGGTAATCTTTTAGTTCGCGCTTGTAGCGAATGGCATCGGCCATGAGCGCGCCCTCAAGCCCGATATGCCGCTCGATGGCCAGCGCCACATGCGCCGGCGTAACCAGCTTGCCGTTATCGGTTATGGCGGCCATGACGGCCTCGCGCACAATGCCGTTTATGGGCCGAAGCATCGCCGAAAGCTTTCCGCCTCCGGCCCTGCATCGAAGCTCTTTCACAATCTCCGCAATGGCGGCGCGGGAGAAATCGCGGGCCTCCATGCGGAATTCGCTGGCCGGGATCCTGCCGTAGGCCTCTATGTTCCTGCGACGCACGCCTTCATGCCCCTCGCGCCGAATTACTTCGCCCCACTGCTCCTCGAACTCGCCGCCCAGAGCCGTGATCTCCTGCTTGATATACTGGGCAAGCTCGCGCACTCGCTCCGGCGTTTCGGATACCTCGGAGCGAAGCTCTATAATCCGGCCCCTTCCATGGAAACGCGAAAGAAGCGCGCCCTCGCCTTCCTCCACAAGATAGCGGTATGTGTCGTGGTTGCAGCTTGCAAACAGGATGAAATTGGCCGGAACCATGTTTTCGGAACTGTCCGCCGAACTGCCGGATTTTCCGCCCTCAAGCCTGTACGAGCCGTTCTGCATGATTTCGAGCAGATCGGGAACGAAGCCGTTTTTTATGAGCGTCTTCAACTCGTCCACATAAATCATCGGATATTTCGCAAGCGCGCCCACGAAGGCCCGCTTGTGCGCCGGAGTTCCGAGTCCGCCGGACTGGTACGGATCCCACCGGAAGCCGCCCTTCATGCTCTTTTCGCTCGGCTCGGCCACGCGGCCCATCAGCCGCTCTTCCTGAAGCGGATTATAAAGAAGCTCCGGCAGCATGTCGTACAGCTCCTTCACGCCGCCCTTTCCGTCGGGCCGCGCGGTCGCCGCGTGCGCCTTTTCCTGCGCGCTCAGGTCTTTTTCCTTCATGTACAGAAATAGCGAACCCATCAGCCCAACGCCGCAGAGCGCAAGCAGGAACGGCAGAAAAACGCCCGCCGCCAAGCCAACAAGGCTCAGGCCGAGCGCTATGTTTCGCATTCGGGCCACGCCGCGAATTTCGTCTTCGAGCGAGAAGACCGGAGCCTGTTCCGCAGCCGAATTGTAGGCGCGGATGGTGGCGTCAACCAGCCGGATGGCGTCGGTCGGCTCCATGCAGACCACCTTCACGCGGTTTCTGTCCTTGCCGGGAATGGCCACAAGCGCGTCGCGCTGGCGCAGGTAATCGCCCATCGTCCGGTTGATCACTTCCTCGAACATGTTGGCCAGCATCGATTTCCCGACGCCGGGCTTGCCGATCAGCAGAATGTTTCCGCGATTGCGGGCGACCTCCTTCACCGCCTCCTTGGCCTCGTCCTGAAATATGACCTTGTCTATCGGATTGGCCGGAATCGTGACGGTTGCGGTGCTCTCCAGAAACTGAAGCGAGCGGTCGAGCCGTTCCGGATAGCGGAGTATCTCCCTGATCTCGGCACGGTCTTTTTCTGATAATTCGCTCATGGCAGCCGGTCTTCCATCGCTGGGCTGGGCCGCGAGTGTTCCACATCCTGATCATCGGCTGAAACAAAACCGCTGAAAAGATAGTATTCGCCAAGCTGCGAGCGGCTGCTTCTGTTTTTAATGCTCTGAACCAGCTCCGGGTAGTCCTTTTCTATGCCGGAGACGCCTGAGAGGTTGTGAAGCACCGCGCCCACGGTGCGCACCGTGGCGGCTCCGCCAATGAACGCGTCCCGATAGCTCAGGATGCAGAGAAGCACGCTTCCCCGGAAGCGGTTTATTATCTTTTCGCGGTCTGAGCGCGGAATGCGGAGGCGGTTGAAATCACCTTCAAGAACCGTGGAACTGCTGATCTTGTCGAACGCCTGCCCGATATAGAAGCTTTTGACCGTGAGCTTCAGCGGATCGGCCCCGCCGGTCAGGCAGCCGCGAAGGCTGTCGCGGAAGGTTTCGTCCAGATCGACCGCGTGCTGGATCATGAACAGCCGGTTTATCAGATCGGCCCCGCTCGCGCGCAGCACTCGCTTGTTGCGCCGGTATACCGTGACGCTGTTCTTCCCTTCGCCTCCCGGCTCCAGTTCCAGACGGTAGATGCTTCGCTGGTTGTATTCGGAGAAGAATTTCCGGTTCAGCCGCAGCGCCAGATTGCTTTCGTAGGAGTTGCCCGGATCGATCTGGATCTCGACGGTGCGGCCAAAATTCTCCTCGATGTAGTAGCGCTGCTGAAGCGGAGTGCCGGAAAGCGTGATCGCCTGAACGGTTCCATCCACAGAAGGATACAGCCCGCGGATTTCGCTTATTTTCGACAGATCGAGCTTGCGAAGCTCCTCCAGCACCGGGCTTCTTCTGGAGAGCGCGGCGCGGAACGCCTTTATGTGATCGGCAATATCTGTATATTCGGAAAAATCGAGGTCTTTCAGCAGGTCGGCCTCGTGGAATCTTATCACGCCGGAGGTGCCGCCGGAATCTCCCAATGAGGGCTTGCGGCGCATGAAGCCGAATCTACCGAATCTACCGAAATGGCCGAATTGGCCGAAAAGGCTCCGCCCGCTTTTTCTGGCGGATTCGCTCAGGGTTGCCTCGAATCCAACCAGCGGAGCCCAGACGTTATGCGGCATATGCAGGAGAATGGCCCGCCCGGCGTCGGATATTTCGAACTCGCGGCGAAGCGGCTGGCCGCCGTTTTCCGGCCCGATTCTTCTTATGATCCAGATATCAGCCATAAGATACACTCATCGACATGTTGAATTGTACCTTGAATTTCGGGCGGAAGGCTATGAGGCTGCAAGCGGCGGTTTTATTTCTTCCCCATCGCCTGCGTGTCCGTCCCCTTCATTTTGTCGTAGCTTCTCATCCCTGCTATGCCCAACATGCCGGTGATGATCGTCATCAGCATGTCCGACTCAAGTGGCTTCGGCGGGTTTTTAACCTGCGGAAGCCATAACAGCAACGGGTAAAGTATGAACTGGTACGCCAGCGCAATCGCGCCGATCCAGCCGATTGCCGGACGCCATCCCGCCACAAACAGGCTTGCGCTTGCCGCCTCCACCTTGTTCACTTCCGTCTGCGCGATGTTCTGGTTTGCCGTAAGCTGCGCCTCAAGCGTCCGGAACTGCAATTCGGCCTTCGCAAGCTCGTTCTGCTTTTCCGCCCGCTCCTCGTCTGACGTGAACAGGTTGTCCAACGTGTCGCCAACAGACTTCACGACATCGCCCGCGCCAAGTATCTTCGCCAAAATGCTCATGCCGCGCCTCCCAAAGCCCTGTTTATCCAGCCCAGAAGAAACTTGGACTGTGACCGATCCTTGTTGCAGATGGCCGCGTACCGGGCGATCTTGGCGATGGTGAACTCCGCCACAAACATCGCTTCATCAGCCGCGTTTATCGTCCTTAGCGAACGAGCGCCGATTATTCCGTCGGCAGGATCAATGCCGAGCGTCACCTGAGCCAGCCGCGCCGCGGTGCGAACGCCCATGTTAACGGCTGTGTCGAAAATCTGCTCCGCGATTGCCTGAGACTCAATGTCGTCGCCGCGCACCCTGTCCCAATAATCGCGCTTGTAGATTTCGCGGGCGCGAACTTCCGTGAGGTTGCGGATGTCTTCGTTCGGGTAAGCGCGTTGCGATATGCCGTATTTCGTCGCGCCGCCCGCATCTCCCGGTGTATCCGTGAATTTCGCGCCGCCCTCGCGGGCGAGGGTTCGCGGAATTGCTGCGTTAAAATTGGCCATTGGTTCCCCACCTCAAGTTTCAAACTGAATGCCGTCTTATAACCTGCCACGCCACAAAACCGCAATCACCCAAACGGGTTAATGCTTTTTGATATAAGTATTAACCCGACAGTATTAATGCGACAGTAAACGCCATAATTAAGTGGAGAAAACGAACTTGTTGCCGCCGAACCGCGCATTATCGGAAAAAGGCTTGACCTGTTAATATATCGGCGTGTCCAGCATCTCTGTCGAACGATTATCGGCGTTTCAGTTCAGAAACTTCCGGCTCTACTGGCTCGGCCATCTCATTTCGCTATGCGGCACATGGATGCAGGCGGCGGCTCAGGGCTGGCTTGTGCTCGACATCACAAATTCGTCGTTCTATCTGGGCGTTGTAACAGCCGCCGGATCGCTGCCGATTCTCGTTTTCACGCTGTTTGGCGGCGTGTTGGCCGACAGGTTCAGCAAGCGCTCGCTTCTTCTTTTCACGCAGGGCCTGTCCATCCTTCCGGCCTTGGGGCTAGGCTTTCTTGCGTGGCGCGGCAATGTTGGCGTCTGGCAGGTGATAACCCTTGCCGGGCTGCTTGGCCTGGTGAACTCGCTCGACATTCCGGTGCGTCAGTCTTTCCTGATCGATCTTGTCTCGCCCGAAAGCCTTCATAACGCCATCGCGCTAAATTCCGCCGCCTTTAACGGCGCGCGGATGATAGGCCCGGCCATCGGCGGCTTGCTGATAGGCTGGGTTGGCATCGCCGCCTGTTTCTGGTTCAACGCCGCAAGCTTCGGCGCAAGCCTGCTGGCGCTCTATTTCATGCGGCTGGACGAAGGCGGAGAGCGGCGGGGGCGGCACACCGGAAGCGTTGTTGAAAACCTGCGCGAGGGTTTTTCATATCTCAAAAACGATCGATATGTGTTTTCGATGATGACGCTGGTGAGCGTTCTCAGCCTGCTTGGCCTGCCGTATTCCACGCTCATTCCGGTCTTCGCGCGCGACATACTTGGCCTTGGATCGGGCGGCTACGGAATGCTGATGAGCGCGGTTGGCCTTGGCGCGCTTACCGGCGCGTTATGGCTTTCGTTTCGCGAGGCAAACGGCAGCCGAACACTTATTAGCGCTGCCGGCATCTTTTTCTCGTTAGCCATGATCGCGCTTTCGCAGTCTGCAAACACGGCTCTCTCAATGGCGCTCCTGTTCATGAGCGGCGCGTCCGCCGTGGTTGTGATCTCGTCCATCAACATCGCCATCCAGACTCGCGTTCCGGATCATCTGCGCGGGCGCGTGATGAGCATCTACACCGCTCTTTTCCTCGGCACGTTTCCGGTTGGCGCGCTGTTGATCGGCGGCGTTTCGCATTTCATCGGCGTGACGAACGCGGTTCTGGCAAGCGGCGTCATATGCCTTGCTGTTGTCTCGCTGATTTTCATCAGGGCGCGGAGGCTGTCGTGAGCGCAACGATTACCGGTGTGCTCGATAAAATCGTCTACGCGAACGAGGAAAACGCCTATCTTGTCGCCCGCATCAAGGAAAAGGGAAACCGCGAGCCGACCACGATAATCGGCAACATCGCGGCCATGCCCGGCGAATCGCTCCGGCTGTTCGGCGAATGGGTTGAGAACAAGAAATTCGGCAGGCAGTTCCGGGTGGACAGATACGAGTCCGTGGCTCCGGCATCGGTTCATGCCATCGAAAAGTATCTGGGCTCCGGCCTGATAAAGGGCGTCGGAAAGGTTTTCGCCGCGCGCATAACCGCGAAATTCGGCTCGGCCACGCTGGATGTGATCGAGCACCACCCGGAACGCCTGCACGAGGTTGAGGGCATCGGCGAGGTCAGGGTGGATAAAATACGCTGCGCATGGGTTGAGCAGAAGGCGATCAAGCGCGTGGTGATGTTTTTGCAGGAACACGGCGTTTCGCCCGCGTATGCCGTGAAGATTTTTAAAACCTACGGCGACAAGGCCATTGATATTGTATCTAAAAACCCGTACCGCCTGGCCGCCGACGTTTACGGCATCGGTTTTAAAACCGCCGACACGATTGCCGGACGAATGGGCATCGTCAAAGATTCGCCGATGCGCGCCGAGGAGGGAGCCGCCTTCGCGCTCTCGGAATTGGCCGATTCCGGGCATGTATATTATCCGGTTGTCGAGCTGGTGAAGTCCGCCGCCGGGATGCTTGAGATCGACGAAACAATGGTGCGCGTCGGAATCGACGCGCTGGCCGCAAAGGGCCGCGTGGTCATAGACGGCGAGGATGTCTACCTGACCCCGTTTCATCACGCCGAGACCGGCGTTGCCTCGCGCCTGTCATCGCTTGCCGCGGCGAAGGATAAGGCCAGCGCGGTTGACGCCGAGGCAGCGGTGATTTGGCCTGCGGACGGCGATTCCGCCGTCCGTTGGGTGGAAGAACGCAACCACATAATGCTTGCCACGAACCAGAAACAGGCGGTAATCGCGTCGCTCACCTCGAAGGTTATGGTCATCACCGGCAACCCCGGATGCGGCAAGTCAACCATCGTCCGCTGCATCGTGGACATCGCCGGACGGCGCGGTTTTCGCGTGCTTTTGGCCGCGCCAACGGGCCGCGCCGCAAAGCGGCTTTCTGAGCTTTCGGGCAAGGAGGCGAAAACCATCCACCGGACGCTCGAATTCAAGAACATGCGTTTCCTGCGAGATCAGGACAATCCGCTCGATGCCGACCTGATTGTGGTTGACGAGGCGTCGATGATCGACATCATTTTAATGTACAGCCTTGTGAAGGCCGTGCCGCCGGGCGCGTCGCTCATTCTTGTGGGCGATGTGGATCAGCTTCCGTCCGTTGGGCCGGGCAATGTGCTGCGCGACATTATCGAATCCGGCTCGGTTCCGGTCTCCACCCTGAACGAGATATTCCGGCAGGCGCAGGATTCGATGATCGTGGTGAACGCCCACCGGATCAATCGCGGCGAAAAGCCTTTAATAAACAACGCGGTAAGCCGAGATTTCTTCTTTATCGACGCCGAGGAGCCGGAGAAGGTTGTGGATGAGGTTGTCTCTCTGGTAACCAAGCGGCTGCCCGCGCATTTTCGCGTGAACGCCGTGCGCGACATTCAGGTGCTCTGTCCCATGCATCGCGGCATCGTGGGCGTCGGCAGCCTGAACAGCCGTCTTCAGGAGGTTCTCAATCCACCAGCAAGGCCGCCAGCAAGGCCAAACGGCGCGCAGGTTTCGCGCGGCGGCAGAATCTACCGCGTGGGCGACAAGGTGATGCAGATGGTGAACAACTACGACAAGGACGTGTTTAACGGCGACATCGGAATCATCCGTTCGTTCGATTTCGAGGAAGCCGCCGCAAGGATAGATTTCGACGGAACGATTGTGGAATATGAGTTCAGCGAACTGGACGATCTGGCGCTTGCCTACGCCTGTTCGGTTCACAAGGCGCAGGGAAGCGAGTATCCGGTTGTGGTTATTCCGATCCACACCCAGCACTACGTCATGCTTCAGCGCAATCTTGTCTACACCGCGCTAACACGCGCCCGGAAGGCGGCGGTTTTCGTGGGTACGCGCAAGGCGATGGCCATCGCGCTACGGAACGACAAGGTGCGGAAACGGTATTCAAGACTGGGCGAACGGCTTCAGGTGGAGGCCAAACGGCTTGCAGCCGGGGGCAAATGGCTGGCTGGCGGAAAAGTCAGGGCAGGGGCATGACATCTCGTAAAGATTACACATTTCCGCATTTCAATATTGTGCTGTTCGAGCCGGAGATTCCGCCGAACACCGGAAGCATCGCCCGGCTTGCGGTGGGAGTGGGCGCTTCGCTGCATCTGGTTGGAAAACTCGGCTTCAGCACCGATGAACGGGCGGTGAAACGGGCCGGGCTCGATTACTGGAAGCATCTCGACCTGCACTATCACGATTCGCTGGCAGCCCTTTGGGCGAAATATCCGGATGGCAGGTTCTTCTACGCCACAACCAAGACCGCCCGGCTATACACCGATGTCTGCTACAAACCTGGCGATTTCCTTGTCTTCGGCCCGGAAACGCGCGGGCTTCCGGCTGATGTCATCGCCGCTAACCCCGACAGCACGATCACCATTCCGATGACCGGCATCATGCGCTCGCTCAACCTGTCGAACGCGGTTTCGGTGGTGAGTTATGAGCTGGTGAGGCAGATGATGCCAAAGCAAGAAGCATTCATTTAGCTACAAGCGAAATCCCGCAATCATAAGCGTTGTAAATACCGCCAGCTTTACCAGTTCAATCCGCCCAAGCCGCGATATTTTCTCCCTTGCCGGTCGTAATGCGCGGAAAGCGTTTTCAACAAGCGGCAGGAATGCAATCGCGGCAAGCGGCGGAATTATCCCGCCTATTACGGCAATGGTCAGCCCGGTCGCCAGAACCGCGTAATAGGCGAGGGCGGGCTTAAGCAGATTCGATCCGGGCACTGTTCGCACTCGAAACGAGCTTGCCGCATAGTAGGAAAGCCCAAGAAGCCAGATCGAGAGCATCACGCCTGTCGATTCGCCGCCTGCCGCCGTGTAGGCAAACGGCGCGGCAAGCGAGATAACCGCCATGGCCGGAATCTCGCTGGACAGGCGCATCTCCTTTCTGTCCCTCATTGCCAGCAGATAGACCGGGCCGACAATGATAACGACAACAGCCGCCACAACGGCAAGCTGAATGGGCACATGCGGAAGCAGCGGGAAGATTAGCAGCGAGGCTGCGACAACATATCCGGCGAGCCATGCAAAAGCGCCTTTATCCGGGGAGTTGCGCAGGATCGACTTGAGCGGGGCCTTGGCCATGAACAGGAGCGACAAAGCTGCGGCGGTGCTCAAAACCGTCGGATTGAACGAACCGGCGGCTGCCGAGCCTGTGATGATCGAGGCCGCGAGCATCGCCCAAACGCCGTGCTCCTTTGGAAATGGTGGAAATGGCGGAAATGGAATTGTCATGGCGCTAATCCGGCCATGAATCCGGCCACCCGTTGCCGCGCTTGTCATGCGGATCGACAACCTCCCTGATGACCGGCTTGAACCGCGCGGACTTGTCCTGCCGCTTTCCCCAAAGCCAGACCGGAAGCAGCGACAGGAACATCAGCAGAAAGCCGCCGCCGGTTGCTCCGGCATCTGCCGAGACGCCGAGAGATGGAGCAATGAAGCCGCCGAGCAAAGCGCCGCCAATCAACGCCGCAACCGGAACGCCGTATATCACGAATCCGCCGTCAGTCATGCTGCGGCCCCCGCGAGACACGCGCACCTTCTGGCCCGGTGCAACGCTTATCTGGCAGCGCGCCTCGATCTCCATGCCGGTTCCGCCAACCGTGCAGAGCCCGATTGCGGCAAGCCCGCACTTGCGGCACGATTGATCGCCAGTCAGGCGCACAATCGCCGTGCCGTTTCCTGTCGATTGAACAATGCCTGTTTCGCATACGGTTTTCATGACTGCATCATAACGCCGCAGACGCGCGGTGTGTTATGACGCCGGTCATACGGTCATTAGTTGGCTGCTGATTTCGAAGTGGCAGAGTTATCCGCCATCGCCTTTACGCCCAACGCCGGGTTGTGAACCAGTATGGAGCGAAGCTTCTTGTAGCGCTTTTTGGGAATGCCGGGTCGCAGCGATTCGAGTTTTTTTACGGCGTCATCAAACTTGCGCGCGGCATCATCGTATCCCTTGCCCGGAATCGAGAAATCGCCCTTGACCTTCCAGATGTCGCCCATGTAGAGCCAGGGGGCGAACCCGCTTGTCTTGATCTTGCCGGAGGTGTTTACGACAGGATCGTGCGCGAAATCGTGAATGTGTATGCCGTCCGCGTTCGCCGTCACCTTGTACGAGCCGCTGAACGCGTTCAGGCCGGACGCCTTGAAGTCCCACTTCGAGACGGCAGACTGGCCGCCTCCGGAATGGCAGCTATCGCATTCGCGCGACTTGCCGTATGGATGTGCGACCTGCTCCATCTCGATCCATGCCAGATGCTTGTTTGCATCAGGAAGGCCGTCGAATGTGCCGAGCAGGATGTAGGAATCGCGGGTTTCGCCGTCTGGCCAGTGAAACTTCACACCGCCAGACGGCGCTATCGTTTCCTTGAAATTCGCAACAGAGTTTGGCCATGCCTTCACCGGAATCCATAGGCCTGTCTGATCCTTCATTACAAGCGGCGGCGAAAACAGGCCGTAGTAATGGTATTTGCGCATCGGGTTCATTATTCCGGTTATTGTGCCCGGCCCCCACGGGTTAATCTGGTATCCGCCCGCCTCCCTCACATGACAAGCGGCGCAGGAAACGTTCTTGTGCTCAGAGCGCGAGATTGCGTCTTCCTCCTCGATGTGACAGTCGCCGCATACGGCTTTTCGCTGCACGTCGCCCATGCCCTTGAGTCCGGTGATATGGCAGTCTACGCACCCGATATTCTCCTTCACATGAACATCCGGCTCCATGCCTCGTGGCACGCTGAAATCGCCGCCCAGGTAATGATCGCCCCTTCTGGCCGCTGCGGTTCCCGTGTGGCAGGAGATCATTCCCCTGCCTCCTCCAAGGCAGCTTTCGGCTGGCGGTTTTTTCGAAAAACTGTGCGCGCCTTCCCCCTTGAACGGCGTGTAATGGCAGTCGAGGCAGCCGACATGGCAGAGGTTGCAGTAACGCTGAATCTGGAGCGCGTTGTCCTTGCTGAAGGGAACATTCAGTTCATTGGCAATTGCCCGCTGGTTATCGTAGGAGAATTTGTCGCCGACAGCGGTGTCGCCCGCCGGTGTGTCGGCAAATGAGGGGCCGCAGTTGTACGGGCCGTATGGCTGCATCCACGATGTCATGGTGCGCTGGCGCTTGTTCGCTCCCATCACGGTGTGGGAAAACTGTTCAACCTGATCCGGATGGCAGGGCGAAGCGCCGCAGGCTTTTTTGCCCATGACGGGGTCATAACCCAACGTTTCCGGGTTCCGGTCATGTGACAAGATGGTCATTACATCGCCTGTTGAGGCATAAGTTCCGTCCTCAGCTTTTCTCCTGGGAAGCATGCTGAACACCGGATTGCCGCCGGTTGGAACCATTGGAGCAGCCAGCGGATTTTTGCGCGGCATCACCTTGGTGGTGCTGTCCAGATAGAGCGCCTTCAGCATGCCCTTGTGGGCGGAGTCGGCATTCGTGGCGCTGCCGTTGCCGCCGTGGCACTCGTGGCACTTCACGCCCGGATGGCGGCTTTCCTTCTCGGCCTGCTCCTGTGTCACGGCAAAGAACGGATAGCCAAGCGAATTCATCTTGTTTTTGTCGGCATGGCAGGAAACGCAGCCATTGCTGGAGCGGGTATGAGCGGAATAGTACGCGATGCCGATGATTATCAGAAACTGAACAATCAGAATTGCCGGAATCCATCGTTTGGGGTTTAGTGAGGGGAAAGATGCGCGCATCCGTAAATCTTAACCGAATCCGGCTGAATCCCGCCAGAAAACCCGATTGGAGTGCAAATAAAAGCTCCCCGGCATGATTTGCCGGGGAGCCATATAACTGCTGAATAACGTTTGTCAGATCAGCACGGAGTGCCGCAAGGGGTTACACAAGCGGTGGCAGTTGTTGTGGTAACTGGTGGTGCGGTGGTTGTTGTTGACGTGGTTGTCCCGCCGCCGGCGGCAGTGGTTGTGCTTATTGTTGTTGTGGTTGCGCTTGTTGTACTGGTTGTCGTCTTATTCTCGATCGTATCGCTGCCGCAGGCGCTCAAACCGGCAACGGCAGATGCGATAACCAGAGCCAGCAAGCCCATGTACATCCGGTTCTTCTTGAAATCAATCATGTTAATTCGCCTCCTTTGGTATTAAAACCTTGCCTGAACCATGAGTGACATGGTGTTGAAATCCTGCACGCTTGCGCTTTCCGTGTCGAAGTCGGTCTTGGAATACTCAAGCGTAAGCTTTAGATCCTGTCCTTTGATGTAGTAGTTCAAACCGCCGGCAGTCCACCTGACCTGTTGGTTTTTAACTTCGTCAAGCTTTGCAAACGTCCACTCCTCAGCCCTGCCGAAGAACTGAACCTTGCCGACCATGTATCCGGCTTTCCAGAATGTGCCGTTCTTCTCTCCGTTGATTCCTTCGGCGTCGGCGAAACCGTTCAAACCGGCTCCTTTCATATCTGATTTCAGATATGAACCGGCAAGCGTGACGGTTCCGGCAGCAGACGGATACTCGAAGAATACGTC
Source organism: Nitrospirota bacterium (assembly GCA_016212095.1). GTDB lineage: Bacteria > Nitrospirota > Thermodesulfovibrionia > SZUA-242 > SZUA-242 > JACRHH01. Next base: position 109,542 of record JACRHH010000005.1, read on the forward strand.
GTATGAATAGGCCTTGTAGTCAACCGCGCCGCTGGTGCTGTTGTAGATGGCGTTCTTTTCCTGCTCGTATGAGGCGCCGACCGTCAGCACCTTCTGTTCGCCCATGTATGTGCCCTGATATCCATATCCGTTTTCAGGATCGAGAAGCGAAAGGTGAACGCGTCCGGAATAGCGGAGCCCGTCCTCGCGCTTTGCCGCATCCTTTTCGTTTCCGTCCATTGCGCCCAGCCTGTACTGCAACATGCCGTCAGCGATGTTGCCCCACATCACCACGCCGTAATCACGCGTGGCCTTGCCGGAGAAAGAACCGTTTCCGAAAAGCGATCTGTCGGCTGACAACGGGATGAAGCAGTGCTCAAGAATTTCGCGCGAGAGATTGTGCTTGATCTGGCCGACACGGAACTGCAATGCGTCTGCCGCCTTGTAGGTGATGTAGGCATCGATGATCGATACAGATTCTGATGTGGCGGTTGCATTCACGGTTGTGGGATAAGTCCTGTTGCCGCCCGCGCTTTCAAACTGAACGGCATAACCGATGTCGTCATTCATCTTGCCCAGAAAGCTCAGCCTGTTGCGGCGAAAATAAAAATCGGTTGTGTCGCCTGTTCCGTCAGGGCCGGAACCCGTGTCGCGCATGGATCCCACAAACTGAACCTGATAGTCGATTTTGAGCGATCCGGCGTCTCCAACATCAATGGTCGGGCCTGCCGCAACCGATCCGACGCCCAATCCTAACAGTACAACTCCCCCCGTAACCAACCCCAACAGACTCTTAGACAGCTTTCTCATTACTCCCTCCGTCCGATTTGATTATGGATGCCGTGAATGGCATAACAAGTTATCAAAGCCCTGAACCTGCTATTAACCGTGCAGCACGTGTCCACTCTGGAAAATGCCAGCAGTTACTGATGAAATGGACATGAACTGACGTTGGTTTTTATCATGGCTTTAATTACGGTTAATAAGCTAAATGAGAAGGTGAACATATGTCAACCTGAAAATGGAGCTTTAGGCGCAGTTGTTGCGATTTAAAAAAAATAAGCCCGCAGAGATCATGGCTGCGGGCTTGTTAGGTATTCAAAAACAGTTAATGGAACTGATTAGTATCCCCAAGTGCCTCCGGTTGTCTTGCCTTTGGTTTCATCATGACAACCCAGGCAGCCGTTGGTCTTCTTTCCAGCCTGATGATGACAGTCGAAGCAACTTGTTCCGCTTCCGGTTACCCCGGCGAAGTCGGCTCCATGACAGTTGATGTTAGCGCAACGTGATGGAGGATAGGTTTTGTAAATGCCGCCGTCCTTGAGAAAGCCATTGCTGTGCGATGAGTATCCGCTTGCATGCTTGTTGGTTTCGCTTGCAAGATGGCACTTGGTACATGCCGGGCCGCTTCCGGTAACTCCCTGGAATGTCGCGCCATGGCAGTTGGCATTGGAGCATGATGTGTTGCCGTTTGTGCCGACATAGGCGCTGTGTTTTCCGGCAACAATAAGCTTTCCGCTCCCGTCGTACCAGTCAGCCGGATGAACCCTGGTGGTTCCGCCCAGATGACATTTTGTGCAGGAAACCTTCGCGTTTCCGCCGCCAAGGTCTGCTCCATGGCATTCGGCGCATTCCGCCACTCCCTCATCCTCAGCCGCGACAGCCGCCTTGTGCCCAGACGGCAGCCAGCCCGCAGGATGTCCGTCGTCCGGATCGAATGTTTCGTTGTTAACCTCGCCGCATCCCGAAAAGGTGAAAAGCAAGGCAAACAAAACCGCGAATACCGATATGTTTTTTACTTGTGACATTGCTTGCACCTCTCGTTGTTCTGGCGTCCGTGGCACTTGAAGCACGGAGCCGGATCGATCTTGCCGTCGATTCTGTGCTGCGTCAGATAATCGCCCCTGTGCGGCAATGTCCGCGCCGGAGAGTCCTTGAACATGTCGCTTGGCTTGAGCTCTTCATTACGGGCGTGGCAGTCCATGCAGAACGAGGTGTTGTGGCACTTGGTGCAGATCTTCTCCCTCTGCGCCGCCGCGAACGCGTGCTTCTTCATCTTGAAGTCAGTGGAATGGTTGAACTCGCCCAAAGACCTTGCCTGCTCGATGTGGCAGTCGGTGCATGCCGGAGCGCCCGATACCTCGACCGGATGCTGTTTCGCCATGCTCTTGTTCTCGGCGCAGGCGTAAAGCCCCGCAAGCGCAACCGTCATGCTTACCGCAAGTACCGTATTTTTAACAATCGCGTTTTTCATGTCTGTTAAGCCCCCCACGGATTGGTTCCGAACTTGTATATGAATTTCAGGAAGCCCTTGACTTCCTTGTCGTAGTAGGGATTGTGCGAGTATTCGAAGTCGGCTGACGCCTTCGCCCTCTCCGACAGCGCGTAACCGGCTGCGGCGGTGAGCGAATAGGCGGTTTTAACGCCGCTCACCTTCTCGTCGTAGATCACGGCAAGCGCGTCGATGGTTTTGTCGAGCTTGCCGCTCTTGCTGAAGCAGTAGGCGCGTATCTCGTTGTAGCGGTTGTCTTTTTCGTAGCCGTTCATGCGGTGCGCCGACGCTCCGGCCAGAACATCGCTGTCCTTGACATACGCAAACTTGGCGCCGTAGCGGTTGACCGTTCCAGCGCGGTCATACTCGTAGTTCTTGTAGTCAACAGAAACCGTGACATTTTCGTTGACAGGATATTCCAGCTCGACGCCGGTTGTCAGGAGCGTTTCCTCCGTGTCGATGCCGCTTCCGCTTCCGGTTTTGGGGGCGAAGGCGTTTATCGAGGCGGCCTGAAAGTAGTTTGCGTAGTCGATCAACGAAACCTCGCCTCGCAGCTTGAGGCTGCCCAGACCGCCGACATTCAGGAAGTACGAATGCTCCATCCAGCCCGATGTTTCGGAATTGTAGGAAGACTGGCCGAGTATGGAAACCTTGTCCGCGGGACGGAGTGAAAGGTCTATGCCCATCTCCTCGCGATCGCCGGTTTTGTCGTTTTTCCCCTGCAGGAACGAAACGCCGACGGTGTAGAGCTTTTCGGCCTTGTGCGATATTCTGCCGCCGTAAATTAGCTCGCCGCCCGATTCGATGATGTCACCGGCAAACGCCGACACGCCGAAACCGGCCTTCAGATCCGCGGTGGCATGAATTCCGTCGATGATTTCGGATGCGATTCCGTCGTGGACGAGAATTCTTCCGGCATCCACCATAGCGTTTGCGTCGTCGCTTCTGAAGTTCAGATAGCCGTAGCGAAGATCGCCTTCGGATCGTTTGTCGCCGCTGTCGTCGGCAAGGTCAACGCGAAACCATCCGCCTGCGTGGAAAGAGAGCTTCTGACCGGCCATTTCCTCGATATTCAGGTCAAGATACTCGTAGAGCGGAGCGACCTTGCCGCCGCCCACCGTTTCCCGCGTCTGAACATAAGTGCGGGATTCGCCGTTTACGCTTGCGGCATAAGACGGCGTTACTGCCGGGAACAACATCAAAAGCAGAAAGACATACCTTCTAAGCATTCTTGCGGCCCCCCCTTTTAGGGTTAGATTTGGCCGCTAATTTACCATGACATGGCGCTGAATGTCCAAATAAAAAGTATGACTTCAACCTCAATCCGCATGTTTTACGGCCCGCACGCCGTATCCCCCGTCTGCCAGGGCGGCATGGTTGCCGATACGGCGGCGCTGTACGGAGACCTGTCGTTGCCGCGGAACGCCCTCACCCTGTACTCGTAGGTCATGCCGGGCGAGATGGCCCGCGTGTCGGTGAACATTGTGACATTCGATGCTATCGTGGCGATATTCACGAAGCCTCCGGTGAATATCTTGACTTCCACCTCGAAGCCGTCCTCGTCAGTGGCCGGATCGATCCATGAAAGAACCACCTTGCGAGAGCCGCTGGGCGTGGCTGTCAGAGCGGTTGGCGTGGCCGGATATGTCATATCGCAGGCTATGTTCGAATAGTCGGTGTCCCAGCCGCATACGGCGGTTTTTCCGGCGCGGATGCGGTAGCAGTACGTTGTCGATGCCGCAACCGCGCTGTCGGCGTAAGCAGTTGTTGCTCCGGCGGATGTCCCGACCTCGGCGAAGTTGGCGCATCCGCCGCCGGTGTCAACGCAACGCTCAACCCGGAATACCGTTTCATCCTGATTGGTGTCTGTCCATGCAAGCTCCGTTTTGGTGTCTGCCGTGGCCGTCACCGTCAGCCCCGACGGCGCGGAAGGCGAAGGCGTGGAAGCCGACGCGGAGGCGCTCCACGACGACGTCCAAGCCGGAGACGTCGAGCGTTCCGCCCTCACGCGGTAGGTGTATCCGGTTCCGGCGCAGACCGAGTTGTCCTGATACGCGATTGCGTCCGCAGCCGCGTTTGCCGTGAATACGAAGTCAGAACATCCTGTCCCGGCGCATCGTTCTATCCTGAACCCGGTTTCCGAAACCGTGCTGTCTGTCCAGGTGAGCGTGATTCCGGTAGTGTTGTCAGCCACAGCCGAAACCGTTCCGGGCGGCACGATTGCTGTCGCGGCTGACGCCTCATTACTGAAAGGCGTTGCCCATGCGCACGACGCCGTCTTGTACGCCTGAATCTTGTAGGTGAAGAGAGTCGAATGCGGAAGGTTCTGGTCGTCGTATGACACCACGTTCTGGCCGGGCGTCTGTATCTGGGCGAAATCCTGACAGCCCGCCCCCGAACACCTGAAAAGCCTGAATCCTGTTTCGTCGCCGTTGCCGTCAGTCCATGTGACGTTTATCTTGTTCTCGTTCACGCGGGCAACCGTGATGACCGGCGTTGAGGGCGTCGGCATTAATGCGTCCGCGATGTTGCTCCATGCCGATGTCCAGACCGGGCCATCGGTTTTGTACGCCCTCACGCGGTAGCTGTAGGGCGTTGACGCGCAGACGCCGTTGTCCTGATATGTTTTCACGTTCGCGGCTGTCGTGAATGTTGTCACGCCGGATGTGAAATCGCAGCCGGCGCCTGAGCATCGCTCGACTGTGAAGCCCGATTCCGTGTCGGTGTTGTCGTTCCACGAGAGATTAACGGTCGTGGTTCCCGAAACCGGCGCGGCAAGCCCCGACGGCGGAGCCGGCTGAAGCGTTGTTGCCGACGCGGTTGCGCTCCATGCGGTTTCCCACGGGCAGGCCGTCGTGGATGCCGCCTTGACGCGGTAGTTGTACGTTGTTCCCACATCGAGGCCGGTGTCGGAATATGCTGTTGCGTTGCCGGCTGTTGTGGCCACCGGCGCGAAATCGGAGCATCCGGCGTTCTTGCAGCGCTCGATCATGAAGCCGGTTTCGGAAATGGAATTATCAAGCCAGGCAAGGTCAATCCGCACCTCGGAGACGGCGCTTGCCGTAAATGCCGACGGAACGCCCGGCGTTGCGGTTGTTGCCGACGCCGACGCGCTTTCCGCGGTTGTCCATGCGCCAGACCGTGCCGCTTTCACCCGATAAGAGTAGGCGGTTGTGTTGCAGACGGATGTGTCGTTGAAAGTTGCTGTGTTGTGTCCGGCGGAGCCGATATCGGTAAAGTTCGAGCATCCAGTGCCTTCGCAGCGCTCGATGATGAAGCGCGTTTCGTTCTGAGTGTTGTCCGTCCATGAAAGGTTTACCCGGTTTTCGCCGGAAGCCGCAGCCGCAAGCGCGGTTGGCGCTGAAGGAAGCGCGATGGTTGCGCACGCGGCTGAAGTTGCCGCGCTTGTCCAGAAGCCGGAACGCTCCGCTTTCACTCGATAGCAGTAGGTTTCGCCCGCTGTTACGGCGGTATCGGTGTAGCTTGTTGCGTTGGAAGCGGCGGTGTAGGTGACCAGCGATGAAAAATCGCACGACGCGCCGGCGCAGCGCTCAATGATGAAGCCGGTTTCGGTGGCCGACGTGTCTGTCCAGCTCACGGTTACACGATCCGTCTTGTGCGATGTGGTGTCGAGCGAAAGCTGAACCTGCATGTCGGAAAGCGCCGCTTGCGCGTTTGTGAGCGTGACCGGACGCCGGAACTCCCACGTGGACGCGCCCAGGCTGTACAATCCGCGTTCAACCGCGCCGACAGACTGCGCCGGTTCTTGCACGGCATATTTCATCACCAGCAGATGATCGAACTTCACGTTGTGGGTGTAGTTCTTCACGGCTATCCTCATCGGTGAGTCGGTGAAGCTGGTCGTTTCGCGAAGGCTTGTCCACGCGCCGCTTGAACCGGCCCGCGAGAAATATCCCGCGCCGCTTGCGCGAAGCTCGATCTTCACGTCGTATGCGGTGTTGGCCGAGTAGTACTGCGAAACGCCGTATGCATTCGTCTTTTCCTGCGTGTACCACTGGTTGTTGTAGGTCTTCAGGCCGTAGATCGTGTTCGGATTCACTGCGGCGCTCGTGACCGGGCTCTGGTTTATGTCCCAGCCGATCAGCATTCCGCCGCCTGTATTGTACGGCGTGAGCCGCGCCTGAATCTTCCTGTCCGCCGCGCGGTTGAATGTTGCCTGCGAAATCAGCGCGTTGTTGTAGCCGTCGGTGAAGCCCTTGCCCTTCAGGTACAGGCCGTTGTTCTGCATGAACACGTCGTCCGGGTTGAGAGACACCCACTTCGATGCGTTTATCGTTGTTCCCTGAAAATCGTCGAAGAATTCGAAGGTTGCGCTTCCGTTTGAAACGGACGCCGCCGCAGGGTTTCCCCAGTGCAGGTATATGTCTTTGGTGGCTGACGGGATCGACGGCACTCTGGCCCATATCTTCGTGGCTGTTGTTCCGCATCCCGACTCTATCCAGTGCGGCAGAAGCGTTGCGCCGTCGGAATCGGTGATTCTTATGTCGCTGCAAATTCCGTCGTAACCCGCTGCCGCCGCCGGGGTTCCGGGCGCTGAAATGCTGGTTGTTGCGCCCGATGTGTTTCCGGCAATCTCCCAGCCGCACGAGGCTGTCTTGAACGTTTTCAGGCGATAGCAATAGTCTGTCGAAAAATTCAGACCCGAATCCTGATACGAAACGGTTGGCGTGCTGATCTTGAAATTGTCGAAAACGGTTGTCATCGATGCCGTGCCGGACTGCGAAGCCGACACCTCGACTGGCTGCCCGGAGAGCGCTGAGCCTGACTGCGACGTTCCGAGCCACTGCGAGCTTGAGGTGTCCCAGTATTGCGCGTAGACGGTTGTTCCAACGCGGGCTATCCTGAACTTGCCGGAATTGTCGGCAGTGGTGACAACATAATTGCCTGAAACGCCGCTCATCATCACCTCGTACCGGTAGCGATGAACGTTCGCTTCGGTTATGCGCTCGACGCGCGCGTAGTTCAACGCGCCGGTTGGGCTGTCCGGCAGAACGAATTCAAGCCGTGCAAGCGCGTTTTTCGGCGTTGTTGCCGATGCGCCGGACGGCAGGCTGTAATCCACCTGAATGTCGAAATCGCCGGTGATTGCCTCCGGATGCGTAGCCATCAGCTTGTTTGTGACCGCAACGGTTCCCGGCGTCTGCATCTGCACGCCCCCGCCGGAGGCCGCGACGCTTCCGGCTCCGCCTGTAATCGACGTGCTCCATGCAAGCGCGTTTATGCCGCTGTCGAAGCCGTCATTTCGGGCAAGCCGTGCGGCTTCCGCGAATGGAAGCGAACCTGCGGCGCACGCTTCGGCTTTGCGCTCGATGATGAAGCCCGACTCATCCGTCACGCTGTCCGTCCAGGAAAGGTCGATGCGGGTTTCGCTTGCCCGCGTTGCAGACAGATTGTTGGCGTAGGACGCGGCGGGCGTTGTTACATCGGCTGTTGCGGCGCTCCGGTTAACCGGCCAAAGCGTGTCTCCGGTCTTTGCGGCGTAAACGCGGTATCTGTACGTGCTTGACTGACAGGCTGTTGTGTCCGTGTGGCTTGTGGCGTTTGCGGCAGCCGCAAACGTTGTCACCGTCGAGAAATCGCAGGACGCTCCTTCGCACCTCTCGATCACGAAGCCGGTTTCCGACGCGAAGTTGTCAACCCATGTCACTCTGATGTCCGTCGTGTTCAGGGCAACAGCCGTCACCGTGTCCGGCGTGCCAACCGTGGTGGAAGCCGAAGCGGTTGCGCTTGCCATTTCCCATGAATTATTGGCGGTTTTGTATGCGACCACCCGGTATGTGAAGGCGCTGGAATGGGCAAGCGGCTGATCCGTAAATGATCCTGACGATCCGGCGGCGAATGTTCCGATTGGCGCGTAAGCGCCTGAAATGGCGCAGGCGGCTGAATCGCCGGGGCATCGCTCAAGCCTGAATCCGGTTTCGTCGGCGTTGGTGTCTGTCCAGTTGAGGCGAATAGCGGTCTCATTCTGGCGCGTCGCGACAAGGGTAGGAGTTGTCGCGGCCAAGGCCTGAACCTGCGCGGCGCTTGAATACTGAGTCACCCACTTTCCGGCGCGATAGGCGTTTATCCGGTAGCGGTAAACCGTTCCCTGAACCGCGTTGTTGTCAAGGAACGCTTGCAGGTTCGGCGAAACATTGAACAATGTCTTCATCGAGAAATCGCAGGAAGTTCCGGCGCATCGCTCTATTGTGAAACCGTCCTCGTAGGTGGTTGTGTCCGTCCATGTCAGCAATACTTCGGTTGTGCCGGAAGATGTTGCCGATTGCAATGAGGGAGCGGGCGGCGTGGTTGTGTTGATGCCAAGCTCGATCCGTCGCGAAAGATCGCCGGTGTTTTTATACGCCTGAACGCTGAAGCAGTACTGGGAATTCGTGTTCAGTCCCTCGTCCGAATAGCTGTTTGAATTCGCCGGCAGATCAACCACATGCGCCCACGCGCCGCCAGATCCGCAAGCTCCTGTCATGCGCTCCACGCGGTATCCGTCTTCCGAAAGGCTGTTGTCGCTCCATGAAAGATCGGCCCTCGTGTAATGCGACGAGCCCGTCAGCGGAGCCGGCGGCTGAACGCCGTCAACCGCGCACCGGAAAACCAGATAGTCGGCGGCATCGCTTGCGTCGCGGGTGTAACCGGCCACATACGCCTCGCCGAACCGGTTCGCCGCCGCTGTCCACGCGTCGTCATCCTTGCCTGCCGCTCCTGCGTAAATCGTCGCGCCGGTCATGCTGCCTGAATAATCGTATTTCACCGCGATGGCGTCCATGCTGCCGCCAGTGCCGCCTGTAAGAGAGCTTCCGGCGATGCAGACGCTGCCCGAAAGGTCGATCGACATGGCCGAAACCCTGTCGTCGCTTCCAAGGCGGTCGAGCGTCTTGTGCCAGACAAGCGCGCCGCTCGCCGTATAGCGCACGATATGGATATCGTTGTTTCCTGGGCCGACGTACTCGGTTCCGGCAACAACGATCTCGCCGTTAACCGGATCGATTGCAATTGCCGACGGCCTGTCGTTTCCGCCCGCGCCGCCGCCGTGAACGTCGCTCCAGATCACCGCGCCGGTTGAGCCGTTGTATTTTACGGTGTAGAAAGCCTCGAATCCGGAGGCGTTAACCATGAAACCGGTAACATACACGTCGCCGGAAGCGTCAACAACCAGCCCCACGGTCTGATCGTTTCCGTTGCCCGGCCCGTTCCAGATCACCGGCTGGGGCCAGAGCATCGCGCCATTGGCTCCGTTGTATTTCGCCACGAACCAGTCGTAATTCGCGCCGTTATGAACGTAGCCCGACACGAAGATATTGCCGGCCGCGTCGAACGCCACGGCAGCCGGATAGTCGTTTCCGACGTGGTCGTAAGGCGTGGCGGCCCATGTGCGCGTCCGGTTCCCGTCGTATTTGATAACGTAGATGTCATCGTTGAAGGCCACGTTTCGTCCGTAGCCTATCACCACTGTATTGTTCGAGCCGTCGGAGGCCACGGCCACCGAGTCAGACCTGTCGTCGTCGCCAGCCGGGCCGTTGTAAACGGCATTGCCCAGTTCCGCGCCGTCCGTTCCCGAATACCAGACCGTGTAGATGTCGTTGGTGTTTCTTGCGCCGCCGCCGTAAAGCGAGGAATAGCCGGTTACAACGGCATTGCCTGTGCCTGTCACCGCAACGGACGATGCGGCGTCAACCTGATCGTCAACATCGTTGTAGCTCATGCTCCATATCGCGGAGGCGCTTGTCCTGTTAATCTTGCGCGTGAAATAGTCGAGGCTGCCTGTGTTCGAGAAGCTGTATCCGGTGACAACCGGATTGCCGTCTGAGTCAACTGCAACCGACGCGGCGTAGTCCTCGCCGCCGTCCGGCCCGGCGTATGTGTGAACCCATGTCGGCGCTGTGTAGGCGATGATCGTGGTTCTGGCTGTCGCCTCGTTGCTCCAGCCCGAATTTCCGGCGCTATTGCTGAATGCCGCAATGCGGTAGTAGTAGCGCAGATCAGGCGCAACTGTATTGTCGATAAACTCCACTGCGTTGGCCGAAGCGGTTCCGGCAGACTGCCACACGCCTGCTTCGCCGATCTTGCGTTCGATCAGAAAGCCGTCCTCGACTGCCGAGTTGTCCGTCCACGCAAGCCGCACCGATGTTGTCGTGAGCGTTGCAGCCGTCAGTCCGGACGGCTTGTCTATTGCGCCCGGATCAAAAACCGCAACGCGGAAATCGTAGTCCGTTGCCCCTGAAGTCCATGCATCGGACCATCCGGCAACTGCCACGCCGTTTGGCGTAACGGCAACCGCCACAGCCCTGTCGCCCTTTCCGGCTGCGTCGTGGATGCTGTTCCAGAGCACGGCTCCGCTTGCGCGCGAGATTTTGGCGGCGCGGAAATCGTCAAACCCCGAAGCCCCGTTGTTTGTGTGTCCGGCAACGAAAATATCGCCGGACTGGCCGACGGCAACCGATGCCGCGATGTCGGAATCGCCGCCCGACAGATCGGGCGTGACCTCCCATGAGGGCGCGCCTGTCGCGCCATCGTATCGGCCAACAAAGAAATCGTTGCCGGTTGCCGGACTAAAGCTGTAACCCGCTACGTAAACATATCCGGATGCATCGATGGCGATGGACGAAGGCTCGTCGTTATGCCCCCTGTTGAATGGCGGACGTTCCCACCTGGCGGCGCCGCCTGATGACGCAAGCAGTTTTGCGACATAAATATCGCGATCCGTTCCGTTATGCAGGTAACCGGCAACCGCCACGTTTCCGTCAGTGTCGAAGGCAAGCGCAGTTGCCCTGCTGTCGCCGGAGCCGGTTTTGCGGGCTTCCCAAACCGGATTGCCGTTGAAGTCGTATTTTCGCGTGTAGATGTCGAAGTTCGACGCGCCGCGCGATTCTCCGGTTGCGGCAACGCCGTCGGGCCCGGCTGCAACGGCGTAAATCCGGTCGTGTCCGCCGCCCGCGCCCCCGTATGTCTTTGCCCACATTGGCGTTCCGTCGGGGTTCGGGCCGGAGGATGCGTATTTGATGAGGATAAAATCGTCATCGCCGCCGGACGACTGGGAATAGCCGCCTACGTATATGTTGTTCAGGCTGTCGATGGCGATGGAAGATGCGTAATCGTTTCCGCCCGCCGCGCCGTTCCATGAATGCCGCCATAGCAGCGCGCCGGTAACGCCAGCGTATTTTTCGGTGTGAATGTCGTAGTTGATGCCGTTCCATGCGTATCCGGTCACGATGACATCGCCGTTTGAATCCGTAACCACGGCTGTTGCCGAATCGTTTCCGCCCGCCTTGTCGTAATCGGCAGACCATTGGACTCCGGTTCCGTCGCTTTTGAACTTGACGGTGTGGAAATCCTGTGACACGCCCAGGTGATAGCCAGTCACGATAACGCCGCCGGATGCATCCGAAACGGATGCCAGCGCCTCCTGTTTTCCGGCAAGCGGCGCGGCGTATGTTCCGGCAAGATCGCCGCCGGCGCCGTGGGCTGCTCCGGCGAAGACCGGCAATATCATGGCAAGCGCCGCAACGGTGAAACGCATTATGGTTTTGATATCGAATTTCATCATGTATGTTTCCTCCGCTCTTACCACGGTGTCACGTTGTTCCATTTGACGTCATTGGGCCATCCGCCCGTACCCGGATCGCTTCCGTGGCAATCGAGGTTAGGCGGATTGGACGAACCTGAACCTGCGGGATTCTGGCCCATCGGGTATCCGCCGCGCGACCGTGGATTGCAGTACGAACCGCCGCCCGACGGCGTTCCGCCGCTTGCCACGTTGCCGCGATGGTTGGAGTCGAGGCAGTTGGTCTGCATCAGCCGGGGCAGGCCGGAGTTGTGCGGCTGGTGGCATTTCGAGCACGGGAAGGCGTGCTCGCGCTCCGTGTCTCCTGCGTTCCAGCCCCAGCCCTTCACCGACCGGTGAATGCGCTCCCGGCTCTTCCATGCTAGGCTCGATGTCGCAGCCAGAGAAACATCGGTTGTGAGGTTTGCCTTTGGGTGACACCTCAGGCAGAGACCGGCGAACTGATCCTCGGTCTCGTTTATGCGCTTTGTGTTGTCCGATATTACGACCGGATTGCCGAAAGTGCTCCTGTCGGTTCGCCATGTGAGGTTCGACTGGCTGACCTGCCCGGAAGCCGCGGGCTGGGTCTTGTCGTCCTGATACGGCGTGGTCAGCCATGTGCCTTTCAGGAGCGGCAGCGCATACGACTGGTTTGCGCCGAGCGTGGGGCTGACGCCGTGCGGATCGTGGCACGGGGTGCAGAGGCCGTTAATCTGCTGTCTTGCGGCGTTTCCAAGGGTTGACGATGCCTTGAAGTGTCCGCCCATTATCGTTGCCTTGTTCGCCCTGTACGCAAAACGCGCTGTCGAGCCTTTAGTTCCCTGCCCGAAGCGCGAGCTGTCTTTGTAGCCCATGATCGGCGCTGTAGCGCCGAATGTGGACTGGTAGCCCCACGGCTTGGTTCCGGACGTCTGCGTTTCGTGGCAGTCGAAGCATAGCGCCGCGCCTGAGGCGAACGGGTTCACGCCGGAAGTGTCGGTGTTGGCGGCAGGCTTGTACGTCATGGCGTAGCCGCCCTTTCCGGCCTGCGTCTCCTTCAGGTTCGCACCGTTGAACGTTCCGTTATAGGTTGCGTAGCTCGATGTCACGCCCGTTGCCTTCGATCCGTGCGAGCTGTGGCAGTCGTAGCACTGAACCGCCTGCGAGCCGCCCCGTGTGTTCGGGATTGTTCCCTCGTATCCGGTTGTGGCGCTCCATCCGCCCTGATTGGCGGTGGCGTTGCCGTGGGCCGAGAAAGCCTTGGTCACGGTGTCTTTTTTTGTGACGCGCGGGTTGGCCGTGGATGAATACTTCCCCCACGACGCGGTTCCGGTTTGGGAATATCTTGCCGCCACGCTTGTTCTGTCCCAGGCGTACTGCGCCGGGGTCTGGCAGTCCGGATTGTCCGGATCGACAATCTCAAACGGTTTGGTGTTCTTGTTCTGGTCGCTGTGGCAGCCAAGGCAAACCTGCGTGACCTTCGACACCTCGGTTCGCTCGTCCACGGTTCCAACCTTCGAGGCCGTGAATGTTACAGCGGTTGCGCCATCCTGATATGTAACCGGTCTTGCGCCAGGCCCCCACACAACCAGATTCACCGGAGCGCCCGATGTGGATGTGTGCTCTTTGTAGTTGTAGCCGCTGTGATACGCGGTGTTGATGATGCCAAGCTCCGTGGCTTCCCAATGGCAGGCGTAGCAGTGCTTGTTCGTAACCTTGCCGCCCTGAACGTGATGCGAGTTGCCCTGGAAGTTCGTGCCGATTCCGAACTGGCCCATGACGTCCATGCGCATGTTGATCACGCCGTTGTGGCACTTCGTGCAGTCGCGTGGAAGCCCGAACGCCGTGTGGCGCGGAACAGGCCTGTCGGCATGGCATGTGTTGCAAGACTTTCCGGAGCCGTGGCTGTCGCTCCATCGGTGTTCGTGGCAGGTTGTGCAGACGCGGCCCTCGTTGTGGCTGTCGCCGTAGTCGGCCTTGTAGTGCTGGCCCGGCGCGGTGTGGCAGACGTTGCATATGCCGGTGTACGGAGCCGAGCTTTTCGCGTAGTCGGTTCCGATATTCTTCCGCGTGAAAATCACGTCGCGCTGCCCGGTCGGCACGCCGTAGCTTCCGTCGGTTGCGGTCGAGACACTGTTTTGAACCATGTAAATGTTATCGTCGCCATGCGGGTCGTGGCAGTCCCAGCAGAACTTGCCGCCCTTCCAGACACCGGTCGATTCATATCCGGCGTAATGCTTGTAGCCGAAATGAATCGAGGTGGCCCGCGCCGTGGTAGCCTTTATCTCGCCGGTTCCGGGATCGTAGCCGAGCTTGTACTGCGGCCCGGTGTGGCATTTCTCGCACTGGCCGTTGCGCTCGTCTTCGTGGCACTGAAGGCAGACGCCCATCATTTTATATGAGTTTCTCACGTCCGCCTTCTGTTGCGCCGTCCATGCCGCGTCCATGGTTGTGTTGTGAATGGCCGCGTTTGTCGAATGGCAGGCAGAAACGCAGGATGTTGCGCCGCCTGTGTAGCCGGTGTGATCCTGCGAAAGCGGCGGACTGGCGAGGTTTGCAAGCTGCGGCGCGAGCGAGAACGATGAATTATGGCATCCCATGCACTCGGCGTCTGTTCGTTCCATGTGGCAGAAGACGCATTCCTTCTCGAACCGCTTTTCGAACTGCTGATGTATCTTCAGGCGAAACGGGTTGGACGCTGTTCCATGCAAAACTCCGTTGTCGTGGCAGTACCAGCAGGGGTTTCCGGGAAAACCCGCCGCCGGATTCCCCGATTTCGGATACGCGCCGGATGCGAGCGGACGCCCGTGTCCGCTTGTCTCCCACTGCGTCATGTTGATTTTAGCGCGAACGCCGTTGCCGTAGGCGAAATCGTCAACGTCGGCGCCGGTTGTTCCGTGGCACGACAGGCAGATAACCTCGCCGTTAACCGTATCGCCCCACTGCGGATCGCCGCCGGTGTGGCAGACGGTGTTGGAGCATCGCTTGGTAACCGGGTTATACGTGCCTCCGTCGCTTAAAACCACATCCTTGGTGCGGTTTACGTGATAGGCGGGGTTGATGTGGCTCACCTCGCTCATGCTGCCCGTCGGCCTGCCGTTAACGTGGCAGTCTGTGCAGCTTCCGTTTATTATCGTGGCGTTGTGGCACTTGTCACACGGGAAATTCGTTACCAGATGGCGCACATGCGAGTTTGCCCGCTCGGTTCCGGCTCCGGTGCTGGCGTACATCGGCATGGCGCTTTTCCATTCATCGCCGGCTGCCCAAACCGTTCGCCCGTCTGCGTGGCACTGCAAACAACTGCCCTGCTCGTGGCCGTGACATGTGTTGCAGTGTGTCCGTCCGCTTGTCCAGGCAAACGGGCGAACCTGCGGATTCACTGTCGTTCCGTCGCTGTGGCAGTAGACGTTGTCGCAAGTTTTGGTGTTGGCGTCGTATGACGGCGCGGGCTTTCCCACGATATTCCAGTCGGACGCCATCGCGACGTCCACTGTCTGATTGACGTGCTTTGTGTAATCGCCGATCTCGTTCGATGAATTCACCGTGGCCGCATGACAGTATCTGCATGGGAACCGGCGAACCCAGCCGGTGCCAACCAGCCTGTCGTGGCCGCCGGTGCTCATCACGCTTGTTTCAACTCCGGGCCGTCCGCTGTGGCACAAATCGCACGGCGCGTGGCCCTGTGTTTCAGCAGTCAGCCAGGCAGCCGGAGTGTTTGGCGCGCCGCCCTTGCCGTCTGAATGGCAGGCGGTTGACGCGCATGAGGCATCAGTTGAATTGAACGACCCGCCAGCCGCGAAAACGATGTCCTTGGTTGCGTTTGCATGCATCGCCTGATTCTTTATCACGGAGCTTCCGGTGACGGTTGCGCTGTGGCATTTCTCGCACGGGAAGGCGTATGTGCCCGCGTTTGTATGTTTTGCGTGGCGTCCGCTCAAGTCCGTTAGCGCGCCGCCGGTGTCGTGGCACGAGCCGCAGTTCATCGACGGGCCGTCCCAAACTGGCGCGCGGAAGACGTTTGCCTTGCCGCGCGGCTCGGCGTTTGAATGGCAGTAGATGTTCGAGCAGGTTTTTGTGCCGGTGTTGCTGACTGTCGTATTGGCTTCGCCGGTATTGTAGAGCGCGGTGGCCTGGCCGTCGTATGCGCCGCCGCGTTTCGCGCCTCCGGCAACCGAGAAGCCTAGAGTGACGATTCTGCCGTTATTATGGGTTGCGCCCGCGCCGACGCTTCCGTTATGGCAGTTGTCGCATGTTGCGCCCTTGGTGGTTACATGAAAATTATGCGCGCCCGGCGTTGCCGAGCCGGTTGGGGCGGGATTTGATACCAAGGTTTCGGGGCTGACAGGCGGAAATCCGTGGCAGACCGAGCAACTCGGCTTGAATCCCTGCGAATGCTTGTGGCATTCCATGCAGTCAACGCCGTTGTTGTGGTCGAGCGCGGCCTGTGCGGCGGTGTTGTAGCGATGGAAATTCGTGATGCTGTGGCAGACTTCGCAGACTTTTGTGGAATTGGCATGGCCGCCGGTGTCGTCGCCCATGTTGTCTGGCGCGATGTGCGTGGATTGGAATGTTACATTTGCGGCAGGCGAGCCTGTCGAATTCCACGGCTGACCGTCCGGAGTTGAGATAACGGCGCGCATGTTCTTGATATTGGTAGAGCCGGAACCGTGGCAGGTTACGCAGGTGAACTCGCCGTATTTGCCGCCCGGCACGCCCCATCCGCCCTCGGCGGCCCATTTGGCCGAGCCTGTGTTTTGAGAATTGTGGATGAGTGATGCACTGTCGGCGGAGGCCGACGCGGCGAATGCCGTAATATAAAACAGAACGAACAGAAGCGGATTTGCCATATATTCCCCACCAGCAGATATGTATGCGCACGAGCCCCCGCGATCTCTCGCGTGTGGATGCAAACATGCGCTAAAAGCAATGACTGCGCTCAGCGTTTGTTCAATCTTGCAGTAATAAACGGGAAGCGAACAAATAAATGCCGATACGACTTATTGTTTTTATGGTTGAATTAAATCATGAAGAGTGTGGGAATTTCAAGGGAGTAATCATCGCCCGTAAGGCGACAATTCCCGTAACTGGCGTATGATCGGCGGCAGGATTTCGATCACACGGTCGATCTCCTCCTCGGTTGTATAACCGCTGAGCGAGAATCTTACCGATCCGTGAATGGCGGTAAACGGTATGCCCATGGCGCGAAGCACATGGCTTGGCTCCAGCGAGCCGGACGTGCAGGCGGAGCCGGACGACGCGCAGATGCCGAACTCGTTCATCCGAAGCAGAATGGCCTCGCCCTCTATGTATTCGAAGCTGATGTTCGTGGTGTTTGGGAGGCGGTTGGCGGTGTCGCCGTTTACGCGCGGGCTTGGGCATTTCGCAAGCAGGGCGGTTTCCAGCCTGTCCCGAAGCCGCGCAACCGAAGCGGCCTTGCCCACATGCGCCGCCGCCAGTTCGCAGGCCTTGCCGAATGCGACTATGCCGGCCACGTTTTCGGTTCCGGCCCTTCTTCCGCGCTCCTGATGTCCGCCGATTATGTACGGCGCGAACCTCACGCCTTTTCGCACGTAGAGCGCGCCAACGCCCTTGGGCGCATGAATCTTGTGGCCTGAGATCGACATCATGTCAACCGGAAGTTTTTTCACGTCAACCGGAATCTTTCCGGCTGCCTGAACCGCGTCCGTGTGAAACAACACGCCGCGCTCCCGGCAGACCGCGCCGATTGTCTCGACCGGAAATATCACGCCGGTTTCGTTGTTGGCGTGCATCACCGAAACAATGGCGGTGTCGTCGTCAAGCGAACCCGTGAACGCGTCCATGTCGAACCGGCCAAGGGCGTCAACCTGGATGAACGTGGCGCGGTATCCCTTGCGCCCCAGATGCCGGGCGAAATTGAGCACCGCCGGATGCTCCACCCGCGTCGTGATTACATGCCGCTTGTGCTGATGTGTCTCGATGCCGCTCATTACTGCGGCGTTGTCGCTTTCGGTTCCGCAGCTTGTGAAGATTATTTCGTCCGGTTCGGCGTTGATGAGCGTGGCAACCTTTGCCCGAGCCGCTTCCACATCGCGGTGCAGGCAACCGCCGAAGGTGTGCATGCTGGACGGATTGCCGTAGTTTTCGCGCAGAAACGGCAGCATCGCCTCAAGCGCCTCCGGAGCTACGCGCGTGGTTGCGTTGTTGTCGAGATAGATCGTGTTCATTGGGCCTCGACCGTTATGTCGGGCGAAACCAGTTCGCGGAGGTGGGCCTGAATGCTTTCCACCGTCAACCCGGCCATGTGACAGCCCGCGCACATGGCGCGAAGGCCAACAATCACGCGGCTTCCGTCTATGTCAACAAGCTCGATGTCGCCGCCGTCGGCCTGAAGGCGCGGGCGTATCTCGGTCTCGATAACCTCCTGAATCAACGCGATTTTCTGGAGGTTGGTAAGCTTCTTAGGCTTCGGTTCGGCTGGAGCCGCAGGCTCGGTAGCCCACAGATCGCGCAGGATTTCGCCGATGTCCGGCAGGCATCCGCCGCATCCGCCGCCGGCCTTGGTGAAGTTCGTGATCTCCTCCACGGTTGTCAGCCGGTTTTCGAGCGCGACCTTGCGGATTGTGTCTTCGGTAACGTCGAAGCACTGGCAGACGACCCGGCTGCCGGTTTCGGCAGGCGGCGTTTCGCCCCGGTAATTGGCTATCGCGGCTTCGAGCGCTTCCCGCCCCATCACCGAGCAGTGCATCTTCTCGCGCGGCAGTCCGCCCAAAGATTCCGCGATGTCGCGGTTGGTGACGGTCAGCGCCTCGTCCAGCGTTTTGCCCTTGATCAGCTCGGTAAGCGCCGACGAGCTGGCTATGGCCGATGCGCAGCCGAATGTCTGGAATTTCGCGTCGAGGATGCGTCCGGTTTCCTTGTCGATGCTGAGGAAAAGCTTCAGCGCGTCGCCGCAGGCTATGCTTCCGACCTCGCCAACGGCGTCGGCGTTTTCGATCTCGCCAACGTTCCTGGGGTTCAGGAACAGGTCTTTAACTTTGTCGGTGTATTCCCACATGGCTTATCTGCCCAATATAGCATGCGGGAAGAGAACGTCAATAAAAGAAGGCAAGGTCAGGCGTTTAAACAATAGCCTTCCTGCCGGAAATGGATGTCGAGAGCAAGGCAGTTCGCCAGCTTGAGGCGGCGAATGATGACGAAGCTGACGCAGTCTGTAAAACTGTACCCTTTGTCCCGCCGAGCCGAGAACAGGAGCCATGCCTCCCGTTCATCGCCGGGCGTAACCCATATGCTCTTGAATTGCGGAGAGTTCAGCAGGATGTTGCCAACCTTGAGCGCGGTTCCATGGCCAAGCCGCGCTGAAACAAGTGTAATGACCTCGTCGAAGATGTAATTGGTGATGACGAGCTTGCCCCGGAAGGAGGCAAGGCGTTTTTTCACCATCTCGTGATCAGGATCCTTGCGGTTTACGTAGGCATATATCGCGCTTGTATCGACAAAGAGAGTTCCCCTCATTTACTTGTTGACGTGTCGTTCTTTCCGTATAGCCATTTGTCGTGATCGCTGCCGTACGCTTCATGATCTTCCGCAATGCCCTCGATGGATGAAAGCGCGAAAACGCCGCTTTTTTCGGAGTAGCTGTCGATAATGTCGCGAAGCACCTGCGACATGCTGCGGCTTTGCTTTTCCGACAAATCCTTGAGCAGACGGTACTGGCTTTCCTCGAACATAACCTGGGTTCTATGCATGTTACATCACCTCCGTATACATCGTATTTTTATTGGGCCGGTAAAATCAAGTGCGTTTCATGTGGCTGATCACGCGAATGAGATATAATGACGCCGATGAAACCGCTATCCGAAACCGATGTTTACCGCAGCGGCCAGATGCGAAAGAGCCTGTTGGCGCGAATGTTCCTTTCGCATCCGTTTACGTTCTATCCGCAGGTTGCGTGTGTGATATTCCGCGCCAGCATCATGGCGCGGCTTGGCCGCTATGGCCACAAAGAGTGGCTTTCGAGTTCGTCGGCAGTATTGAGGGCGTGCGGAAATGTCGGAATGCAATGCGAGATAACCGGCCTGGACAATCTTCGCGCCCTCGACGGGCCGGTTGTATTTGTCGGCAACCACATGAGCACGCTCGAAACCTTTGTATTGCCGGTGCTGATCGGCCAGTTCATGCCGTTTACGTTTGTTGTCAAAAATTCGCTTCTGACATACCCCGTTTTCGGCGCTGTCATGCGTTCGCGCGACCCTGTTGTTGTCGGGCGGAAAAAGCCGCGCGAAGACCTGATGACGGTCATGGAAGAAGGCGCGAAACGGCTTGCAAGCGGAATCTCCATGGTGATATTCCCGCAGAGCACCAGATCGATTGCCTTTAACCCGTCGGAATTCAATTCGCTTGGCGTAAAGCTTGCGGCCCGCGCCGGGGTTCCGGTGGTTCCCGTCGCGCTCAAGACCGACGCCTGGGGCAACGGGAAGCTTCTGCGCGATTTCGGGCCTGTCGATCCGGCAAGCCCGGTGCGGATAGCTTTTGGCCAGGCGATGAGTGTGCAGGGCAGGGGAACTGAAGAGCATGCTGAAATTATGAAATTCATATCGTCGCATTTGAGGGAATGGGGCGTTACGGTTAATGAAAGGCAATAACTCATGGCTTCAAGACTTATTGGTAAACTCGTTGTTTTTGCTGTAATAATTGCCGTGGCAGGTGTTGCGTGGCTTGCGCTTCGCGATACGGCTCCGCCTGAGATTTCGCTTGATCCGGCGGGCGGCGCCGTATCGTCGCGACCAATACGTGTTATGGTGCGCGATGCCGGATCTGGCGTGCGAAAAATTGTGATTTCAGCCGCGGGGCAGGGCGGCCCTGTCACGGTCTTCAGCAAGGACTATCCGGCAGGCGCGAAGGACGTGAAGGAGTCGTTCACGCTTTCGCAGGCCGGTCTCAAGGACGGACGGTTCAGCCTCACGGTTGCTGCCCTCGACCATCGCGCCATCGGCGAAAACCGCGCCGAAAAGAGTTTCACATTCACATTCGACACCGAGCCACCGAAAATCACGGTAAAGACCATCGCGCACAATATCAATCAGGGCGGAGCCGGGCTGATTGTCTACGCGGTTTCCGAGGATGCGCCCAAAAGCGGCGTGGCGGTTGGCGAGAGGTTTTTCCACGGCTACCGTCAGGCTTCGGGCGATTATTACTGCCTGTTTGTGTTCCCGTGGGACAGCACGCTCTCCGGATATTCGCCGCGCGTTGTTGCCGATGACGCGGCAGGCAACTCAGGCGAGGCAGGATTTGGCTTCCTGCCCAAACCCAAGGCGTTCAAACGCGACACAATTTCGCTTTCCGACAAGTTCCTGAACGAGAAGATGCCGCAGTTTCAGCGTTCATTTCCGGACGTGAAATCGCCGGTTGACCTGTTTCTGAAGGCAAACCGCGATCTTCGGCGCGACAACGCAAAAACGCTTCTGGAACTTGGCATGAAAACCGACACGAAACCGTTATGGCGCGGAAGCTTTTTCCGTATGGACGGCACTGCCACGATGGCCGGTTTCGCCGACACTCGAAGCTACATGTATAACGGCGGCAAGATAGACGAACAGACTCATCTTGGCTTCGATCTGGCATCGAGCGAACATGCGCCTGTGCCGGCAGCCAACGACGGCAAGGTTGTGCTGGCCGGGTTTTTCGGCATATACGGCGAATGCGTTGTTATCGACCACGGCTTGGGGCTCCAAAGCCTCTATGGGCATCTGAGCCGAATTGACGTGAAGCCGGGGGATTCAGTGAAACGCGGTCAGACGATTGGGCTGTCGGGCGCAACAGGCATGGCCGGAGGCGATCATCTGCACTTCGGGATGATGCTGTCGGGCTGGCCGGTGAATCCTCTGGAATGGTTCGACGAGCACTGGATAAAGGACAACGTGACGGGGAAGATGGCCGGGATTTGATCTACCCGCCTTTATCCATCTCCTCCCTCAGCCGCTTCACTTCCTTCTCAAGGTCGATCCGCCGCATCTCGCGTTCAACCGCCGCGTCGTGGAAATCTTCCAGATCCTTGATGCGTTGCGCTATTTCTTCCTGAAGCTTGGCGCGTTCGGTTCCGTCCCTGATGAGTGAAACCAGCGAACCGATGTTGCCGGTAGCGTCCCGGCAGGGGGATGCGATGATTTCCAGAATGTGATCCGGGCATACTATTGTGTGCTCGTAAACGGTTTCGGCAGGCGCGCCATCATTGAACACCTTCGGGAACGGGCATATTGCCGTTGCCGATCCGCATGGCCTGCTCAGTCCGTGAATCAGGTTGTAACACTTTGCGCCTATAATCTCTTCCTTCAGCTTGTTGAAAAGCGTGCAAGCCGCTGCGTTCACGTCGGCAATTGAGTAGTCCTTGTTTATTACGACAAGGCCCTCCGCCATGCTGTTCAATACGGTTTCAAGGAAGGCGTGCGTCTGTTCGAGTTCGGCAACCTTTTCTTCCAGTTTCATGATCACCCGCTCGCTGTGCTGTTTAAGGAAAAACGGCTCCTTGAGCGATTCGAGCGGCCGGGACTCGTTTTCATGCTCTGATGGATGGGCCTCGCGAAGTATTTCCTCGATCGCCTCGATGATCTTTCTCGGATTTTGCGGCTTCTGGATAAAGCGCGTTGCCCCAAGATTGTATGCGAAATCGACATCATCGGGCGATGTGAAAGCCGCGGAGTAGAAGAGGAAAGGCGTTTCCCGCAGATCCGCATCCATACGGATGCTGCGGCAGAACTGATAGCCGTCCATGCCGGGCATCATGATGTCTGAAATGATCAGATCCGGCCTGAACTGTTTCGCCGCTTCAAGCCCACCAACCCCGTCCGCTGCCGTAATCGCCTCATATCCGCTTATTGCCAGAACGCGTTTAAGGAGATCGCGCGACATTTCATTGTCGTCCACGACTAGTATCTTCATCATAGAACGCATTATATCCGATGGAAGCTGCATCGGCAAGCGACTTTGGCGAACGCCGGTTTGGCCGGGATTCCGCATTGACATCGGAAACCGGCGGCATATAATTCAAGCACGGCCGTTTGTTCATGGGGTGACGGCCTTCAGCGCATTCATGGGTTCGATGGAGGGATCAACCCGTATGAACAATTCAATGATCATTAAAGACGTGGTTGTGGCCGACGACCACGACGTGGTTCGCATCGGTTTGATCAGCCTGTTGGAGAGCAAGCCCGATTTTCAGGTTGTCGGCGAGGCTGCCGACGGAATAGAGACGCTGGAGATCACAAGAAAGACATTGCCGGATGCGCTGGTGCTCGATCTGATGATGCCGGGCATGAACGGGATAGACGTGATTCGAGCGCTGATGGATGAACTGCCGAGGCTCCGCATTGTTGTTTGTTCGATGTATGGAGACGATTCGCATGTGACCGAGGCGGTGAGGCTTGGCGCTCGCGGCTATCTGCTGAAGGATTCCGTTGTGGAGCATCTTGTCCTCGCCGTTCGCAGGGTTTGCGCCGGCGGGAGGTATTTCAGCCCGACCATATATACGGTTCTTTGCAACTGCCGCGGCGGATACGCGGCATCATCGGAGCCGGCTGACAGGTACGATCTGCTCACCATGCGGGAGCGGCAGGTTTTTCATCTTGCCGCCGAGGGCCTGAGCAACGCGGAAATCGCGGATCGTCTTTTGATAAGCAGGAGAACCGTGGAGGTTCACCGTGCCAGCATGACCGGCAAGCTCAACCTGCACGGAGCCGCGGAACTGGTCAGATACGCCATCGGCAGGGGTGTCGTTTCGCCGGTTTGAGGGTTAATAACTTCCTACGTACCAATACGTATGGCTACCTGTCCCATTCTCTGATATCCCTTGTATATACGCAGCAATGGCTGTTGGCGGCGTGTTAACACTCAACCTCGAATGGATTGACCGAATTTATCGATATGGAGGCGCGAGTCATGGACGAGAAAAAGAGAAGGCACGGGCGGACGATATTTGCCGACGACGATATTTCAATGCATGAAATGAAACCTGCCGATACGGATGACGGCAACGGCGGCGGCCCTCATTCAAAAATCGACGAGCGTCTGTCGCTGCTTCTCGACGCGCTTCTGGCGATGAAGGCCGGCGACTTCAGCGTAAGAATGCCCGATGCCAGAAACGGCATCATAGGCAAGATAGCCGAAGCGTTCAACGATGTCGTAAGCATCAACCAGAAGATGTCAACCGAGATCGTGCGCGTCAGCAAGATCATCGTTGAAGAGGGACGCATGACCGAGCGCATGGCTGTGGCTTCCGCGTCCGGCTCGTGGGCGAACACGTCCGACGCCATAAATGTTCTCATCAACAGCATGGCCCAACCCACAGTGGAGGTTGCGCGCGTCATCACATCGGTTGCAAACGGCGATCTGTCGAACAAGATGGCGCTTGAGGTGGAGGGCAAGCCGATCAAGGGCGAATTTCTCCGTATCGGAACCACCGTCAACAACATGGTGGATCAGTTGAACGCGTTTGCCTCCGAGGTCATCCGGGTTTCGAAGGAAGTTGGCGCGGAGGGCAAGCTTGGCGGTCAGGCCGAGGTGAAGGGCGTGGCCGGAACATGGAAGGAGCTTACCGACAACGTGAACATGCTTGCCGGAAACCTCACCGGACAGGTTCGAAACATCGCGCTTGTCACCACGGCTGTCGCAAACGGAGACCTTTCCAGAAAGATCACGGTTGAGGCGAAGGGCGAAATACTTGAACTC
>JACRHH010000007.1 GCA_016212095.1 Nitrospirota bacterium
AAACGGCGGCGCGGTGATCTTCAGCCTGCGGCACTTGCGCGCGGGGCTGGATGTATCGGCGTTAGACACCGCCGAAGACCGGGTGCTGTACCGCAGTTCCGAGCCGGGCGGCGCGTTCGACATAAGCGAAGACGGCAGCCTGTTGTATGCGGCGAACGGTTCGACGGGGGTGATGAGGGTGGTTAAGGTGGGGGAGATGGTGGAGCTTTCGCTTACTCCCGATTACACGCGGGACGGTGTGGTTGACGGAAGCGACAAGGGATCGGTTACGTGGGACAAGCCGTGGCGGTTTTGGGTAAACGACGATGACGACGGCGCGGCTGATGCGGCTACAGGGCTTGACGGCGAAGACCTTCCTGGCAGCAACAAGGACAACTCCGATGCCGTGGTCAACGGAATACGCGACCTTGTGGATCTGTTTCCGCTTCGCATTGATCTTGCCGAGGCGTTGAAGGCATGGCCGCCGGGCGAGGGTTTCCGCTATCGGCTGAAGCAGGCGGATTCGGCAGTTACGGTTTTCGAAGGCATGGCCGGTGATTTGGTGTTGACCACAGAGACAGCAGGCAGCTATCTGACCGACCTTGATGTTGCGTCTGCCTTCCGGAGTGCGCGTGGAAAGGTTGTCGGGCCGAATGGCGTAGAGCTTTCGCCTGAGTTTCTAGCTTTGACAAGCGCAAACGCCGCAAGCGGCATTGTGTTGGTTGAGGGCCGGGCGAGATCGGCACAGCCGCTTGTGCTTGAGATAAGCGACAGTAACGGTCGTTTTGTTCGCAGCGCATCGATGGCGATGGAGTTGGCCGGCGTGGAGGAGATGTACGGGCGCAAGGATTTGCGGAGCGTTGCGGGCGGAACAAACGACGCGGGCGACCGTCAGGACATGGAAAAACTGCCGTACAACATGGCGGATTCGGGAAAAAGCCTTGTGTGGGTTCACGGTTACAGGGTTTCTCCTGAAAATGCAAAAGCTACGTTTGCCGAGGTTTTTAAAAGGTTTTACCAGTCGGGCTTGAAAGGGCGGTTCTACGGTGTGAGCTGGTATGGCGATCCACTCTCGCTTTCGCTTGGGGAGGCAGATTTGGGAGTTAACTACCACCAGAGCGTTGTGAACGCTTTTGCGACAGCCGACGCTTTCGCCGCATTTGTGAAAACCCTTGGCGATGATGTAAGCGTTGCGGCCCACAGCCTTGGCAATCTTGTGGCTGGCGAGGCGCTCCAGAACGGGCTGGCGGTTAAAAACTACTTTGCGGTGGATGCGGCTGTTGCGCTTGAGGCGTATGGGGAGACGCCGGATTTCGAGGCCGACGGCAAGTTCAACAGCGGCGGCAAGCACGCAAGCATGGTAAAGGTGAAGGACTGGCCGGATTACATAGATGCCGGGCAGTCGCGGCTTCTTGCCAGCGAGTGGCACAAGCTTTTTGGCGAAGGCGACGGACGCAGCGGGCTTACCTGGCGCGGTCGTCTTGGCGGAGTTCCTTCGGGGAACGTGTACAACTTTTACTCAAGCACGGAGGATGTGCTTCGGGCGTATGACGGAGACAATCTTGTGGTTGATGAAGCCGGAAGCGCTTGGGGCATGTACTCGTGGGTGAAGCAGGAGAAGTTCAAGGGTCGGCTGGACGAGGTTGTAAACATTGCCGGAGCCGCAAGCCCGTACTGCGGCTGGAGCTTGAACCCATACTGGACGATAATTGGCGAAGGCGGCGCGATCAGGACATTGTCGCCATCCGAGGCCCGCGACCGCATATCCGATACTGATCTTAAAACACATCCGTTTTTCCGGCTGCACCAGACAGGGCTTTTCAGCGGCCCTGACATTAACGAACTCGTCGCTGACGACAACGGCGCAACGGCAAGCGCGTTTCTGTCGAAGCCGGTTTCCGCAACCAGCCTTACAAACTATTACGAAAAGAACAAGGCGGCGCACGGCAAGGTAACCGTGCGCGACTGGCTGCTGGCCGAGGCGTTCCCGGCTACGACGCTGGCGGCGGGAGGGAATAGGAGTGAACAAATGGCACAGAAGGAAAACAACATCGACATGTCAACTGATATCAAAGCAAACGGCTTCATGACGAATGCGGCCCGGTGGCCGAGAAGAGAAACTATTGAGAATATGGGGCGAGACTGGCGGCACAGCGATTACAAAGATATAGCATATCAGCATGTTTTTACGTTCTACAAGAAGATTGATGAGTTGATTGGTCATTGAAAGGAGTTAACGTGAACAGATGTCGTTTTTTGTTCTTAATACTGTTATTTGCGATGCCGACTTATGCCAATGCGTTTATGCTTCCAACGGCAAAACTAACCGTTAAAGTTGTTGACGAACAAGGAACCCCGATAAAGGACGCCTATGTAGTTATGGCATTTGTAGTGCCTGCAAAATCCGGATGGGGTACAGGTGATGTCTTTCGTAAAGGGAACACTGATGGAAGTGGCCTGTTTACGGCAGATAGTGAATGTTCATCCATCGTTGGATTTTCAGCCGAAAAGGAAGGTTTTTATCACAGTGACGAAAATTTCCACTTCAAATCCCGCTCCCTTTTAAACCGCTGGGAGCCGTGG
Source organism: Nitrospirota bacterium (assembly GCA_016212095.1). Lineage (GTDB taxonomy): Bacteria > Nitrospirota > Thermodesulfovibrionia > SZUA-242 > SZUA-242 > JACRHH01. The sequence goes on from JACRHH010000007.1 coordinate 2,563, forward strand.
AACCCTACGGTGGAGGTAGTGCTGAAGAAGAAGCGGAATCCGGTGGCGATGTACGCGTACTACACCGATTGGATGAAAATACCGGCGTTCGACAAGCCGGTTGGGTACGATCTTGAAAAAAGAGACTGGGTTGCGCCGTATGGCAAAGGAACAACGAATGATTTTATTTTTACGATTCATGGCGATATCACTTCGTGGAGGGACTACGAATGTTCATACACGCTTTCGTTCGAAAATGACGGCGATGGAATCCAGGAGTATGTGTTTCCGGCCAAGGAGCAAAGCTATTACAAATGGCCTTTTGATGCCACAACGGATGGATACGTATATCTCCTGCAAAAAAGTCATGCCAACAGGCCGAATAAACCAACTCAATCAACCCTGAACGATAAGGCAAATTACCTTTTCCGGGTTCGAACAAAGAAAGACAGGCAAGGGCGAATTATATCTGCGATGTACGGCAAGGTTTCAGGGGAAATCGATATCTCATCAGAAAGCATTAAATTCCATTACTACTTCAACCCCGACGGCACGCGGAATCTTGAAGAAGACGACAAGCGCAACCTGTTTGAGGACAAGGCGCGGAAGTGATTTCAGCCTTTGAACGCATCTTGCCTGTGAGGCGTATTTAGCAAAAAATTATTCAATTCCATCCGGCAATATTTGAGGGGGATGATATGAGGGTTCGGAAAATAGCTGTTCTGGCGCTGGCGCTTTGTCTGGGGCTTCTGCCAGTGTCGGTATCTGCGGCGCAGTCAGCATCAATAGGCAAGGGCGTTTTGCATGTGCTTGGCATAGGGTTTCTGGCCGAGCCGGAGCATCAGACCGCGCCGGTGAACATGGGAACCGCCGTGAACACGCGGCTGTTTACGCCGGAGTATGAAGGCGCGGAAAGCGCAATCCCGCCGGAGATGACGGCAGGCCTGACGGTTGTGGCCGACCTGTCCGGCCCCGGCATCTCCACGCCGCGCAAAATCGAATCTGCGCCCGGCGAGCAGCTTGTGATCCCGCCACTGCCGCAGGAGGGAACATACGTTCTGGACAACATCCGGCTGATGCGCGGCGAGCAGGTGGTGATGTACGCCAGTCCCGCTATCGCCCGCATCGACACTATCAGGAAACTTCTTGTTACACAGGTAACCTCGCGCGCCTTGAGCATCGATGAGATCGAAAAGCTGGGCATAAGCGTCACTTCCGACAACTTCACCGCCTATAAGTTTACTGTTGGCTTCGGCACAGAAACCGGCGTGGTGAACATGGACATTCCGATTGTGATGGGTAACACTCAATATCCTGAGGGGACAAGGCTCCCCGACATAGATGAAGCTCCCGATCCCGACATCACACCCGCGCCACGCCTCAATGCTCCCAATCTGCAACTCAATGGCATTCCATTTACACGACCAGAAGATGATGACGGCGGTGAGATCGGATTCTTAAACATTCCAGTTGCCGGGGCGATCATTATTCCTGGCGACATCGCCTTTTTGAACCAGTTTTTCGAGGTGATGCTTCTGGTCACGAACAACGCGCCTGACGGAAGCGCTCTCAAGGTGACCGGCATCAACGCCGAGATCGTTCTGCCTGCCGGTGACGACAACATGCCGGGCAGCAGCGACGATCCGCTCAGGCTTGCGGATGCTGGTTCAGGAACTCAGCCGATTGCGAAGGTGCTCAATGCTGCAGGCGGCGGAAGCGCTGTCGGGCCGCATGAATCCGGCGAGGGGCGGTTTCTTGTGGAGGGTTTGCGGGAAGGAACGCACCGGCTGGAGATAAAAATAACCGCAACGCTCACCGGTCTGCCGAGCGGGCCGGTGCAGGTTTTCGGCAGCGCAACCGGCACGGTGATTGTGCGGAATCCGAACTTCACGCTTACTTTCGGCCAGCCGGACGTTGTGCGCGACGGCGAGGAGTATTCCCTGTTCGTTACGGTTCACAACACATCAGAGGTGGCGGCGAATCTTGTTCAACTTACGCTTCCGCCTCAGGCGGTTTACGGCGCAACAATAATCGGCGATTCCGACCCGGCAACGCCTGTCGGCGCTGTCGCAATGCGCACGATAGCGGCTGGAGATTCGGCTGTGGCCGAGTTCCGGCTGATCGCGCGCAAAACCGGCAAGGTGACGTCTGCCGCTTTTGCCGGAGACGAGGGCGCAAAGGGAGTGTTTCGTCTGCGAACCGGCGTGGACGAGCGCGGCGTTCCGCTTTCGCCCGATACGATTGTGCTTCAGGAGTGGGTGAAGGAGCTGCCGCGCGATCTTTTCTATCATGCCATGCGCGTGCTTGGCCTTGCGCACAGCGCGGCCACCGCGCCGGTTATGCCAAAGGACGCTGTCCGCATACCCAAGCAGAATGTTGTGAAGCGGGCCTGGGAGCTTAGCGAGGCCGGGCTTCGCGTGAAGATGGGCGAGACGCTGGAAAAATCGGTTGCCGATCTTGTGATCGGCTGGCTTGGCAGCGGCTTCCGCGACAAGGGTTTTGAACAGATTCTCCGCACAACCGACGCCGGAAGGAGCTTTCTGTTTGAGGCCGGGAAGATACTTGCGAAGTCGGGCGATTTAATGGCGGCGCAAAGGGCGTTTGGCGAAACCGTGAAGTACCGGGGGCCGTTTGTATCCGCCGTTATCGAGAACGCAGGCGGCGCGCTTGCGCACATGGAGATGACCGATGCGGACGGATTGTCGCTTGGCAGGCGGTCAGGCGGATCGGCTGTCCGGGAAATACCGTATAGCGCGCTTATCGACATGGACGGCGACAGCGCTGCGGCATCCGGCGAGATGGCGCTTGTCGATGCGGATGAAGGCAATGCGTATGACCTGAAGATCACCGGAATTCAGACCGGCGAAATCAATTTCGGCGTGATTCTGCCGGTTGAAGGCGGCGGCTTCGTTCACGTCGAGTACCGTAATGTGTCTGTGCGGGCCGGTGAGACAATAACAGGGCGGATTATTGCGGGCGGAGCGGTTCCGGTTCTCATGCTTGGCTCGCTCGAAATCGGGCCGACGGGAACATATGCGTATGAATATCCGGCAGGGCCTCGCGCGGTAGCCGCGATGCAGCTTGCCGAGGCCGATGAGGATGGCTTCGGGCGCGTTGTCGCGGTGCTATTTGACGAGAAGGTAGATACCGCAAACGCTAAAAAGCTTGCGAATTACGGGCTTGCATACCGGTCGGAAGACCGGGCAGTGCTGAACGATCCGAAGAACGTAAAGGTGTTTCCAGGCGGAAGAATCGTCGAGGTCATATTCGAAGGAACGGTTTCGCCGTTTTTCGAATACGATCTGACTATTTCAGGGATGACAGACCCGGACGGCAATGCGCAGGAGCCGCTTTCGGCGAGGATACCGGTAAAAACCACGATTGATACTCCGGGCGGTATTGTGTCGGGGAAGGTGCTTAGGGCCAACGGCGAGGCGATAGCACACACTCAGGTAACGCTGTGGGAGATGAACCGTTACGGCATCTACATATTTGCCGGTCGAACACTGACGGACGATGAGGGTAAATATCGCCTTGATTTCGTGAAGATAGGCACGCCGTTTATTGTTGAAAGCGGCGATCCGTCAAACGGCCAGACCGGAAACATCTCGTCGCGGATACTCATGGATCGGCAGGAGATGCGGCTCGACATCATACTATACGGTCTGGGCACGATACGCGGACAGGTGGTTCGGGCCGACAACTCCATGCCGGTTTCCGAGGCGGTTGTGGAACTTAAAAGCCTGACATCAAGCGTGAAATATCTCACCAAAGCCGACACTGCCGGGCGATTCAGCTTCGACATGGTTCCTGTAGGCAACGTGAACCTGAACGCGGCGCGCAAGGAGTTTCGCGGCGCAATCGGCGTGAACATCCCGAAGGCAGGCGATTCGGTGAATGTTACGCTTCCGGTCTATTCGATGCTTGGCGACACGGGATCGTTGCAGGGGCGGGTGTTTGCTTCGGACGGAAAAACTCCGATGGCCAGGGTTCCGGTTATCGTGAACGCTGCATCATATTCATATCAAGACTGGCGGGAGACCGATGCGGACGGATACTATTTTTTTGAAAGCGTCCCGCAGCGCGAGATTTCGGTTTATTCCTTCCGGCAGGAGACAGGGGAAACCGCCAGAACTACCGTAACGCTGGAAGGCAACGAGACAGCCGTTGTGAATCTTGTATTTCCGGGCACGGCGAAACTTGCCGGAACTGTGTATGACCATACAGGGGCAAAAGTGGCCGGGGCGTCGGTCATATCCGGCGTCAGCCTTGTAAAAACCGACGAAAACGGGAATTTCGTTATCGAGGCGGTTCCGACCGGACACATAAAGGTGGATGCCCAGCATCCGGATACACAAGCCATAGCAACCAGCTACATAGACATCGGCGGCGTGGGTGAGCTGGCGCATGTGGCGCTGACGTTCGATCCTCCGCTTAGCTACGGCGTAATTCAGGGATACGCGCTCGATGCCCACGGCAACGCGCTAAGGCATCAGGCCATTAATTTCAAAAGCTATCTTGTTAGGAGGGAAGCGTATACCGATTCGAGCGGCTTCTATTCCATAGAGCTGCCACTTGAAAGATATAGCGTCTGGATGCTGAATTCCGACAGCACGGATGCGGACAAGAAATCGGCGATCGATCTTAAGGTGGAAGGCCAGGTCATAAACCTTGCGGCGCTAAGGTTCAAGGGGTTTGGCCGGATAACCGGCACAATATATCAGCCCGACGGCGAATCGCCGACCATAGCGAGCGTATTGTTTACACGAACCACTTTCAACCAGTACGGCAACCCGAAATATCGGCAGGAACGCTATCTCAGCGACCAGCTTACCGCCGAGGGTCTCACAGGCAGGTTTACGATAGACAAGGTGCTGGTGAGCGATTTCAGGCTGGAAACCTTCAACGCGTTCAATTCGGAGCCTGTCGCATATGTCGGCAAGGTAAGAAACCCCGACGAGGTTGTGACTGTGGATATGGTGCTCAGGCCGACTTCTGTTGTGCGCGGACAGGTATTTCTGGCCGACGGCAACAGGGCTGGGGCGGATGTCGTTGTCTCATTGAAAACGCTGACCATCTCTGAAATGCAGGTAAAAACCGCCGCAGACGGAACCTATCGGTTCGATCTGGTTCCCCCCGGCACATTCACACTGGAGGCGTATGATCCGGTGACAGGTAACTTCGGCGTATCTCGCTGCGCGGTGGGGACGGGCGACGAGGCTGTCGTGGATATTCATATTCTCGGACGCGGAACTGTTAATGTCAGCGTGGTGGATGGGGGCGGCAATCCGGTTGCGAACGCGAGGGTAAAGCTCGAAAGCGGGTCGGCAATCGCATATCTGTCCGGCGAATTTCCCACGCTTGTTACCGGTCAAACCGGCGTGGTTACTTTCAGAAACGTGCCTGAAGGCGGCTATTCCGTTACGGCTGAAGACCCGGCGACACTGACCGGCGGCAAATCTGGCGGCTCGATACCAGAAGACAACATTGAGATGCACTCAACTGTTGTGGTGTCTGCGGCAGGAACAGTTTCCGGAAGGGTATTGATGCCGGACGGCGTAACTCCGGTTCCATACGCGCAGGTCAAGCTCACCAGAAATTTCCGCCCGCCGTTTTTCACAACATCGGATGCCGAAGGACGCTACCTGCTTGATTACGTGCCGCTTGGCGGTTTCGGTCTGGAGGTGTTTCACCCGGCAACCGGACGAACCGGCGTCGCAAGCGACACGGTTGACTACGACACCCAGAAACTGACTGTTGACATAAAACTTCGGGCCAACGGCACGGTTGAGGGTTACGTTCTGATGTCGTCCGGCGAGCCTGTTGGAAGCGCGATGGTGACGCTGACAAGCAACACCGTGTCGAATGCCGGAGCCATCGTCATGACATCGAACATGGAAGGCCGGTTCAAGGTTTCTGGCATTCCGGAGGGCAGTTATACAGTGACGGCTCAGCACCCGTTCTGGAACATTGCCGGAACAGCGGACGGCGAGATCAAGACGGAAGGCGAGACGGTAAAAACCGATGTTCCCTTCGAGCCGACAGGAACAATCTCCGGCCGCACACTTGCCGCCGACGGAGTGACGCCGGTTCCATATGCCGAGATCGAGGCGAAAACGGTATCGGGCGGCGATTACGCCGTGCTGATATACGACTACAAGTGGAACAAGTACGATCGTGTGCCTGTAACCACCATATCCGATGCAGACGGCAATTTCGAGTTCGTGACAGTGCCGCTTGGCAAGTTCAAGCTGATCGCCTCGGAGCAAAACGGCCTTGATGGCGGAAGCGTTAATGTTGCGATGACGACCGGCGATTCTGTCGTCAATGCGGATATTGTTTTCGTTGGAACTGGCAATATCGCAGGCCGTGTGGTGAACTCTGACGGAACATCGCCGGGCAGGAGCGTTGAGCTTGCACTTCAGGTTACCGGGCCGCTTGCAAACAGCTTCACGGCATTCAGCGATTCCGATGGCAACTTCGCGTTTTACGGCGTTCCGGCTGGGGATTTCAGCATCTATGCGCATATTCCGGGAAGCAGGCTTGGCGGAATTTACAACGGCGCGCTTACGGAAGATGGAGAAACCATAGGCGGTGTTTTGATACCGATTGAATCCTCCGGCGAGATAAAAGGCACTGTTTTCCGCGAGGATGGCGTTACGCCGGTTCAGGAGGCGCTGATAACCTGCTATGTCACGAGGGCATCCGGCAGCGGCGGCGTGCTGGTCTATGCGCTCACTGATAAATCCGGCGGCTTTGCCGTTAAGGGAATTCCGCTTGGAGCGTTCCGGATTTCCGCCATCGATTATTCAAGCGGCGGAATCGGTGCGGTAATTGGATCGCTTGGCAATGAGGCATCGACGCTTGTATTGCCGCTGATAATACTTGATGAACATAAGCCATACGTTGTTGCGATGCGGCCCAAGCCCGGATCGATTCAGGTTCCGCTTGATTCAGCCATCACAATTCAATTCTCCGAGCCGATGGACGCGACGCTGATCAACCGGGGCAACGTCCGGATTACAAGCAACGGCAAGGATATAGCAGGCGCGCTGTCGCTTTCTCCGGATAGAAAAAGCGTTACGTTTACCCCGGCTTCCCGGCTTCCTGAGTTCGCGCCGGTTACCGTATCGGTGTCATACATGCGCGATGACATCGGCAAGTCCATGGAAGAGCCGTATGTAGCTTCATTTACTACGGCGGATATAACGCCGCCTTCGGTTGTGTCTGCCAGACTGATAAAGGGCGCGTTTGTTGTCGAGTTTTCGGAGTCTGTGGCGAAGGCCACGGCAACTGTTGACATAACGAGGGCGGACACCGGAGAACCGGTTTCCGGCATTCTTGCATTCTCGGCTCAGGATATGGTCGTAACCTTCTATCCCGACAATCCGTTGGCTGACGCAACGTCGTTCATGTTCGGCCTGTCCGGCATAGCCGATGCGTTCGGGAATGCGGCGCAGGATTACAGCGCCGTTTTCTCGACCGGCGACAAGACAGCGCCGGTAATTACGCTTGGCCTGTCATCCGGCATGGCAATCGAAGGCGTTCCGGTGACGGTGACCGCTACGCCGCAGGCACCGCCCGATCTCTTTGTTGTGGATTTCAGCGTGAACGGGCAGCGAGTAAAATCGGTCAACAGGCCGCCTTACAGGATAGACATTTCGCCAACTGAAACAATAACGGTTTCCGCCACGCCGATGGACTATGCCGGAAACATGGGGCAGGAGGTTTCCACGACGATCACCGTTGTTCCGAACAATCCGCCGACTGCTGCGATACTTGCGCCGCAGACCGGAACCGCCATAGGCACAGGGCAGGCAATTGGAGTGCGGGTGGAAGCGTCCGACGATCTTGGGCTTAAAGAGATCGAGATGCGCGTGCGAAGCACGGATATATCCGATACCGTTGTCTACGCCGTCGGCACAGGCGCTTTAAGCGCGGAGCGGATTTTCCCGGTCAGCGTTCCCGCGTCGTCGAAGTCGGGCGTGGAGATTTCGGTTGAAGTGGTGGCCAGAGACATGCGCGGCGTGGAAAGCGCGCCGGCAAGGCTGTTGCTGCATACCATCGACAAGACGCCGCCAAACGTTGAGATAACCTCATTCAAAACCGGGTTCAATGTTTCGCCCGGCGATTCGATACCGGTAAACGTGTTTGCCACGGACAATGAAACAATAAACCGCATCGAATTCCGCACGGAAGGCGGACTGCAACTGACTGCAACAGCGATTCCGGATGCCCCGGCATCGGATGCCATTGGCAAATTCACCCTGAACGTGCCGCAGAACTACGCGGGCGGAACAAAAATCATTGTTGCGCCGTATGCCGTGGATGCCGCCGGAAACATTGGCCGGGCAAGGCCGGTTACGCTTACGGTGGATGATGTTGTGCCGCCTACGGTTTCCATCGCGTCGCCTGCAACCGGCAGTTCGGTGATTGCGCGGGACACTGTAACCGCGCGCGTTCGGGCAGCGGACAACGATGCCGTGGATCGGGTGGAGTTTTTCCTAAGCGGCAAAATATTCGCCACCGACAGGTATGAAAGCGGCGGATATTACGAGACGACGTTTATCGCTCCGGCGGAACCGGGCAATGTTGAGCTTTCAGCTAAAGCATTTGATAAATCGGGGAAAAGCGCGGAATCCACCCCGCTTGCGCTCAATGTTGTGAGGGACGGCGTTGCGCCCATTGTCGGGATGATCTCAAACATTCCATCCATGAAATTCGCCGAAGGACACAAAGTCGGCATATCCGCGAGCTTTTCTGACAACATCGGAATTTCTTCGGTGGAGTTCCTGTCGGGCGGTGTTGTGGTGTCCAGAATAGAAAAACCAACCCGGAGCGATGCCGCGTTCGACTATACGATTCCGGCAATCATTCCGGAGGGACAGGGCAGCGCAACAACAACGCTTGAGGTTCGCGCTACCGACCTTGACGGCAACATCGGAACAACAGGCGCATTGCCTATAACCGTAATCCGGGACAATCCGCCGACTGTAAGTTTTATTGCCCCGGTTGACGGGCAGAACGTGCTCGGCGGCGCGAGGATAAACATTCGCGCCGAGTTGCAGGACGATTTCGGCGTGAATTCGTGGATATTGAAAGTAAACAGCGCAAAAGTTGCCGAAGGAACCGGCGCTTTAGTCTCGGCGAGCTACGATGTTGCGGCGACCGCGCCCGGCTCAACGCTTGCGGTAGAGATCACGGCGGCCGATTCGATGGAAAAGATCACAACGGCGACTATCAGCCTTAATGTACCGCTGGTTGTTTCTCTGGATGCCGGTTATTCCAGCGGAGCCGATATTGTTGACGCAATACCCTACGGCGGCTATGTGTACGCGCTGGAAAAGGGCGTCGGCATTTCCGTAATCGACATGTGCAATGTTGCCGGGCCAATGAAGGCTGGCGGCGTTCAGCTTACCGGCGATTTCAGCGGAATTCGTGTATTCGACAGGACTGTTTATGCCTATGGAGCATCCGGGATTGCGCTGCTTGCAACAGCCGAGCCTGCAAATCCGGCAATGATCGGTCACGTAGACACGCCGTCCCCTGTCAGCGGCATGGCTTTTGGAAACGGCCATGCCTATGCCGCAATGGGCGCGGCTGGGCTAATGGTGCTCGATCCGCATGATCCGGCCTCCGCGTATGGCCTGACCGTGAAGTTGCCGAACGTTGCCGGGGTGGATGTCGAGGGCGACATGCTTAATGTTGCCCATAATGCCGCGTCTTCATCGCTGGATGCCTATTCCATCGCCACGCCGTTTTCGCCGGTATTGCGTGCCACAGCCTCCACCGGCAGTGTTCGTTTGTTCGATGCGGCCCACGATTTCGGCATCGGAACAGAGGGCGCAAGCACGCTGAAATCCTTCACATACCACCAGGCTTCCGGATTCAAGAGTATTCAATCACTTGCCCCGGACGGCGTTGTTTCCATCCGCACGATCGACCTTAGCGACGGATTTGTTCTTCATGCCTCCGGGCATAGCGGATGGGGCATGGTCGGCGTAAGCAACAACGGCATGTTGTCGGACATGGGAATGGTGCAATCCGGCGCGAATGTCGGCAGCGTATTCTTGCGGGGCGGATATATTTACTCGACAGAAGGCACTGCCGGGCTTAAGAGTTACAGGATAGTTTCGTCTGCATCGCCATCCCCGGCGGTTTCAATCGCTCAACCCATTGACGGCGCAAGCGTGGAAGAGGGGGCCGAGGTGGAAGTAGTTGCCGATGTGGCAAACGGCAATTCTGCGGTTGTGACGTTTTTTATCGACGGCAAAGAGGTGTTTGCCGATAAGACATCTCCGTATTTGTACCGCTTCCGTGTGCCGCGAGATATTGCGGAAATTGATTTGCAAGCAAAAGTGGAAAACCTGAACGGCGCATCGGCACTCTCCGGCATCGTTCACCTGAATGTAGCCAGCGAGACCGTACCGCCTTCGATTGCGCTTTCTTCACCAGTCGGGATCGATACGCCGCTTGCGATGTTCGAAGGTGAAAAGCTGAGAATTGAAGGAACCGCAACCGACAAGTACGGCATTGAAAAAGTGGAGCTGTATGTTGACGGTGTTCTTATACGAACAAGCCGGTTCCCGGCCTTTGTTTTCGAATACCCCGTCGCGGATGACGGCGTCGAAAACACCGAGTACACGCTTGGTGTTCTTATCCGGGCCACGGATGTGTCCGGCAATTCCGCAGACAGACAATTTACCGTTCACGTTGTCGAGGACAATCCACCGCAAATAAGCATATTGTCTCCTCGTTCAGGCGCTGCCGCGTACAGCGGCATGACAATTACCATTATTGCAAACGCAACCGACGACCGGAATCTGCAAAACGTTCAGTTTTTCGATGGTAATGCTTTGCTTGGAACCGGAACAGCCTCTGGCGCGAACAGCTATTCTCTTGCCTGGCGCGTACCGGCTGTCGTTGAAGATACGTTAAAGACCATCAACGCCGTCGCCACGGATAACTCTGGACAGACGGCGTCCGCAAGCATTGCAATCACGCTCAGGCCTTCAATGATCGGCGCGATTACATCAGTAGGCAGCAACGCGGAGGCGATTGATGTTGTCGGCAATGTTGCAGTTACGGGCGGCAGTAATGGGCTTGTATCTGTATATGACGTTAGCGTACCGGCATCGCCTGTTTTGCTTGCGACTTTGAACACCGGCTATGTGATCCGTCAGGTTCGGATTATCGGAAACATTGTGTATGTAACTGAGGATGGCTGGCGGACGTGGATTGTGGATATAAGCGATCCGGCGCATCCGGTTTCGCTTTCGTCCATCTCGAACAGCAGTCATTACAGCGTTGATGCATATGACGGGCTGGCGTTTGTCGGCGCGTACTACTCGGTTCAGGTGTTTGACGTGCATGATGCCCGGAATCCGGTGCTAATAGCGTCCAAGTCGTTGCAAGGCTCTGTCAACGATGTTCATGTTGACGGCGTTTCCGGTCAATTTTATGCAGTGGCGGACAACGGGACGAGTTCATATCTTTACGTTCTGGATGTGCAAAATCTGTCGAACATTGTGGAGATTGGCAAGGTTGCGCTTTCCAGCAGGCCGGAACGTATGGAGGTCACTGACGGTCTTGTATATGTAACAACAAACAGCGGACTGGTTATTGTTGACACGGCAAATCCATCGTCACCAAGCATTATTGCCACCATGCAATTGCCGGGCGCTTCAATGGGAGTTACCGTTTCCGGCAACTTGGCAATTGTGGCTGGAGGCGAAACGGTTGGCATGTCGCTGATAGATGTATCGGCTCCGGCACAGCCTGTTTATGTCGCATCGATAGATACGCCCGGCGCGGCGAAAGACGTATCGGTTTCGCGCGGTCTGGTTTATGTGGCGGATGGAGCTAAAGGTTTGACTGTTGTCAATGCGGGTGATCTGCCGCCTGTTGTACATCGTGATCGGATTTCGCTTTCGATGCGTAAACCGGATGGCACTGTTGATGTCATCGGATTGCCGATGGCTGTTGAGGATGAGAGTGCTTATGTGGATATCAAGCTTACGAACACAACAAGCGGAGCCGTTTCGATGTCAAGGATTACCTCCGGAGCCGCTTTCAGTCTGAATGTATCTGCCGGTCTTGGCGATGCATTCATGGTTGAGGCCATTGAAACAGAAAGCCCATTCCAAAGCGTTGGCCCCGTTTCCCTTGGCCGTATACCGGTTGGCGAGGTTCCCGGCAGCTTTGTCATAAATAACGGGGTTCAGGCGGTGGACGCAAGCGGCGGTCTGGCGGTGACCGGCGACAAAAGCGGCAATGTGCGGGTGTTTGATGTGAGCGACCCGGCCAATCCGTTGCAGCTTGGCACCCTGAACACCGGCTATTCGATCCGTCAGGTTCGGATAATCGGAAACATTGCGTATGTAACTGAGGACGGCTGGCGGACATGGCTTGTGGATATAAGCGATCCGGCGCATCCGGTTTCGCTTTCGTCCATCTCGAACAGCAGTCATTACAGCGTGGATGCATATGACGGGCTGGCGTTTGTCGGCGCGTACTACTCGGTTCAGGTGTTTGACGTGCATGATGCCCGGAATCCGGTGCGGATTGCGTCAAAATCGATGACTGGGTCTGTCAACGATGTGTACGTTGATGGTGTTTCCGGGCGTCTTTATGCCGTGGCGGACAACGGGACGTACTCATACTTATATGTTCTGGATGTGCGGAATCTGTCGAACATCGTTGAAGTCGGCAAGGTAAAGGTTAACGGTAGCGCCAGGCGGTTCGAGCTGATCGACGGCAAGGCGTTCATTGCGGCGAAAACCGGCATGGCGATAGTGAGTCTGGAACGTCTCGACACGTCAGCCTTCGGCGCTGATGGAAACGGCGACGGTGTTGCCGATGATGTTCTGAGTTTCACTCCGACAACCGGAGTTGCCTATGACGTGGCTGTTCAGAACGGCTACGCGTATGTAACTGACGGTTTATATAACGGCATCCGTGTGCTGGAGTTTGCAGACCCGTCAGCGCCTGTCGAGGTCGGGTTTATACGCACAGGCGGCGAGCCGATGGATATTGACATGGCCGGGGCGACAATCTTCGTCGGCGACAGTAGGGGAATAAGTGTTGCAGATACCTATCTTGGCGCGGTTCCGGCGCTTGATACGCGGCTGATCGACATGACCGTTTCCCTCGATGCCACAACGGTGACGGTTGCAGGCTCTGCAGACGCGGTTACCGACGACGTTTATCCGGTTATTGTGAAGGTTCAAAGCGGCATAAGCGGTCAGGCTTATACAACAACGGTTGCCGCTTCGGATAACGGGGCGTTTAGCGTGAGTTTGCAGTTTATAGCAAATGACCACCTGTCGATCAGTCTGCAGGAATCCACGCCAAACCCTGTGACGACAGGGCCGTTCGAGCTTGGATCGATTCCCGTTGTGCCGACACTGAATCAGGGACTGGTGAGAATGGAATTGGTTCCATCCTCCGCCAGTGTTGCGGTTATCGGCGCGTCAGGGGCGGTTGCGGATGACGTGTATCCGGTCATGGTCAAAGTCCAAAGCGACATTAGCGGCCAGTTTTATGCGACAACTGTCGCCGCTTCAGATAAAGGAGCGTTCAGAATCAATGTCCCCTGGCTTCTGGGTGACAGGTTCTCCCTTACGCTTCAGGAGTCCACAAAAAACCCTGTAACAGTCGGGCCGATCGATCTTGGGCCGATTCCGGTTGTCCCGGCCTTGAACACGGCCCTGATAAGGATGCAGGTTGATCCTTCGACATCGAGCGTATCGGTCATCGGTTCTGCCGGTGCGGTTTCCGACGACGTGTATCCTGTTACGGTCGAAGTGCAAAGCAGTATAAGCGGAACGGTGTACACAACGACAGTTGCTGCCACTGACAACGGCGCGTTCAATCTGAACTTGCCGTGGTTGTTGGGTGACAGGCTCTCGATTGCGTTGCAGGAATCAACACCGAACCCCATAACGGTCGGGCCGATAGATATTGGGTCTATTCCCGTCGTGCCAACACTGAACACTGCGCTGATAAGAATGGACGTTGATCCTTCGACATCAAGGGTATCGGTTATCGGCTCAGCCGGTGCGGTTACCGACGACGTGTATCCGGTTACTGTCAAAGTGCAAAGCGGCAGAACGGGGCAGTTTTATATGGCAAGCGTGGCTGCTACGGATAACGGCGCTTTCAGCGTAAGTCTGCCATGGCTGTCCAGTGACGATATTTCCATAAGCGTGCAGGAATCCACGCTGTATCCGGTCACGGTTGGGCCGGTCGCGTTAGGCACGGTTGCCGCGCTTCCTCTGGCGAATGTTGTGCGAAGGGTAGTGTCCGGCAGTCAGGTACAGGCATTCGATACCAGCGGCGGCCTGGCTGTTTCAGGCGACATGGCCGGGCATCTGAAGACGTATGACGTATCGAATCCCGAAAACCCGATTGTTTTGGGTGATCTGGCTACCGGCTATCCGATAATGCGGGTCAGACTGATCGATAACGTTGCTTATGTCGTATACAACAATAATTATGGTACGGCATTTGATATTGTTGACCTTGGCGATCCGGCGCACCCCGCCATTGTGGTTATGGCGCTTGACTCACTTGGCTTCGGCTCATACTGTGTCGATGGAATAGATGACTATTCGTTTTCTCCCCCGAATGAATATTTCACGGACGCAAGCTATGCTGTGCAGGTCAGCGGAGGGAGGGGGCATCTTTCAATATACCTGTCCGATCCAAAGATGGATTGGTTTTTCGCGGGAGGCGCATTGCGCTATCCTGTCAGATGGTATCCGGCATGGTATTTCCATGGGATTTGGGATAAATTCATCGACATCGTGGTGGACAAGAACTCCCGGTATCTGTATGCAATGACCGATTCAACTTTGCTGATTCTCGATCCTTTCGACGGGGATATTCTGTCCGAGTGGGGAGAAATCGGCCTGATCGATCTCAGTATCATTGGACATGCAAAGCGGCTGAAGCTCATTGATGGATATGCTTATGTGGCAACCAATAACGGTGTAGGGATTATAAGCCTTGCCCGTTTAGGCACTCCAGATTTCGGCTCTGATAACGACGGCGACGGCAAGCCCGACGATATAATAGGCAACTTTGAAACACGCGGCCCGGCGTATGACATGGCGATTGCCAACGGCGTGGCATATGTGACGGACAAGGATAACGGTGGAATTTCCGTGGTGGATATTTCAGATCCGTATGCGCCTGTCGAGATAGGCGTAATCGGGACGGACGGCGAGCCGCTGACGGTAAAGGCTGTCGGCAACACGCTTTACGTCGGCAACAGCAAGGGGATAAGTGTAATCGAAATAGAGCCATAATTCCCTGCGTTAAGGCCAAATGGCATAGTGCAATATGCGATCAACAGGCATCTTGCACTATGCCGCCACCTTCCTCTGTCCGGCGCTTCGATCAAGCGCTGCTGGAATTGGGACGGCTTGTCATGCGAATTCCGGAGATTCCGGCAGGTCAAGGAGAAATCTCCAGGCCGGGATCACAGTGATGGTTCCGTTATTCAGACCCAATTCAGCCATGGCCTCGCTTAGTGCCGCCGCTTCCCGTTTATTCCATCTTCAGATCAAACGTTCAACAACACCTCCCAAACCCTCCCATTACAAAGGGGAGGGCAGGGTGTGGTTATGGTTTGTTGATTTAGAATCGAAATTAGAGCACGGAGGTGAAATTGACTTAGAAATAAAATTACACGCAACGATGCCAGGGACGAACCGCACAATTATTGCGCCGATACATTTCGCCGCCGCCGTGAATGAGAACCCCGGTTTCCGCCGCCGGCGAACCCAGAGATGAAAACCAGGCCAAACCGTCGAAAAAAGACCTGTCCAGCGTCTCGCCAGACTTCACCTCGACCGGAACAAGTCTTGAACCGGCGTCAATCACAACGTCAACCTCGTGTCCGGTCTTGTCGCGCCAGAAATAAAGCGGCGGCGTCTCCCCTCTGTGGGCAAACGCCTTGACGAGTTCGGCAACGACAAAGGTTTCAAAGATTGCGCCCCTCATGGCATGAATGACTATCTCCTCCGGCTCCCGCACCCTGAGCAGATAGCAAAGGAGCCCGGAATCCATGAAATAAATTTTCGGGCTTTTCACAATCCGTTTCGAGAAATTGGCGAAATGCGGCGGCAGCAGATGAATTATGAAACCGGCCTGAAGCACCGACAGCCAGTTCCGCGCCGTGGTGTGCGAGATGCCCGTGTCTTGGGCAAGCGACGAAAGATTCAGTAATTGCCCGCTTCTTCCGGCGCAGAGCCGCACAAAACGCTGAAACGTTTCGAGATTGCCGATGTTGACCACATCGCGAACGTCACGCTCCACGTAGGTTCGGTAATAGGCCGAAAGCCAGTCGTGCGGCTGAATGTTCTTGTCGTGAATGCGCGGATAAAAGCCCTTGAAGATGATCTCCTCAAGGCTGAACGACGGCGGGGCGGACGAGGCGGGCAGTTCGTCAATCCGCAACGGGTCTGCCGTTTCGCGCTCCAGCAACTCGTCCATGCTGAACGGGAGAAGATTAACAATCGCCGTTCTTCCGGCAAGCGTCTGGCTCACCTTCGCCATAAGCTGAAACTGCTGTGAGCCGGTAAGCACAAAACGCCCTGGCCGGTCATCCCGGTCAACAATTCCCTGAATATACGACAGTATTTCCGGCGCGCGCTGCACCTCGTCGAGTATTACGCCGACATCGCCATCGAAGCGGCGAAGAAAGCCCTTCGCGTCGGAAATGGCGAACTCCCGCTCGTTCGGGTCTTCCAGGCTAACGTATGCGTGATCGGGAAACACCGCTTTCGTCAGAGTTGTTTTTCCAGCCTGCCTTGGCCCGGTGATCGATATTACCGAAAACTTCCCGGCCAGTCCGGCCAGCCTGGTTGAAATTGTTCGCTGCAACATGCAGGAAGTATAAAGAAATTTCGATGTTCAGTCAAATCGAAATTCTGATTTTCAATTTGGACGATTGGGAATTTAATTTCTCTCTTTATGGGGCATTAGATTAACTGCATACGTATGAACTGCCACGGGTGACGCCAGTGAACGTTGTGGCACTAGTGATCCACTGCAAAAGGATATAATGTCATCCCGGTTGCCTGGCGGCAAGGCAGTGGAAGCCGGAATAGCCTCGAAAAATGTTCTACGGAGCGTGATATATGCGATTATCCGGGTCAGTCGATCAGTTCGCCGATTTTCTGCGGGTTCAGGGCGTCAGGCATGGCGTTTCCGATTCAACCGTCCATGCCTACACATCCGCCGTGCGCCGGTTCATCGGCGTTGTCGGCGACATCGAGGCGCATGAACTGACCGCTTCGCATGTGATCCGGTACAAGGCGCATCTGTTGAAGCCCGTCGTCAGGGACAATCCGCCGCCTTACGATGGGAATAATCCGCGGGACAGGCAGCAATACATTTGGCGCAGGCCGTGAGGCCGTTGCTGCTTGAACGCATGGCCGAACTTGATGGCAGGGCACGGGAGAACCCGCTGATCGTGGAGGTTGGCTACCAGAACATATGGAAACGTATCCGGACGGTCGCGCGGAAAGCCGGAATCGCGGAGAACATGCATCCGCACATGCTGCGGCATACGGCGGCAACCGTCATGCTGGAGCAAGGCGAGAACATCCGCATAATCCAGACGTTTCTGGGGCATGAATCAATCCAGACCACTGCCAGGTACGCGCAGGTTCGGGACGGCCGGGTGAAGAGCGCGGTGGGGAAGTTGTGATTCAAGGAAGGTGAGGCGACAGCTTATGCGCCTGTCATGCTCAACGCGTGAGAGGCAATGTGGGCGGATGGCAGATCGCGCACCGCGCTTGCCGCCTGAATCAGCGTTTGCCGTTCGGCATGGGAGAGGGCATGCAGATCGCCGCCCTTGAAATAAACCATTGCCTTGAGCCCTTCGCTTGGCTGGAAATCCTGGCCGAATAGCGCCCGCGCCGAGGCCAGGCCCTTGGCAAGACTGACGTTTGCTTTAATCATCGCGGCGATGTCCTGATAATCTTTGGCTTCGATTCGCTGCAAAATTACCTTGACCTTGGTTGCCATCAGGTCGTCCAGCGAGGCAACCTGCAAGATACCGTCTTCAGTCAGTTCCGGCTCTCCAATGCGGCCAAAGCCGACGGTTCCGAAAAACGATACCTTCACATGCTCGCGCCGGTCATCACTTCCGGCAACCAGCACGGTGAGCGTTTCCGGTTGCTCTTGCAGAACAGTGGCCCTGGCGAGAAACGGAAAAGCCGCTTTCATGGCCTTTCTGTCCAGTGGTCTGTCGGTGAAGAAATCAAAGTCAACCGATGCGCGGTGGCCCAGGCGCAATGCAATGGCTGTGCCGCCATACAGCACGAAACCAAGTTCCTGCGCCGGACGCAACGCCGGCCAGAGCCGTTGTTGGGCCGGGGGCAAAGTTTCCATGCGCGCCTTGAACGTACGGATCATGCCGTTTGCCTCCGGGGCATCGCGGGCACTTGGCCCGGTTCGGCCAAACCCAGCCGGTAATGCCAATAAAACCACGACCGTTCGCTGTACTGGCCGATCTCGGCGCGGGCAAGAACTTCCCGCAGATAGTCGTCACCGGCTTGAGCGGCCAGCATCTGAACATCATCGTAGTCGCCAATGTTCATCACCTGCGCCACCACGCGCTCAGGCTGCCCGATGGCCTCATCCGGGGTTTTCCACCAGATGTACTTTGCGGCAAGCCGCTTTAATATATCTCGATCGATTTGGCCCATGCGATTCATTGCTCCTTGCCCCTATTATAATCGGAGCGCCAGCGCAATGCCTTAATGGGCGGCAGTGGCTGAACAGGCGCAATGGCGGATGAAGGGGGCGACTTACGACACTGTTGACCGTGCGTAGCAACTGCGCGAGGAGAATACCCGTCTCAAGGCACTGCTGATCAGCCACTGCATCGCCTGGCAAGCAGCGTCTACCTCCATTCCGGAATCGTCACCGGCAGAACCGGAACCAGCCACACCACAACTTACCACAGCCGACAAGATCGCATTATTTCGCCGCCTGTTCCAGTGGCGCGCCGATGTCTATCCCGTGCGCTGGAAGTCGGCCAAGGGCAAGTCGGGCTATTCACCAGCTTGCGGCAATGAATGGAAGCCTGGCATCTGCCACAAGCCGAAGGTGAAATGCGGCGATTGCGAACAGCGCCTGTTGATGCCGGTTACCGATCCGGTGATTTACGATCATCTGGCGGGAAAGCATACGGTTGGCGCTTATCCGCTGCTGGCCGATGACAGTTGCTGTTTTCTTGCCGCAGACTCCGCGATTCCAAGAGCTTTGAGGCGGGGTGGCAAATAGTTGCATTGGTTTACTTAGACGCCCCTGCTCCCTTTTCGATGTGGCCGTGATTGAAGTAGTTCCGTGCGATGTTGCACTTGGAAAATTTTCAACCCATGCCGGAAAGCTTGTGATGTATTAGGAAAATGGCTGTCATAGCGATACCTAAACCATTACGGGACAAACTTGGCGACGAAGGCGCTGACGCCTTCGTGCAGATCGTCAAGGAAATCGATTCCAATGCGCGTATTGACACGCTTGGCGTGGTTGAGGAGCGATTCGAACGCAGGTTGTCCGAGGAAAATGCCAAAACAAACAACCGGATTACCGATCACTGAATTGCCGTTACGGCATCAACCGCATGAATACCTCGTTTGAAAGCATGACGCCGCGTTTCGTAAGCGCGATACGTCCGCCAGCCTCAACCAGCAGCCCATCTCCAAGCATTTCGCCGATTATGCCCGTGTAAACATGCGGCAGATCGTGCCGCGGAATTCCCGCCGAAGTGCGAAGCGCAAGCATGACGCGCTCGAAACGGGCGGTTTCCACGGAGAGACTCTCCGCATTTTCCGGCGGTAATTGCCGTTGCTCCAGAGCGGTCAGGTATGCGCCGAGTTCCGGCAAGTTATAACGGCGAGTACTTTCACGGAACGAATGAGCCGACGGGCCGACGCCCAGATACGAGCCGCGCCGCCAGTAGTTCAGATTGTGCATGCATTCATGTCCGGTTCGGGCAAAGTTGGAAATTTCGTAACGGTGTATTCCAGCGCTTTCGAGCATGGCTACGGCGCTTTCGTACATGGAGATTGCGCTTGCATCGTCCGGCATTGCAACTTTATTGCCATGAACCAGTCCGGAAATCGGCGTGCCGTCTTCCACTGTCAGCTCATACATGGATACATGATCCGGCCCAAGCGATATGGTTTCGTTAATGGTGCTTGCCCACGATTCCGGCGTCTGCCCCGGAATGCCGTAGATCAGATCAATGCCGACATTGGCAAGTCCGGCGTTTCGCGCCGCCTCAAACGCGCCGCGCGCCGCATCGGCGTCGTGAATTCGTCCGAGAAACGAGAGCACGCTGTTATCGAATGACTGAACGCCGATGCTTAACCTGTTTATCCCGGCTTCCCTGAACCGGCAAAGGCCCTCCATGCTGATCGTGCCGGGATTGCATTCGAGCGTGACTTCAACCGGATGCATTGCCAGATGGCGGGAAGCTGTGTCCAGCAGCCAGGCAATATCGCGCGGATCGAGAAGCGACGGCGTTCCGCCGCCGAAATAGATGGTGGAAAAGACGGCGTCCTTCCACTCATCCGCGCGCAGTTCGATCTCGCCGAAAACCGCGCCGACAAAGCGTTTCATTAACGATTCTTCGAAATTTACCGAGAAGAAATCGCAGTAGCCGCATTTTCTGATGCAGAACGGAATGTGGAGGTAAAGCCCGGCGGTCATGTGGTATTCTAACGCGCTTGGCGGCAAACGGGGAAATCGTGACCGGCTGGATGCTTCAAAATTGTTCGGAAGGAATTTTTACAAGTAATGCACGCAAAAACCGAGGAGACCAGGGACAAGGCGGCGATCGAAAAAACAGCCGGGAAAATACGCGGAAGGCCATTTCTGTCGGAGCGCAGGATTCAGGCAAGGGTGCGTGAACTGGCCGCCGAGATTTCGAAGGATTACGAGGGCAAGAACCCGCTTGTCGTCGGGCTTCTGAAAGGCGCTTTCATGTTCTACGCCGATCTCACGCGCCACCTGCAGATGCCCATAACGATAGATTTCCTGATCGCCTCCAGCTATGTGATGGCAAGTACTACCGGGAAAATCAAGATTCATGCCGACATAAGAGAGCAGGTGCGCGGACGCCACGTTATACTTGTCGAAGATATCGTGGACACCGGAATCACGCTGAACCATCTGCGCCAGAACATTCTGGGCAGATCGCCTGAATCGTTGAAGATATGCTCGCTGCTCGACAAGAAAGACCGGCGCGAGGTTGATGTGCCGATCGACTATGTGGGATTTACCGTGCCGAACGAGTTTTTGGTCGGCTACGGCCTCGATTACGACAACCGTTACCGCAACCTGCCTTATATATCGGTGTTCAAGAAAAGCGAGTAGTTGAAGAGCGAGTAGTAATTGAGGAGGGCGGTTCGCGAACCGCCCCGTTAATGAATTTAAATAATCATCCCGCCCACGATCTCCCTGATCGAGTGCAGTCCGTTTTCGTCCACGTAACATTCCAGTCCGTCCACGATTCGCTCACAAGCGTCGGGCTGCACGAAATTCGCGGTTCCCACGGCAACGGCGGTTGCGCCGGCAAGAATGAACTCGATTGCGTTGTCGCTGTCCATGATTCCGCCCATGCCGATAATCGGAATCTTGACCTTGCGAAAAACCTCCCAGACCATCCTTACCGCTATCGGCCTTATCGCCGGGCCTGAAAGTCCGCCGGTGATGTTTGCAAGCCTCGGACGTCTGGTTTGCGGATCGATTGCGAGTCCGAGCAGGGTGTTTATCAGTGACACAGCGTCGGAACCGGCATTCTCGGCAACGCGCGCGAATTCCGCGATGTTTCCGGCGTTCGGCGAAAGCTTTGTGATTATCGGAATGCGCGTTGCCGCCCGCACCTGCTCAACAAGACCGCCCATGGCTGAAAGATCGGTTCCGAACGCTATGCCACCCTTCTTGACGTTCGGGCATGACACGTTAAGCTCTATGGCGTCAACCGCCGCCTCTTCAAGATGACGCGCAAGCTCGACGTATTCCTCTACGGTATTGCCCAGAATATTGACAATCACCTTCGTGTCGAACCGCCGGAGGAACGGGAGTTTTTCCTCGATAAACACCTTAAGGCCGACATTCTGGAGACCGATGGCGTTTAACATGCCACTAGGTGTCTCGTAGATGCGCGGAACCGGATTGCCCTCCATCGGATTAAGGGAAATGCCCTTCACCACAACCGCGCCAAGCCTGTTGAGGTCGATGAACTTCGAATACTCCTCGCCATACCCGAACGTTCCGGATGCGGTCATGACCGGATTTTTCAGCTTCAACGCGCCTATGCTTGTTTCGAGCTTGTTCATGGCGTTAAAGTATCACCTCGCCGATGCGGAAGACCGGGCCTTCCTTGCAGACCCTGCGGTAGCCGCCGGCTGTTTTTGTGACGCATCCAAGGCATGCGCCAACGCCGCATGCCATATACTCCTCAAGCGAGACGTAGCCTTCGATTCCGTATCTATCGGACAGACCGGCCAATGCCCGGAGCATTCCGCGCGGGCCGCAGCCGTAAATCACATGATCCTGCGCCGATGTTCCGGCTGACGCCAGATATTCATTGACAGCATCGGTGACAACCCCCTGGATGCCCATGCTGCCGTCGTCGGTGGATATGGATATGTCGCTGTCGATAGAGGAAAGGATGTCGGTTGCAAGCACGTCTCCGGCATAGCGGGCTCCCACGAAAATGCGCGGCGAATCGAAACGTAGCGACTCGGCCAGAGCGGTAAGCGGAGCCACGCCAAGTCCTCCCGCCACGATGATCGGGCGCTTTCCCTCAACATTGGGGAAGCCGTTTCCAAGCGGGCCAAGCAGGTTCAGGACGCTGCCTGGCTGAAGCCCCGTCATGATCTGCGTTGCCTTGCCCTTGACGCGGTAAAGAATGTTTATGGCGCCGTTTTTCCCAAGGCGGAAAAGACTGAACGGACGTTTGAGAAGCGGATCTGTTCCGCCCGTGATGCCGAGCATGTAAAACTGTCCGGGAGCTGGCAGGGTAACTTCCTGATCCGGCGCGAGCGTGAGGCGGAAATGGTTTACCGCCACCTCGCGGTTCTCGGTGACGACGGCTTCGAACGATCTAGACAAATTTTATATCCAGTATTTCGTAGTCTATGCTGCGAGTGGGGGTGGTTACAGTAACCTCGTCTCCCACGGATTTGCCGATAAGCGCTCGCGCAAGCGGCGATTCTATTGAGACCCTGCCGTTCTTAACGTCGCCCTCATCCGGGCCGACAAGCGTGTACTGCTTCTCTTCATCGGTATCGACATCCATAATGCTGACGGTAGCCCCGAAGACGACCCTGTCGCTGACAATGCGGGAGGGGTCGATCACCTCGGCCATGGCTATTTTGGCCTGCAATTCGGTTATTCGCCCGGCGATGAAAGACTGGCGCTCCTTGGCGGCATGGTATTCGGCGTTTTCGGAAAGGTCGCCATGAGCGCGAGCCTCCTCGATGTCCTTGATGTTTTTGCCACGTTCAACCTTTATAAGCTGTTCAAGCTCGCTTTCGAGCTTTTTGTAGCCACCGGGAGTCATCGGTATCTTATGCATTGTATCCTCTCGGATTTGTCGTGAAATTGTTTGTTTGCAGCAAATATTACGCGCAGCGAGGTGCGCGAAAAACAATTTTAGCAATCCGCTTCCGCATATGTAAAGCGCGCCAAAAGCGATTAGGCATTTTCGTGATTCCTGCTGTAAAATATTCAGCGTTGTGCTTTGCTCTGCCTGAACATCAACAGGATTTACCGGAGGATACGAAAAGTGCTTATCGTTCAGAAATACGGCGGAACTTCTGTCGCCAATGTCGAAAGGATTCAGAACGTCGCGCGGCGCGCCGTCGAGACAAAACGCCAGGGCAACGATGTTGTTGTGGTGGTTTCGGCGATGTCGGGCGAAACCGACAAGCTTATCGGGCTTGCCAAAACAATTTCGGAGATGCCCGACGAGCGCGAACTCGACATGATAATGTCCAGCGGCGAGCGTGTGTCGAGCGCGCTTACCGCGCTTGCGGTGAAGGAGCTTGGCGAGAAATCCATAAGCTTCACCGGCAGGCAGATCGGGCTTATCACCGACGCTGCGCACACCAGCGCCCGCATCGAGCGCATTACAGCCGAACGTCTGAAAAAGGCAATCGCCGAGGGATTTATCCCGATAGTCGCCGGTTTTCAGGGCATAAGCCCCGGCGAAGACGTGACAACGCTCGGACGCGGCGGATCGGACACATCGGCGGTTGCGATAGCCGCGGCTATCGGCGCCGACAGGTGCGAAATCTACACCGACGTGGACGGCGTTTACACAACCGACCCGAATATCGTGCCGGAAGCGCGAAAGCTGGATAAAATCTCATACGACGAGATGCTGGAGATGGCAAGTCTGGGCGCGAAGGTGCTTCAGACGCGCTCAGTCGAATTTGCTAAAAACTACAACGTGCCTGTTCTGGTGCTGTCGAGTTTCAATTACAATCCGGGAACATTGGTCACCAAGGAGGATGCCGAGATGGAGAAGGTGGTTGTGGCGGGTATCGCCTACGATAAGAATCAATCGAGAATAACGGTGGTTAACCTGCCCGACAAACCGGGTATTGCCGCCGAGATTTTCAAGGGATTGGCCGACGCCAATATAAATGTTGACATGATCGTGCAGAACGTATCGAGCGACGGAAGCACCGCCGACATATCGTTCACCGTGCCGAAGACCGATGTGCTGAAGGCGCTGAAAAACACCGAGGACACCGCCGGAAAGCTTGGCGCAATGAGAATCGACCGCCGCGACGACATCGCAAAGGTTTCGATAATCGGCGTGGGCATGAGATCGCATTCGGGCGTTGCGTCGAAAATGTTCACAACGCTTGCCTCGCACGGCATAAACATCATGATGATAAGCACGTCGGAGATCAAGGTTTCGTGCGTGGTTGACGCCAAGTACACCGAGCTTGCGGTGCGCGTGCTGCACGAGGCTTTCGAGCTGGACAAGCCCTACGCCGGAGCAACAGCCGGTTTCGAGGCGACGGACTGAAGCGGGTTCAGTGCGGATTTCGCAAGCGAATATAGCAATTATGATATAATTGCAAATGCAATGGGTCGTCACCTATTACAGTTTCATTAAAAAGACCGATAAGACTCCGCCAAGGGAGCTTGCAACCGCCCGAAGGCGCATGAAGGAGGTCAAACATGCTTACGCATAAGGAATTAAAGGCTTGCGCTCTGGCTCGTCCGGATGTCTGCGCGGAATACACCCGTCTTGAAGAGGAATTCGGTTTTCTCGATGAGCTTTTAAAGGCCCGCACCGCCGCCGGTATCACTCAATCGGAACTCGCGGAGCGCATCGGAACCACTCAATCGGCGATTGCGCGTCTTGAGTCGGGCAACGGCAAGCATCTGCCGTCGCTCACGACGTTGCGCAAATATGCGAGCGCGCTTGGCTGCAAGCTCGAATTGCGTCTTGTTCGGCAAGGCGGTGGCAACGCATCATGAACCGCATAATCGAAATCTACGACACAACGCTCCGTGACGGCGCGCAGTCTGAGGGCGTTTCGTTCTCGGTGGAGGACAAGCTTCGCATAACGCAGAAGCTCGACGAGCTTGGCGTTCATTTCATCGAGGGCGGCTGGCCCGGATCGAACCCGCGCGACGTTGAGTACTTCGAGCAGGTGAGAAAGCTGCGGCTTTCGCACGCGCGGGTTGCGGCGTTCGGCAGCACGCATCATGCCAAGTTCAAGGTTGAGGACGACCCGAACATGCGTGCGCTGGTGGATGCCGAAACGCCGGTGATCACCATTTTCGGCAAGACGTGGGACTTGCATGTGCGCGACGCGCTCGGCATATCGAACGACAAGAACCTTTTACTTATAAGTAATTCCATCCGGCATCTTAAAAAACATGCCGAACTGGTCTTCTTCGACGCCGAGCATTTCTTCGACGGCTACAAGGCGAATCCGGAATACGCGATTAAGTGCCTGAAGGCTGCCGAGGAGGCTGGAGCAGATTGCGTGATACTGTGCGACACAAACGGCGGAACGCTTCCGCACGAGGTTGAGGCGATTGTGACGCGCGTGCTTTCGGAGCTTCGCGCGCCGGTGGGCATTCACGCGCACAACGATTCCGAGGTTGCGGTTGCCAATTCGCTTGCCGCGATTAACTTGGGAGCCATGCAGGTGCAGGGCACGATAAACGGCCTTGGCGAACGCTGCGGAAACGCGAATCTCTGTTCGGTAATAGCGTCGCTCAAGATCAAGATGGGCATGGACTGCATTCCGGACGACAGGTTGAAGACCTTGCGCGAGACATCGCGGTTTGTCACCGAGATAGCCAACATGCGCCACTTCGCGCGCCAGCCGTTCGTTGGCGACAGCGCGTTTGCCCACAAGGGCGGCATTCATGTAAGCGCCATAGCCAGAAACCCGCTCACCTACGAGCACATTAAGCCGGAACTTGTTGGCAACGCGCAGCGCGTGCTTGTGTCAGATCTGGCCGGCAAGAGCAACGTCATCCGCAAGGCAAGGGAGTGCGGCATGAAGCTCGACGCCGACTCGCCTGAGCTTGACGCGATAGTGAAGTCTTTGAAAAAGCTGGAAAATCAGGGCTATCAGTTCGAGGGCGCGGATGCGTCGTTCGAAATCCTGATGAAGAAGGCGATGGGGTTGCACAGGTCTTTCTTCGATCTGATCGGCTTCCGCGTGATTGTGGAAAAACGCCGCGAGGGCTAGGAGCCGATGAGCGAGGCGACGATTCAGGTGAAAGTGGGCGGGCATGTGGAGCACACGGCGGCCTCCGGCAACGGCCCTGTGAACGCGCTCGACATGGCTTTGCGGAAAGCGCTGGAGAAATTCTACCCGCAGTTGAAGCAGGTTCGGCTTATCGACTACAAGGTTCGGGTGCTGACGGCATCCACAGGCACTGGCGCGAACGTGCGGGTGCTTATAGAATCTGGCGACGGGCAGAACAAGTGGGGTACGGTCGGCGTGTCGGAGAACATCATAGAGGCGTCGTGGCAGGCGCTGGTTGACGGCATCGACTACAAGCTTTTACGAGAAGACGCAAAGGTTGTGGAAGGGTAGAGGGACATTATTCCCTCGGAAACATAACCCATGGCTCTTGAAGAAGAAGGCACTGTCATCAGCGTGCAGGACAACGAGGCTGTCGTTGCCCTCGGCGTGAAAAGCGCCTGTTCCGGCTGTCCGTCGTCGGCCATATGCAGCTCCGACGAAAACGAGCGGCGGTTGACGGCCATCAACGCTGCAAACGCCAGGCCCGGCCAGAAAGTGCTTGTCGTGATGCATTCGCGCATGTATCTTAAGGGAACAATAATCGTTTACGGCCTTCCGGTTGTCACGCTCATGGCCGGGGCGATTATCGGAAAATATATAGCTGATAATCTTGTCCACGGAAGCAATCCCGATCTTTGGGCAGCCGGTGTGGGCTTTTCGGCGATGACAGCAGTTTTTATGGCGGTTAGGCGCTGGAGCCAGACGGTTGGGGGAAAAGCCGAATATCAGCCTGTGATTGAAAGGATTCTTGACGAACAATAGCCGTTAAAATCTCTGTTTGGGAGGGCTTATGGCCAATTTCGATGTGACGAAGATTCGTAACGTGGGAATTATCGCGCACGGCGGCGCGGGAAAGACATCGCTTGTGGAGGCGATGCTTTTCAGTTGCAAGGTTATCGACCGCATGGGCCGGGTTGAAGACGGCAACACGGTGTCCGACTTCGAGCAGGAAGAGATCAACAAGAAAATTTCGCTTTCGACAGCGCTTGCTTTCGTGGAGCGAAACGGCCACCGCATCAACCTTTTCGACACTCCGGGCTACATCAATTTCCTCGAAGACACCAAGGCAAGCATGAGCGCCATGGACGGCGCGGTGGTTATCGTGAGCGCGCTTTCGGGCGTGAAGGCCGAGACGCAGAAAATCTGGTCTTTCGCCTGCAAGTACGAAATTCCGCGCATCGTTTACGTGAACAAGATGGACAAGGAGAACGCCGATTTCGAAAACGCCCTGAGCGAGATCGAGAAGATTTACGAAACCCCGGCGTTTCCGCTACAGATGCCGATTGGCGCGGGCGAAACTTTCTCCGGCCTTGTCGATTTGATCAAAATGAAGGCCATCAACGCAAAGGGCGCGGAGATGGAAATGCCGGCCGATGTGCGCGAGCAGGCCGACGATTACCGCAAGCGCATGGTTGAGCGCATAGCGGAATCGAACGACGCGCTTCTTGAAAAGTACCTTGAAGGCGGCGAGCTTTCGGAAGATGAACTTCTAAGCGGCATCCGCGATGCATCGAACACCCGACGATTCATTCCGGTTGTTTGCGGCGCGGCTACCGCAAACATCGGCACCGAGCAGCTTCTGGACGCAATATTGCTCTGCCTGCCGTCGCCCGATATCAAGGCCAAGATCACGCCTGTTCTGGGCACGAACCCGAAGGACAACAGCCAGCATGAGCGCAAGCCCGCCGCCGATCAGCCGTTCTGCGCGCAGGTGTTCAAGACCATCGCCGATCCGTTCGCCGGAAAGCTCACGCTGTTCCGCGTGTATTCCGGCGTGCTGAAGGCCGACTCGAACGTGCTCAATTCAACAAAGGGCGCGAAAGAGCGCATCGGCCAGATTTTCTATATGCAGGGCAAGAAGCATATGCCGGTTGGCCAGGTTGGGCCCGGCGAAATCGCTGCGGTGGCAAAGCTGAAGGCCACATCCACCGGCGATACCCTCTGCGACGAAAACGCGCCGTTAATCCTGCCGTCGATTGAGTTTTCCGATCCGCTCATTTCCTACGCCATCGCGCCGAAGAATCAGGGAGAGGAAGACAAGGTCAGCAACGGCCTTCACCGCATTCTGGATGAAGACCCGTCGCTCAATTTCCATATCGACCCCGAAACGAAGGAGATGATACTTGGCGGCATGGGACAGGTGCATCTTGAGGTCACGCTCGACCGTCTTAAACGCAAGTTCGGAACCGAGGTTGTGATGAAGACGCCGCAGATAGCCTACCGCGAGACGATCAAGGGCAGCGCGAAGGTGCAGGGCAAGTACAAAAAACAGTCCGGCGGGCGCGGACAGTTCGGCGACTGCTGGATAGAGTTCGAGCCGCTTCCGCGCAACAGCGGGTTCGAGTTCGTGGACAAGATAGTGGGCGGCTCGATACCGCGCCAGTACATTCCAGCGGTGGAGAAAGGGCTGAACGAGGCGATCAAGGACGGCGTTCTTGCCGGTTATCCGACGGTTGACATCCGGGCGACACTGTACGACGGTTCGTTCCACACGGTAGATTCGTCGGAAATGGCATTCAAGGTCGCTGCGTCGATGGCCTTCAAGAAAGCTGTGCCTATCGCAAAGCCGGTGATTCTGGAGCCGGTAATGAAGGTGGAAACTGTCACGCCCGACGATGTGCTTGGCGATGTGATCGGCAACGTGAACTCGAAGCGGGGCAAGGTTCAGGGCATGGAGCCGCAGGCCGGCGGCAACCAGAAGATCATCTCGCAGGTTCCGATGTCGGAGATGCTCACCTACGCCAACGAACTAAACGCGCTCACCAGCGGGCGCGGCATCTACACGATGGAGTTTTCGCACTACGACGAAGCGCCTGCGCACATATCGCAGAAGATCATCGAGGAACGCGCGAAGACGCGCAAGGAGAAGGCGGAAGAGTAGGGCGGCTGCCGCCGATTTATGACGGGCCTGCCGGAAGGCAGGCCCGGATGTCTGAAAGAGCAGATTTTACAGCAATCGATGGTTAAATTTGTTATATGATTAGCTTCGGATTTTTTCAGCGCCCATTCAGACTGGAAGAAATATTACGTACGGATGCAGTTGCCATTGCCGCCCGGCTCACCCTCATCGAATTCGCGGCCACGCTTGCCGAACTGAGCGCCATCGCGCAGGCCGACAGTATCGGATGCAGCAGTCCGGCCATCGCAAGCGGAATGATGACGGCGTTGTAGGCAAACGCCCAAAACAGGTTCTGCCTGATGATTCGCCACGCTCGCCTGCCAATTGCGATAATTTCCGGAACCGCTGAAATTCTGCCTGAAACGATAACTATATCAGCGCTTTCGAACACAGACGCAGACCCTTGCGCCATTGCAACGCCAATGTCCGCCGCCGCACGCGCGGGCGCGTCGTTCACGCCGTCGCCCACCATCATCACGCCGCCTTTTAGCCGGAACTCGTTGACAATGTCAAGCTTTTGTTCCGGAAGAAGTCCGGCGCGATACTCTGGAATCCCACACTCGCGCGCAACGCGAGCGGCGGATGCCTCGATGTCGCCGGTGACGATAATCGTATCAAGCCCGTGCAGGGTGCGTGACGCCTGCGCCGCATCGGCGCGTATGCTGTCGGCAAGGTCGAATCGGGCGATTACGCCGGTATCGGCGCGGCCCAGAAAAACATGTGTGACGGAGCCGTTCATAGCTTGGCCGTCCGGCGAATCGGGCCGCAGTCCATCAGGCATGGCAATATTGTTCATACACATGAATGTTTCATTTCCAGCGAAATATCTGTAACCGGAACGATCGCCGCTTGCTCCAAGGCCTGGCGAATACGAAGCATTTTCTGCGGCAGCCACAATGTTCTTCCCCATTGCCGCGCCGGTAATCGCCTGCGCAACCGGATGGACAGAGCCATATTCAAGCGAAGCGGCGATTTCGAGCGCGTCGTCAGGACTTATGCCGCCTGCGGGAACGGTATTCACCAACCGCATTCGTCCGGTTGTGAGCGTGCCGGTCTTGTCGAACATGACCGTTTTGACGCCTCGGAGGCGTTCGAGAATGTCGCCGCCGGCAACGATTATTCCGCGTGACGCAGCCCTGCCTATGGCGGTTACAACCGCAAGCGGCGTTGCAAGCCCAAGGGCGCACGGACAAGCGGCCACCAGCACCGACACGGCGGTGAGAACGGCGCGGGACAGATCCGCGCCTCGCCAAAGCGCCGCCGCAAGCGCAAGACCGGACAGAACAAACACAGCCGGAACAAATATCGAGGAAATGCGGTCTGCCATGCGTTCTACCGGAGCCTTCGACGACATCGCGTTTTCGACCGCCCTTGTTATTCCGGCCAGAATAGTCTCGTCGCGGTTTTTCGTCACCCGGAAGATTACTGCTCCGGATACCACAACAGTTCCGCCGATAACCATTGCGCCAGCGCGCTTCGCAACAGGCGCGGCCTCGCCGGTGAGCATCGATTCATCAATTTCGCACGCTCCGAGTTCACTCACTCCGTCGCGGGCAATAAACTCGCCGGGCAAGGCTTCGACCATGTCGCCAAGCCGCAGTTCGGCTGCGGAAACGGTTTGACGCGCGCGTTCCGCAAAATCGCCATTCCCTGCGTCAAGCCGCCGCGCCGTGTCCGGAGCCAGCCGCGCCAGCCGCGAAATTGCCCCGGAAGCTCGTCCGCGCGCGCGGTTTTCGATGTATCGCCCCAGAAGAACGAAGGTGACGATCATGGTTGCGCTGTCGAAGTAGACGTCGCGGCCATGTAGAAGCTCGAACAGGCTGAAAAGAAAGGTTATTATCGTTCCAGCCGAAATCAGGGCGTCCATTCCGAACGCGCCGTATGCAAGCGACCTGAACGCGGAAAGGTGAAACGGCATGGCACAGTACGTGACAACCGGCGCGGAAAGAACCAGCGCAAGCCATTTGAGCATGGCGGACATGCGCAGATCGATGCCGTCGAAATATCCGGCGTACAATCCGGCGGCATACATCATCACCTGCATCGAAAAAAACGCGGCGGTTCCGAAGCGAATCAGCAGATCGCGGCTTTCGCGTTCAAGTTCGCGTTCCGCTCTTCCGGCGTCTGCGGGGAGCGGACGGTAGCCGATTGACGCGATGCGCTGAAGAATTTCGCCAAGGTTCGTGATGGAGGCGTTCCATCGTATGTTGGCGCTGTGAGTGGCGTAATTTATTCGCGCATCGATCACGCCCGGCAGCTTGCCCATCATCCGCTCTATCAACCAGACGCACGAGGCGCAGCGAATGCCGCCTATGTTTATGCCGATTGCGCGGGAACCGTCGCTGGAAACACGTACCGATCCGGTAAAAACATCCGCGTTAGGAGTGTTGGCTGTATCGGACGGCCCGGCGCTCCAGCCGTCTCGCCGGGTGTAAAAATCGTCAAGTCCGGCGTCGTTGACAAGGCGGTAGATGCCCCGGCATCCGGCGCAGCAGAATTTTTTGTCGGCGCCGCCGAAGTTGTCGATAACGGCGTCGCGCTCGTTGAACTCAAGCAGGCAGTGAGCGCAGCGAATTTTCGTAAAGCTCACCCGCCTGCCGTCATCCTCAACATCATCGCGCCCTTCGGAACCGAAAGATAGCGCGAAAGAACGTCGCACTTCGACTGAAGCAGGAACGCGGTTGTTTTGCCTGTTTTCTCTGTTTCGAGCGTCTCTAAGTTGCCCTGCCCCTTGCTTATTACGAGGTCGCACCGGGCAAGCTCGTCGTGAAACTCCGGCGAGCACCACAGAAGTATAGTGCCGATGCCGTCGGAGCCGTTGTCGATCACGCGGCAGGCATTCGTCAGGCCAGTGTATTCGGCGTCTTCCATCGTTGCGTCGTTTAGAACCGGGCTGCCCTTCACCACCGCCGTCACGTTTTTGCCTAGCCCGGCCAGCGCTTCGATGAAAAGCCTGTCGAAGACGATTTCCCCTGCGTTATCGCAGAGATAGAGAATACGGCTGGATTGATTCACCGCCATGCGGAAGGCTTGGAGATCATCGACAAAAAGATCGTCGTTTACTGCGCGGCTGATCGTTCCGTCGAGGTCAACCTGCGTGAATATGCCGAAATCGATTATGTTTCCGGCAATTGCAAGGCGCGACGCGAGCCTGAGCGGATCGGCAGCCGAAGCTATGCGCGCTTTCAGCTCCGGATAAAGCGCGAGCGCGGAATTGTTGAACTTGCGCTTGACGCCTGCGTAAGGATCGATGCCAAGCCCCTCCCGGATTACGCGATGAATGCTGGTGGTAGTCCATGCCGGAGGCATTGAAAAGTCAGTATTTTCGATCACCGGCATGACGCTTCGCATGACTTGGCGCTTCAGGTCTATGTCGTCCGTTGCCAGATCGAGGGCGATGATCGACTGACGCACAAAGCATGTAAGGCAGTCGATTGGCGTGTTCATTGTGAGATCGAGCCCGGTTAAGACCAGCCGCCTGATTCCACGCGCGCCGCTTTCTCCTCAACCTCTGCGGCCATCTTGCGTTTCATGGCATGAAGCGCTGCTGCGATTGCGGAGTCGGAGCGCGCGATAATCTGCGCGGCAAGTATCGCTGCGTTCTTCGCGCCCGCCTTGCCGATGCTCACGGTGGCAACCGGAATGCCGGGGGGCATCTGCACGGTGGAAAGAAGCGCGTCGATTCCATTTATCGACGATGCATCCATCGGCACGCCGATTACAGGCAGGATGGTGTGCGCCGCGACAACTCCGGCAAGATGCGCGGCCATGCCGGCAGCCGCGATTATCACCTGCACTCCCGCTTCTTCCGCGCCGGAGGCAAGCTTCATGGCGCGTTCGGGCGTTCTGTGCGCCGAGGCTACAGTCATCTTGTACGGTATGCCGAAACCGGCAAGCGTTTTGCCGGCAGCTTCCATCACCGGAAGATCGGAATCGCTGCCCAATAATATGAGTACCTTTGCCATCGAAATTCTCCTCTCACCGTAGGGGCGGGGTCTCCCCGCCCGGATTCCCGCCCAAAACCCCCGTCCCAATAAATCCCCGCCCCTACGTCGCTTATTTTTTCAATGCCCGCGCGCCGATGTCCTTTCGATACTGCGCGCCGTCCCACGAAATCACATCCGTCGCCTCGTAGGCCCGTTTTATCGCGCCCGCGATGTCGTCGCCTATTGCCGTCACGCCAAGCACTCGGCCTCCGGCAGTCACAACGTTGCCGTCGTCCTGAGCTGTTCCGGCGTGGAAAACCATCACATCTTCCATCCGGGCAGCTTCATCGAGGCCGCTGATAACCTTGCCGTTTTCGTATCTGCCCGGATAGCCGCCCGCAGCCATCACAACGCAGACCGACGCCTTCTCCTTCCAGACCGGCAGAACCTCCGAAAGCGTGCCGTCGATGGACGCGTTCATGAGCTCGAACAGATCGGAATCGAGCCGCGAAAGAATGGGCTGGGTTTCCGGGTCGCCGAAGCGGCAGTTGAACTCAAGCACGAAAGGCTTTCCGTTGCAGATCATCAGCCCGGCGTAGAGCACGCCCTTGAACACAATGCCTTCCTTCTTCATGCCGTTAAGCACAGGATACATCACCGTTTCCATAACTTCGGCGGTAAGCTTTTCGTCAACTATCGGAGCCGGGCTGTACGCGCCCATGCCGCCGGTGTTCGGGCCTCTGTCGCCGTCGAATATGCGCTTGTGATCCTGCGACGAGGCAAGCGGAACGAAGACCTCGCCGTCTGAAATCGCCATGAACGAGGCCTCCTCGCCCACGAGGCACTGTTCGACAACCACGGTGTCGCCCGCGTCGCCAAACTCCCTGTTGCGCATGATGCGCTTCAGGGCATCGACCGCCTCCTCAAAAGTGGCGCAGACAAAAACGCCCTTGCCCGCCGCCAGTCCGTCGGCCTTGATCACAATCGGCGCACCCATGAGGCGTACATACTCCTCGGCCTGAATGTAGGAGTTGAAAACCTTGTATTCGGCGGTTGGAATGCCGTATGTCCGCATGAAATCCTTGGCGAACTGCTTGCTCGATTCAAGCTGAGCCGCATCCTTCGACGGCCCGAACGCGCGCAAGCCCTCTTTGCGGAAGGCATCCACAATGCCGCGCGAAAGCGGAGCTTCCGGGCCGACAACCGTGAGGTTTATCCGTTCGAACTTGGCGAACTCGCGGAGCTTGTAAATATCATCCGCCTTGATATTCACGCACTCCGCAATCTCGGCGATGCCCGCGTTTCCGGGCGCGCAATAAACCTTTTTCACACGCGGGCTTTGCGAAAGCTTCCACACAAGCGCGTGCTCGCGGCCTCCGCTGCCGACAACAAGAACTTTATCCATATATTGTTGACTCCTTCAGGGAAAACCTGGTTACGGATTACTGACCGATGATTTCGGTGCCGATGCCCTCTTTGGTGAAGACCTCAAGAAGCAGGCAGTGGGGAACGCGGCCATCAACTATATGCACTTTCGACACGCCGCCGTCGATGGCCTTCAGTGATGCGTCAACCTTCGGCATCATGCCGCCGGTTATTGTGCCATCCTTGACAAGAGCGTTTATCCGTTTGCGGTTCAGCGACGAAAGAAGCCCGCCCTGCTTGTCGAGAATGCCTGGGGAATCCGTAAGCAGCAGCAGTTTTTCCGCTCCCACAGCCGAGGCAACAGCCGACGCCACATAATCGGCGTTGATGTTGAACGTTTCGCCGTGCGGGCCCACGCCAACCGGCGCGATAACCGGAATGAAACCGGAATCCATCAGCGCCGAAAGCACCTTCGGATCGACATGCTCGACTTCACCCACAAGCCCAAGGTCGATGATTTCGGGCGCGCCGGTTCCGGATTCGTCCGACATCTTGCGCACGATCTTCTTTTTCGCCTGAAGAAGCGCGCCGTCCTTGCCGGTAAGCCCGATAGCCTTGCCGCCGTGGCTGTTGATGTATGCGACAATTTCCTTGTTTATCAGGCCGCCAAGCACCATCTCGACTATCTCCATCGTCTCCTTGTCGGTGAAACGCTGGCCATCGATGAAGGTCGGCTTCTTGCCCATGCGCTCCATTGTTTTGGAGATTCTGGGGCCGCCGCCGTGGACGACAATCGGGCGGATGCCGATGAAGTTCAAGAGAACTATATCCTGGGCGAACGATTCCTTCAGTGATTCTTCCACCATCGCCGCGCCGCCGTATTTGATTACGACGGTCTTTCCCGAAAAACTTCGTATGTACGGCAGCGCCTCGATGAGTACGCCGGCCTTTTCAAGCGGTTCTTTCATAGACGGTTAGGCTACCACGATGCGGAATGCCGGTTCAAGTGGAGCTTGCCCCGGCAGCGGAGAAATCCCCAATAAAGGGCTATTGGGTTTGATGTTTCGGCAAGACGCCCGATTTAATTACGGGCAACCCGGTTTCTGCCTGTGTTTTTGGCTTCATAAAGAGCCCTGTCCGCGGCTCCGATAAGTGATGTCGTGTCCGAGTAATCCTGAAGCTCAGCCACGCCGCAACTGAAGGTCAGTGAGAAATCGTCGCCGTTGCCGGCAGGATGACGAATCGAAGAAAAACCGTTTCTCACGATGTCGAGCACGCGCGAAGCGGAATCCGCGTCGGTGTTCGGAAATATCACGGCAAACTCCTCGCCTCCGTAGCGGCCTATTATGTCGGTGCGGCGCATTCTCTGCCGAAGCACGCGCGATACGGTTTTAAGCACCATGTCGCCGATGGCATGTCCGTATGTGTCGTTGACAACCTTGAAGAAGTCCAGATCAATCATGGCAAATGCAAGCGGCTTGTTGTCACGCTTGGAACGGGCTATCTCGATTCCGAGGCGTTCGATGATGCGTGTGTGGTTTAAAAGCCCGGTCAGGCCATCCTTGACCATATACGACCTAAGAATCCGGTAGCGCTTCACGCGGGCGGTTATCAGCAGCACAAGA
Organism: Nitrospirota bacterium; assembly: GCA_016212095.1. Taxonomy (GTDB): domain Bacteria; phylum Nitrospirota; class Thermodesulfovibrionia; order SZUA-242; family SZUA-242; genus JACRHH01. The sequence continues at coordinate 39,179 of JACRHH010000007.1, forward strand.
TGCGCCGGATTGATCGACTTCACCAGAAAATCGTCGCCGCCGTGCATGAGGGCTTCCATATGGCGATCCGGATTAAGCTCCGCCGAGAAAAATACTATCGGGATGCTGTCGTATGCCCCGTATTGGCGGATGACGGAAGCCAGCTCCATGCCGTCGCATTCGGTCATGTACAAGTCCATGAGCACCAGATCGGGATTGAATTCGGACAGCACCGGCATGGCGTCGAGCGGGTTCGTGACTGTTCGGGTTATCATGCCAGCCTGCTCGATGATCGAAGAGTTCAACGCGGCGGTTGACGGATCATCCTCGACAATGAGAATGCGGTAGGGTTCGGGTTCGCGGCGTTCGGCAAGCACGTTAAGCCGGTCTATCAGGTTCTGCGGATCTATCGGCTTGGTGAAAAATTCGTCGGCGCCCGCGCGGGCGGCCTGAAGGCGCGTGACAAGGTCGTCCTTGAATGTGACCAGTATTATCGGAAGCTTGTCCTTCCGCATCTGCCTGATTGTTGCCGCCGCCTCTATGCCGGCCAGTCCGCCTTCCGGGAACATGATGCCCAGAATGACCGCCGCCGGAGACGAATTGCGAAGAGCGTCTATCAGTTCGGCAGGACGCGTGAAACGGCGGATTTCGTAGCCGAAGTTTTCGATCTGCGCCTCCATCTCAAGCGCGTCTGCCTCATTCTCGTCGGCCAGGAATATGAGTCTGTCGGAGAGCTTGGGATGAATATCGAGAGCACTAACTCCGTGATCGACGCCTGAAGCAACCGATGGAACCAATGAGGGAATCGAAGCGGCAAGCGATGCAAGCATCGCGCCCATGTCCGACGCATCGAACGTTGCCGGAGTTGCCAGGGATACCCGCAGCTTTTTTTCTATTTCACGGGCGATGGAGCTTATTGCAGGATAGCCGTAAACAGCCGCCGAACCGGCAAGCGAATGAAGTTCGTTGCCAAGCGCCGCCACCGATTTTTCGTCGAATTCGCGTAACGAGACTTTGCGGATGTCGTCAATGATGCCGTCGATTCTTCCGGGAAGTTCGCGGCGGTAGCTTTCACGAATCGCTGCCGAACGGCTTTCCTTCGGAATCGCCACGCTCTCCGTTGACTGAATCGCCCTGTTTATCACTTCGAGCACCCGCTGCGAGGTCAGCGGCTTGACGATGAATCCGTCAGCGCCTCTGGCGGAAGCCTCGCCCATCTTTTCGAGCGTCGAGAAAGCGCTGAGCATGATCACGATTGCCCGCGGATTGGCTGCCTTGATCTCTTCGAGCACCTGAATGCCGTCGCGCTTCGGCATCACCATGTCGAGGCATACGATGTCGGGATGCAGCCTGCCGCACAAAAGAAGGGCCTCGTCGCCATCGGATGCCTCGCCAACCACGTCAAATCCTCCTTCACGGAGGATGGTGTCCAGAATACGGCGCATGAGCGGCTGGTCATCCGCGATTAGAACACGACGAGGGGCGGGTATTGCGTTCTTCATTCTGCTAATTATAACAATGGAACCTCGCGGAATGACATGAAAAATTCAAGACTCGCCCATTTCCCGAATTTCCTCGATGGACGGATGCGGCGTTTCAGTGGCTCCGGCGATGTCTTCCATGTCGCGGAGGGTGGGCAGTTCGGCGATGTCGCGCAGGCCGAAATAGCGCAGGAATTCCGTGGCCGTGCCGTAGAGAAGAGGTCGGCCCGGCATCTCCTTGCGTCCGAATATCTTTATCAGCCTGCGGTCGAGGAGGGTTTTCAGCACGCCGTCGGAACCGACTCCGCGAATCTGGTCGAGTTCGGCCTTGATGATCGGCTGCTTGTAGGCGATTATCGCCAGCGTTTCGAGCGCGGCCTGAGACAGCTTGTTCGAAACCGTAACTGTCTTGAGCTTCCTGAGCCATGGCGAGCACTCAAGGCGCGTCATCATCTGGTAGCCGCCCGCAACCTTGGCAATCTGGATGCCGCTTCCGCGCTCGTCGTAATCGGACGCAAGCTCCTCGATCATGACCGAGACCTCAAGCTCGGTCACGCCATCCAGCAGTTCCTTCACCTGCGCCGGAACAAGCGGCTCGGTGGAAACGAAAAGAAGCGCCTCAAGGATGGATTTGTTGTTGGTCATTGTTGTTATGTGACACTATCAAATGAAATCCGGGGAAGTCAAACAAAAGCCGATGAAGAGGCCATCAATAGCGGCGAAGTCCCTTGCTGAATTCACCTTGCGTCCCAATGCGCCGGTTATACGCATCAATGGCATCACTGTTTTCCTCAAGCCACTTGCGATGTTTAGACTCCTGCGTGTTTTCTTCACTATGGCTTTCATTTGCCGTATTTAGCCGGGCTTCGACAGTATTATCGTAACGCATAATAAACAACCTCCATCAGTAGATAAGTAAATGCCGCGCAAGCATTTTCGCTTGCGCGGTCTGTCGGTTGCCTAAAACGTGCCTACCAGTTCCGGCGCTTTAACAATATCGCTCTTGAAGCCTGTGCCAAGCCGTCCCTGTTCGTAATTGCCCCACGAGAACACGGTTCCGTCGCTGCATAGCGCAAGGCTGAAATCCTCTCCTGCCGCAAGATTTGCTACGGTTTTGGTTGAAAGGTTAATAACCTGAACCGGAGTTGCCACGTTAGCGCCGTTTTCGGAACCATGCCCGCTTCCAAGCTGTCCGTAGTATATGTTTCCCCAAGCCCATGCGGTATAGCCGCTCTTGAGCGAAAGATTATGCCAGTCTCCGGCGGCGATGGATGCAATGCCGCTCAGTCCGGCAACCTGTGTTGGTATTGGGTGGAAATTCTGCCCGGATACATACTCGAAACCAAGCTGATCGTTGTCATTTCGCCCCCACGCCCAGACAGTGCCGTCGTTCTTGAGCGCAAGGCTGTGATTATAGCCAGAACTGACAGCCACGATTCCGGTCAATCCGGCCACCTGAACCGGAACGGAACTGAGATCACCCGAAGAAACGCCAAGCTGGCCGTATGTGTTGTTGCCCCATGTCCAGACGGTGAAATCGCTCTTGAGCGCGATGCTGTTCTCTACTGCCGCCGCAATTGCGATAACGTTCGATAACCCGCTCACCTTTACCGGAACGTAGCTTCCATCGGTGGAGCCGCTGCCGAGCTGCCCCCTGCCATTTGCGCCCCAAGCCCAGACCGTGCCGTCGTTTTTCAGCGCAAGGCTGTGGAATTCGCCTCCGGCTATTGCCGTGATGCCGGTCAAGCCCGACACCGAAACCGGCGATGTGACCGGTGAAAATGTATGCTCCCCATTGCCAAGCTGGCCATTTCCGTTATATCCCCAGCCGATAACCGTGCCGTCGTCCTTAAGCGCAAGGCTATGATAGCCGCCGCCTGCCACTGATGCGAAGGTTGTGCCGGAAAGTCCGGCGAGCTGTGTCGGAGTCGTCAAGTCCACAGCCGTTCCATCGCCAACCTGCCCATAATTGTTTCTGCCCCATGCCCATACTTTGCCGTCGCTTTTAAGCAGAAGCACATGCCTTCCGCCCGCCGACATTACAGGGCCGGTGATGAAATCCCATTTGTAATCCGCAGCCAAGGCGTTGCCTGCCGTGTCTTTGACTCCGGTTGTTACGGTTACCGAGTATTTCGTCAGCTTCTTCAGTGAAGCCGATGGCGTGAACGTGGCGGTTTTCGTGGCGGAATCGTACGCGATTGAACCGGTTATGCCCTCGATCCTGAACGTGGATGTGTTGATTGTGGTGGAGTTCATGGGCTCGGAAAATACCGCCGTTATCTTCGAGTTGATCGCCACGCCGGTTGCATTGCTCGATGTGCCTGAGATCATGAAGCTGCTCGACGGAATTGTGGACAGAATGGTCGGCGCGGTGTTGTCCGGCGCGGTTTCCGCGCCGCACGCCGCAAGAAACGATACCAGCAGGATTGAAACAACGAATCTGGAAATGGAAGTTGACTTCATTTGCTGCCCCCCTGAAGAAAATCGGTTGCCGGACGGCAACCGCAAACGATTTTAGCATATGGCCGAATTCTTTCGGATTGAGTAGCGAAACGAAACCTCTTGTATAATGACACGCAATCTGCCTCTTCCCTGACCACCCCGTGCCCATAATTTAAGCATGCCGCCTGTGTCTCCGGCGGGCGGCATCAAATTATATCCCGCTCAACTCCTTGATTTCATGACAATTACCACCTGCCGCACAGGAATATGAGCCATGGCCCACGGATTGCAACTGTTTGCCGACCATCGGAATGGATGGCGGCAATCTGTTCACCAGAGGGAGTTATTGTTCGTGAATATCGAAGAGCTTCACAAAAGTAACGATGTGCTTTTCCTGATGCTTGGCGCTGTTATGATATTTGCCATGCACGCCGGTTTCGCCTTCCTTGAGGTTGGCTCTGTCCGGAAAAAAAGCCAGGTCAATGCGCTGGTGAAAATTCTTTCCGACTGGTCGGTCTCGACCGTGGTATATTTCATCATCGGATTTCCGCTGGCTTACGGGCTTTCGTTCCTGAGACCGGCGGGTGAGCTGGCCGGGGCAGCCAAGGGTTTCGATCTGGTGCATTACTTTTTCCTGCTCACGTTCGCCGCCTGCATTCCGGCGATTATTTCGGGCGGAATAGCCGAACGCGCCAAATTCTGGCCGCAGCTTGCGGCGGGCGGCATATTCGCCGCGCTTGTATACCCGTTTTTCGAGAGCCTGATATGGGGCCGGATGGGTGTTGGAGAAGGCGGCGCGTTGATAGGTCTCCAATCGTTTATAAAAAATATCGGCGGCGTTGGGTTTCACGACTACGCCGGATCGGTTGTTGTGCATTCGATGGGCGGCTGGATAGCGCTCCCGGCGATCATTCTGCTTGGCCCGCGTCTGGGCCGCTATTCCAGATCGGGGAAAAGCCATCCGATTCCGGTAAGCGACATTCCGTTTCTGGCGCTTGGATCGTGGATTCTCTGCGTTGGCTGGTTCGGTTTCAACGTGATGAGCGCCCAGTCGATCACGGCAATATCCGGTCTCGTAGCTGTGAATTCCCTGTTTGCGATGGTTGGCGGAGTGCTGGCCGCGCTTTTCATCACGAAGAAAGACCCCGGATTCATTCATAACGGCGCGCTTGCCGGACTGGTGGCCATCTGCGCCGGAAGCGACATCGTTCATCCGTTTGGCGCTCTGGCAATCGGCGCCATCGGCGCGGTCATATTCGTTAAGATGTTCACGATAGAGCAGGAAAAGCTCAAGATCGACGACGTTCTCGGCGTATGGCCGCTTCACGGACTGGTCGGCACATGGGGCGGAATATCGGCGGGCATATTCGGTCAGGAGATGTTCTGGGGCATGGGCGGCATCTCGTTTGTCAGCCAGCTTATCGGAAGCGTTGTCGCCATATCGATTGCGCTTGCCTCAAGTTCGCTGGTTTACGGCGCGCTCAAGGCCACGGTCGGCATTCGGCTTTCCGAGGAAGAGGAGATGGCAGGGCCCGACCTTGCGATTCACAGCATTGAAGCCTACCCTGAGGAAACATCGGGAAGATGATATTGCGAGAGATTGCCGAATTTGCAATGAATCCATATATTTGTTACGTTAACCGTCGGTTTCCGAACCCGTTCATGATGGAGGTCATCAAGGGATGAAGAAGATAGAAGCAGTAATCAAGCCATTCAAGCTGGATGATGTGAAAGAGGCTGTCACGCAGCTTGGCGTTCACGGCATGACAGTATCGGAAGTGAAGGGTTTTGGCCGCCAGAAGGGCCACACCGAGCTTTATCGCGGCGCGGAGTATGTTGTCGATTTCATTCCAAAGATAAAGATCGAGATCGTGGTTGCCGACGATATGGCGGAGAAAGTCGTTTCGGCCATTGAAAACGCGGCCAGAACCGGCAAGATCGGCGACGGCAAAATCTTCGTGCTGCCGGTTGAGGATGTGCTGCGAATTCGCACGGGAGAGCGCGGCGAGTCCGCGCTTTAATGCTATTTTCAGAACTTACGGATTGTAAGATTCTTATTAATCAAGAGGAGGTCATTCAATGACGCCGAAAGACGTAATCAAGATGGCTCAGGAGAACAAGGCCGAAATGGTCAACTTCAAGTTCCTTGACTTTCCGGGCATTTGGCAGCACTTCGCCGTGCCGGTAGCGGAACTGAAGGAGGAGGTATTCGAGGAGGGCCTTGGTTTCGACGGCTCGTCAATCAGGGGCTGGCAGGCGATCAACACTTCCGACATGCTTATTATCCCGGATGCGTCAACCGCTTTCATGGATCCGTTCATGAAGTACCCGACCATCAGCCTTGTCTGTAACATTATTGATCCGATCACCAAGGAGTTTTACACCCGCGATCCGCGTTTCATAGCGCAGAAGGCCGAGAAGTATCTCCAGTCCACCGGACTTGGCGACACCGCCTACTTCGGCCCGGAAGCCGAGTTTTTCATCTTCGACGGCATCCAGTTCGACCAGAACGCACACAGCGGCTACTACTTCATCGATTCCGTTGAAGGCATCTGGAACTCCGGACGCGACGAAGGCCCGAACCTCGGATACAAGCCGCGCCACAAGGAAGGCTATTTCCCGGTTCCGCCGACTGACAGCCAGGTTGACATTCGCACCGAGATGGTGCTTGAGATGCAGAAGTGCGGAATCTACGTGGAGCGCGAGCACCACGAGGTTGCCACCGCCGGTCAGGCCGAAATCGACATGCGTTTCGACTCGCTCGTCAACATGGCCGACAAGAACATGCTCTTCAAGTACATCGTTAAAAATGTTGCCAGAAGAAACGGAAAAACCGCCACATTCATGCCGAAGCCGCTATTTGGCGACAACGGCTCCGGAATGCATGTGCATCAGTCCATATGGAAAGACGGCAAGCCGCTTTTCGCCGGCAATAACTACGCGGGCCTTAGCGAGATGGCGCTTTACTACATCGGCGGCGTGCTGAAGCACGCGAAGTCGCTGGCCGCGCTCACCAACCCCACAACCAACTCCTACAAGCGCCTCACGCCGGGCTTCGAGGCTCCTGTGAACCTCGCATATTCGGCCCGTAACCGTTCTGCCTCCATTCGCATCCCAACCTATTCGGCAAACCCGAAGGCAAAGCGCGTTGAGGTTCGGTTCCCCGATCCGTCGTGCAACACCTACCTGGCGTTCTCCGCCATGCTGATGGCCGGACTTGACGGCATCGAGAACAAGATTCATCCGGGGGAGCCGCTCGACAAGGACATCTACGATCTCGCTCCGGAAGAGCTCGCATCGGTCCCGACCATGCCGGGCAGCCTCGACGAGGCGCTCGACAACCTCGAAGCCGACCACGAGTACCTCCTCAAGGGCGACGTTTTCACCAAAGACGCCATCGAGACATGGATAAGCTACAAGCGCACCCGCGAGGTTGACGCGCTGCGCCTCCGCCCGCATCCTTACGAGTTTTTCCTGTACTACGACATTTAATCTCTTCCGAATCGGAGCGGTTAGCAAAACCCCATGCCATTGCGGCATGGGGTTTTTTGCTTTACGGAGGAAAATATTTCCAGCAAGGCATTTTGTTCCCCCGAACCTGCAACCCGGAACAACGCAATTCACTTGTTTCAAGACTGGCACGCCTGTTGCCTAAACGTTCGGCATGAACATACCAAACATAGTTCTAAACGCTCTTTCGACGGCCAACACGCCCGCAGTTGCAACGGCTGACGCCGGAAATCCTCAATTAGCCGCAACGTTCAGCAATATTCTTGACGCAGTGGGCAGGGCTGAAACTTCCGCGCCGGCAGAGGCAAGCCTGATTCCTGTTGCCGAAACATCTGATGGTGATGACAACAGCGGCGTTATCGACTCCGTCGCGGCATCCATAATCCTTCTGTTTAGCGGATTCGAGTTTCCGGCCAACACGCTTCCGGCTCAGATGGAACAAGTGCCGAACGAAATGCCGGTTGGCCAAGACGTTCCGGTTGCGGATTCATTAACGGCTGCCACCGGTTTGATTTCCAGCTTTCCCATTCAGGCGGCGGTAACAGCGCCAATGGACATAGCCGCGCCTGTTTATCCGGAAACTGTCGGCAATATGGAGATTCCCCCCAATGAGAATGCCGTCGCGCCGGTGGCCGATGCCAACGCAATGAATATGCCTGCCGATGCAAGCGGCGAGGCATTTGCCTCACAAATCGCACAGACTTCAAACGGCGAATCAACGGCAATAAATTTAATCTTTCCGGCAAAGCCGGATGCGCCGATGAAACAGGCGGCGTCCGCAATGCAAACCGGAGCCGGCAACAATCCGGCAGTTGCGGACGCTGATGACATCGGCAAGGCGAATCAGCAGACCGGCATGAAATCTCAATTAGCCAATCTCGCGCCTGAACCTGCTCCCAAACCTGCTCCTGAACTGGCGCCGATAATGACTGCATCAAACGTTTTCGTCATTGAATCATCAGCGAAAACAGGCATCCCCGTAGCGCATGTTATGCCTGATGGCGTTTCGAGCGAACGAGGCAGGGCAAGCACACAGAATGTCGCCAGGCAGAAGCATGGCGAAATAAAATACGAAGGCGAGGCCCCAGAAATGAGAACCGAGGCGATATTCGCGGATACGGAGTCTGAAGCTCTGATCCACGCAGACATGGCAAAGGGCAACAGCATGGAGGGCATCATTAACCGGGTGGGGTTGCCTGAAAAGCATGAGTCCGCCCAAAGCGCCATCTCTCCCGGCAATGTATCCGCCATAAGCGCATACGAGACGGTTCGCACGATGGATCATGCATTCGGCATTGCCGAATCGGCCAAATTGGCCGAATCGGCTGAATCGCCGGATGTTCGGGCGAATGTCGTCGCGCAGCTTCAGGAGCCTGTAACCCGCGCGATCAACCGTGGCGCGGATAATATTCGCATGCGGCTACAGCCTGAGGGGCTTGGAGAGCTTCGCGTCAATATCAGAATGGTTGACGGAGGCGTGCGCCTCGAAATCATTACGGACAAGATCCTTTCCCGCCAGATTCTGGAACAGGGACTGCCTGAGCTTCAGAGCCTCATGCGTGAGGACGGCATATCGCTGAAGAACGTGCGCGTTGAATATGGCGGCGCTGATGGCGGCGGAGATCGTGAAACTCCGCGCCGGCGGGATGAACATCCGCCTTACCGGCATAACAATGGGAATGGAAAGCGACGCGAGAACTTCGCCGGATATTTCGCCTGATTCGTGGAGGCTTGACAAGAGATGATTACATCGGTAGCAAAAACGGACGCATCACCGGCACAGTCGCAGATAACCGGCGGCAAGGACATCGGAAAACAGGATTTCCTGAAGCTGTTCATAAAACAGTTGCAGTCCCAGGATCCGCTGTCGCCGATGGACAGCGCCGATTTCACGGCGCAGCTTGCACAGTTCAGCTCGCTGGAACAGCTTACCAACAGCAACGACAAGCTTGGACAGCTCATATCCATGCAGAATTCCCAGACCGGCCTGATGGCCTCGTCCATAATCGGGAAAACTGTCATGGCCAACGGCGATTCCGTTTACATGAACGGCAAGAATGGTGTTGATCTTGCCTACTCGATAGGCCGTGACGTGGACAAGGTGAACGTGAACGTATACGACACGGACGGCAAGCTTGTTCGAAGCCTGAGCGGCAATGCAGTATCTGCCGGAAGCCGTTCGATTCGATGGGATGGAACCGACAATAACGGTAACAGTCTCCCGGCGGGAACCTACGACTTCACCGTATCGGGAACCGATTCAGGCGGAGTAACAGTGGATGCCGCTACATTCACGACCGGAACGGTCGAGCGGGTCTCATTCGCAAACGGCATCCCCATGGTTACGGTTAACGGAAGCACACTGCCCATGAGTTCAGTGGTCAATATCGAGGATATGAAGCAGCAAGGAGGATATTAAAATGGCAATTCTCACATCGCTCTACACAGGAATCAGCGGGCTTGGCACAAACGGATCGTCGCTCAGCGTTATCGGCGACAACATCGCCAACATGAATACAGTTGCGTTCAAAGGCTCGCGCGCCAGCTTTGGCGATATTCTGAGCGGCTCGCTGACAGGCGGAGGCGGAGGCCAGTCGCAGGTTGGCAGAGGCGTTTTCCTCACATCCGTGGGTTCAGACTTCAGCCAGGGATCGTTCCAGACAACTTCAAACACGCTCGACATGGCGATCGACGGAGACGGCATGTTCATAGTCGATTCCGCCGAGGGCAGGCGCGCATATACTCGCGCGGGTTCTTTTCGTCTAAACAAGGACGGCTATATAACAAATCCTGAGGGCATGAGGCTGCAGGGGTATGCGTTCGACGCCAACGGCGTATCAACAGGTGTGTTAGGCACAATCAATCTTGGCACGCTCGGCAGCTCGCCGAACCCGACATCGTCAATCGCCATCACCGCCAATCTCGATTCGCGGTCGAGCGGCAGCAATATCGTGGTGGACGCCACGAACAATACAATAGTATTTACCGACACCGCGTCGCGCACAGCCACGATAACCGCCGGAACCTACACCGGAGCCGGACTTGCCACGGCGATAAAGACAGCATTGGAAGCGGCCAACGCGGCTGCCGACACATACACAGTGACGTTCGATTCAAGCAGTAACCGCTTCAATGTGGCCAACGACGCTGGCAATGCCAATGCAATCGACCTGAACTGGGAAGACGCGTCAACAACTGCCGGAACGATTCTTGGATTCAATAACTCGAATCATGCGGCGATTGCGGTGGGAAGCTCAGGCAACAGCGACACTGCGGCGTCGTTATACAAAGCCCCGTTCGATGCCGACAATCCGGCCACCACATCCGATTTCTCGGCAGCCGTAACCGTTTACGACTCGCTGGGCAACGACAACCAGGTTACGGTTTACTTCCGCAAAAATCAGGTTTTATCTACCGGCAACGCTTGGCAGTGGTATGCCGTTACTCCGGCTTCGTCATCGACAAGCGGCGTCAACACGATCGGCGCATCCGGAACCCTGACGTTCTCGGTCAATGGCGCATATTCCGACATGACCACGGATACCGGCCCGGATTTCGATTTTTCGGGCGGCGCCACGCAGAGCCAGACAATAGACTTCGATTTCACCACGCTCACGCAGTTTGCAACAACATCGTCAACAACATTCCAGAGCCAGGACGGGTACGCGCCCGGATCGCTTCAGAGCATGTCGATCAATACGGACGGAGTGATTTCTGGAAGCTTCACAAATGGCCAGAGTCGTAATGTGGCGCAGGTGGGCCTGGCGAAATTCACCGCGCCTGAAGGCCTTGTGAAACTCGGCGGAAACCTCTTTACCGAATCGCCTAATTCTGGCCAGCCGCTTATCGGCGAGCCAAACACCGCCGGACGCGGGAAACTGCTGTCCGCCACGCTGGAGCTTTCGAACGTTGACCTCGCAAGCGAATTCGTGGCGATGATAGCGGCACAGCGCGGATTTCAGGCAAACTCCAAGGTGGTGAGCACCACGGATGAGATCATGAACGAACTTGTGAACCTCAAACGCTAACCAATAACCGGCTGAACACCGAAGACAGGAATCCCCCCGATACCTGTCACCGCTGGGCCTGCGCAAAGCAGGCCCTTTTTTTGTAGCGATCAGCCGATCTTTTTGCGTTTCATCAGCCTGTCGTACTTCTCGGCTCCGATGCATTCGCGGGCATGCGGACACCAGTCTATACATGTGGGGCCGATGAACCGGTCAGCCGTATTCCCGCAGTGCGGGCAGATGGTGTCGGTTTCGTCAGACCATATTTCCAGAGGCATCCCGCAGGTTTTGCAGGTTATCTCCTCCGGATACGGCTGGCGTATCTCAGAGCTTCCTGGGCAACTTTCCTTGAACATGATTCAATCGTACACGGGCGTATTCAACAAAACCATGATGAAGATCATAACCGGCGTTAACCTCGTGTTTTTTTCATGATCGCCTGAAGTTCCGTGCAAAAGAAAGCAACAAGCGGGCCGCCAAGCAGACAGACATCAACGCGCCTGAGGCTTCCACCCGGATGAGCAGCAAGATAAGACGCCATGGCGGAAACCATGACGCGGGCGCATCGATCCTTCGGAAAGCCGAATATGCCTGCGCTGACTGCCGGAAACGATATGGATGCCATCCCGCGCAGTTCGGCAAGCTCAAGGCTGCTTCTGACCGCATTTGCCAGCTTCGCGTCCTCGTCTCTCTCGCCCCATCGCGGCCCCACAGTGTGAATTACCCATGCAGCCTTGAGGCTTCCGCCGCCTGTAATCACCGCAGTGCCGACAGAAGTGAAGCCAATTGCGTCGCTTTCATCCTGAATAATACGTCCGCCCTTGCGCACAATCGCTCCGGCCACGCCGCCGCCGTGCTGCAAATGCTCGTTTGCCGCATTGACGATGGCATCGGCATCCTGCTCCGTCAGATCCCCCTCGACTATGCGAACCGCTCTCCCGGCGATTACTGCTTCGGCATGTACCTTGTTCATGCGCTATCTCCTTATGAATGCAGATTATAACAGTATCCGGGGCAGTTTCTTGACATTTGCCACCCACGCGCCGATAGGAAACGCATGAAAGTGGTTGATGTTGCGCCGCGCAATATTGTTGCCGCGCCGGGTGTCGAGCCGCGCTTCCGCATTGCCGAGGGCGAAATGCTGGTGGCGCGTGTTGAGCGAGTGGAAGAGGGCGGCATGGTGCGCCTTGCCCTTGACGGGGGGCGAAGCGTTCTGGCAGAAACCACGCTCAAGAATCTCGCGCCTGGCGATACCGTCCGCGTGAGGGCGGAGTTGCCGCCTGAGCAGATCATTCTGCGCGCAGAAAAGACAATGGCGGAGTCGCCTGAGGCGGGAATCCTGCGGAACCTGCTTTCGCAGTTGAAGCCTGCCGATCTTGCCGATCCGTCCGGTTCCATGCTTGCCGGGCTTGCACGGCTTGCCGGTTTCCTCCAAACGCCGGAGGCCTCGGCATCTCTGCCGGTGGCGTTGCGCGCGAAGCTTGCCGCCATTGCCGACGCAATGGCCGCGCTCCTGAAAAGCGGCGACGCCGACGGCATTGACGGTGAAACGCTCAGAAGCATGATCGAAAACTCAGGACTTTTCATGGAGTCCCGGCTTGCATCTGGCAAGGACATTTCCCGCGATCTGAAGGCTATGCTGCTGCAATTGAAGCAGGGGCTGGATGATGCAGCCGAGGGCAGTTCAGCGAAAAGCACGATGAAGCCGGGCGATGTCGTTGTGGCATCGTTCGGCAAAGCCGTGGGCGACGAGATCGGAAACATCGAGGCCCGTCAGGCCGTGAACGTGCTGAACCAGAGCGTTGAGCCGCGTCAGGTGGTGATACCTATCCCGCTTGGGCAGGATTTCCGGGAAGCCGAACTGGTCATATCGGAGGATGACCAGGCCGCAATTGAGCACGGAGATGCAAAACGATTCAGGGTGCGGCTGATACTGACGATGTCGAATATCGGGGAGATCAGGGCGGATGCGGTGCAGGGACGCGATGGTGTTTCCATCGGCATAAGGACAGGAAACGAAAAGGCGTACTCGCTGCTCAGCGCAGGTCTCGATGAGCTTGAAACCAGCCTCAGGGAGAAGGGCGTCAGCGTAAGCACCGCCGTTTCGCTGCGTCAGGAGGCGCGGGAGATGGAGGCGCGACCGCAGGTTCACGCAAAGAGTCTGCTGATAGATGTGAGGGCATGAGGGAAGAAGACGCAAAACCGGAACGCCGACGCGAGGCTGTCGCGCTTCGTTACGACGGGAAAACCGATGAAGCGCCGAAGGTTACGGCCAAGGGGCAGGGACTTGTCGCTGAACGCATCATCGATGCCGCGCGCGAGCATGGAATTCCGATGCGTGAAGACCCTGACATCGTCGCGGTTCTTGCGAAGCTTCAGCTTTACGAGGAGATTCCACCTGCGCTTTACAAGGCGGTGGCGGAGATACTGGCGTTTGTTTACAGGATGAACCGCGTGGCGGCGGCAAAATAAACAGGCTGCTGCTACTTTGCTACAAAAACGAAAGAACGCTCATCATGGCCACGCTCCAGATGATGTCCAGCGGCAGTTGTTTCTCTATGCCATCATCGAAAAGAATGTCGGCGCGCGGCGGAAACTCGTCGTCTCCGCGCCAAAGAAGCAGCGTTACCGGAATGCGCGGAAATGGCCGCAACTCCACGGCTTCGTCGCCATGGGAGACGCGAACTCCGCCAAGTCGCAGCCCCCGTTCGGTGAATGCGCCTGGATTATCGTTGTATTTCGCCGCGACTGCCGGAAGCGGCAGAACATGTGATCCGCGAAAAAATAGCTGCCCGCCTTTCAGGTTTGACGGGCCGAGCAGCCGTCCGGAAGGGGAAATCGCTTGCGCCTTCACCAGATACCACACGGAAGACAGGCGATAGAAATAGCCGAGACGGCCAAGATATGCGGCGCCGCGTTCGTCGTCCGCTAACATGTCCATGCTTGCCGGCCTGAACCGGAACTTGATTCCGAACGAGTCCATCAGATACACGCCTTCGGAGGCGTCATACGCCGCTCCGGCGTTGCGGCATACGTCGGCGGGATCGAGCCGCGAAAGCTCATCCCATGCCGCCATCTCGCCCGGTATCCTATTTTCTCCCAACTATCGTCACCCAGTTTCCGTTTTCGATCTTTTCCACAACATAAATGCCGTTGTCCGCCATCGCCGAGGCAACCATTTCATCCTGCCCGGAAAGCATCCCGGACGCAATCAATAGCCCGCCTGCTGCTAGTTTTTCGGCAAAATGCGGCATGAACTCAACAAGCAATCCTGAAAGAAGATTGGCCGCAATCATGCCGCACCCGTCAGGGCATTCCCCAATGCTGCCGAGTATTACATCGACCACGCTGTTCAGACTGTTTAATGCAACATTTCCAACCGCCGCGGATACGGCATCCGGATCGTTGTCGATTGCGGCCACGGACGCAAATCCGCATTTTGCCGCCGCAATGGCGAGCAGTCCGGTTCCGGTTCCGATGTCGGCGAATGAAGACGCCGCGGCGATTGCTCCGGCTGCGTATTTATGAATAAGCATCACGCAGTCGCCGGTTGTCTCGTGGTGGCCGGTTCCGAATGCCGAGGCCGGATCGATGATAATCACTTTTTCGCCGGACGCCGCAGCCGGAACATCCCACGGCGGCGCGACCGTAACTCCGCCGCCAAGCCTGAGCGGGCTGAAATGGCGTTTCCATTCCAGGTTCCAGTCGGCATCGGCCACATGCCCGCAGGAAACTGAAATGCCGCTTGTGTCGAATCCGGCGGTTTTCAATCTCCCGGCAATCTGCATGATCTTTTCGACGACGGTTTCGGAAGTCTCGCCTTCGGACGGAAACCATGCCTCAAGGCCGCGCGCGTTTTCGACCGCGCCGGTTGAGCCGATGTCGGGGAGAAGTCCGGATAAGACATCTCTTAAATCAATGGGAACAATAATCTCGCAACGATACCAATCCATTGAATTATTACCCGAAATTCTTATATCACAAAAAAGCCCCGGCCATGGGCCGGGGCTTTTCAAGCAACACTTGACTGCTAGATATTGCGAACGATCTTCGCGGCCTGCTTCTTCTTCTCAAGCCACATATGTTCCTGACCCTCGCGCTTCTGCATGAGCACCATTGCCTTGACCTTCTCCTTGGCCTCGTCGAAGCTTTCAGGCCGCGAGCCTTCCTTTGCCTCGATGCGGAAGAGGAAGAATCCGCCCATTCCCTTCATCGGGCCAACGATATCTCCGGCCTTGGCAGCCTTGATAATGTCGGCGGTGGCCTTTGAAAATGTGTCGGGCTGAACCCAGTCGGGCTTTGTCACCACGATCTTCCTGGTTGTATCTTTGGAGAGTTCGGCGGCAACCTTGTCGAAGCCCTTGCTCTTGATGGCGTCGGCAATCTTCTTTATCTCGGCCTCGTCGCCGGTCTGAACCATGCGAAGCTTGACCCTGTCCGGCGACATCATCGGCGTCGGCGATTCCTTGTAGAATTTCTTCAGCTCCTCATCCGTCACGCCGGAAGGATCGGAAAGCGATGCCCTGAACTTGGCTATCCGCATCTTTTCCTTGACAAGTTCGCTGTACTGGGCCTCTGTAACGTTCTTTCTCTTGAGGTAATCCTGAAAAGCCGCCTCATCCTTGTATGCGGCCTTCAGGCGCTTCACCTGATCGGTCAGTTCCGCATCCGTAACGTTGAGGTTCTTCTCGACCGCTCCCTCAAGAAGAAGCTTGTCGTTGATCAACTGTTCGACAACCGCCTTCTTGAGCTTCGTCTGATCGAGTTTGGCGGCATCTTCCGTCGCATGGCGATCGACCTGTTCCGAAAGCATTATGTCGAGTTCACCAGGTGTTATTTCCTTGCCGTTCACAACCGCGACAGCATTGGTCTTTGCAACCTCTTCCTTCTTCTGCGCGCAAGCCGAAAAAAGCATCATTGCCGCAACCGGCACAACCAGCAGTTTCCTTATCATCCGTTATCTCCCGATGCAAATTGGAATTCCGCCTAAAGCGGTAGCTATAAACCAATGACTAATGTGGCATATCAAACAGTAATTGTCAATTTTGTATCAGTTCCGGAACCTGGGCGCTCAATAATGATTTGACCCCCCGGCGGCGTATTCGTTAAGATTCTGCAACCAGTTCAGATTCCGGAGGATTTCAATGCGCCGCGTTACGATAGCCATATTGTTGTCAATACTTGCGTTTCATGGAGTTTCGGTGTCTGATGCAGCAGATACCGTAATTTTTCCGGCAAAGGGCAGATGCATCGAGTGCGGCATGAAGGTTGCGGCAGACTCGCCGTTTTCTTCGGCCATGATCAAGGCGGACGGCGCGGTTGTGCCGTTCTGCGACATCGGCGACATGCTGGCATTCCGCAAGGACGGCAAGGTTCCGGCTAACGCCAGACTGATGGTTCGCGATTACATGAGCCGCGAATGGATAACCGCTGGAACAGCCTTCTTCGTGAAAAACGCCCAGTTTCATTCGCCAATGGGATGGGGAATCGCGGCGTTCAAGGACAGAAACAATGCGGCGGCCATAGGTTCCGCGATGACTCTGGACGAAGCGATGAAGGCGCTTAAATGAGCCGCAACCGAATCTACGCAATCGCATTCGCCGTTTTCGGCCTGCTGCTTGTTCTTGCTCCGCGTTTCATCCTGCCTGTCTGCGAATATCACGGCAAGCAGGTGATGAACTGTTCGCACACCGCCCATTACGAAATGACGCTCGGCGCGTTCGTGATGCTGTGCGCCGGACTGCTCGCGTTTTTGAACGCTCCACTTGCCAAATGGCTTTTCCCTGCGATTTTCCTGCTTGCCGGCGCGGCGGCCATGGTCATTCCTGAAGCCGTCGGTTACTGCCGCAACCCTGAGATGCCATGCAACTACGGCACGGTTCCGGCGCTCAGGCTTATTGGCGGCGCGCTGTCGATTACGGCAATCGTGTCGTTTTTCTCGCTTCGAAAACCGGATTCCGGCAAGTAGATGACATACCCGAAAGGTTACTGAAAAATGTCGAAGGTTGCGCTGATTACGGGAGTTACAGGGCAGGACGGGGCCTATCTTGCCGAGTTTCTATTAGCCAAAGGTTATACTGTTCACGGCATCAAGCGCCGGGCGTCGTCGTTCAATACCGCGCGCGTGGATCATATATACGTGGATCCGCACGAAAAAGAACCGAAATTCCGTATGCACTACGGCGACCTCACCGACGCCACGAACCTCATCCGCATCATTCAGGAGGTTCAGCCCGACGAGATATACAATCTCGCCGCGCAGTCCCACGTGATGGTCTCGTTCGAGACGCCCGAATACACGGCCAACTCCGACGCCGTTGGAACACTTCGCATTCTCGAAGCCATCCGGATTCTGGGGCTTGAGAAAAAGACAAAATTTTATCAGGCGTCAACCTCGGAACTATTCGGCAAGGTGCAGGAAATTCCGCAGAAGGAGACAACGCCGTTCTATCCGCGCTCGCCCTACGGCGTGGCAAAGCTCTACGCCTACTGGATCACGGTGAACTACCGCGAGGCATACGGCATGTTTGCCTGCAACGGCATTCTGTTCAACCACGAATCCCCGATTCGCGGCGAAACCTTCGTTACCCGCAAGGTTACGCGCGCCGCCTCGCGGATAAGCCTCGGCCTTCAGAAGAAGCTTTTTTTAGGCAACCTTGGCGCGCGGCGCGACTGGGGCCATGCCCGCGACTATGTTGAAGCGCAGTGGCTTATGCTGCAACAGACGGAGCCGGAAGACTTCGTTATCGCAACCGGGGTTCAGCATTCGGTTCGCGAGATGTGCGAAATCGCGTTTCGCGAAGCCGGAATCGGGTTGCGATGGGAAGGCGAGGGCGTTGGCGAAAAGGGCGTCGTGTCGGAGATAAGGCTGAATGAGACGGCAGATGGTCTGGATATGCCGCTTCGCGTTGGCGATGTTGTCGTTGAGATCGATCCGAAATACTTCAGGCCCACCGAGGTTGAAACCCTGCTTGGCGATCCGTCGAAGGCGAAGGAAAAGCTTGGTTGGGAGGCAAAGATCACCTTCGACCAAATGATCGCCGAGATGGTGGCCGAAGACCTCGCAATCGCGATGCGCGACGATTTATGCCGCCGCGAAGGTTTTAAAACCTATAAGTACCATGAGTAGCTGCGCACTCCGGCCAGATTCGAAGATATTCATAGCCGGGCATCGCGGCCTTGTCGGATCGGCTATTATGCGCCGCCTTCGGGCCGACGGATGCGGCAACATCATCACCAAGGGCCATGCCGAACTGGATTTGACGCGTCAGGCCGATGTTGAGCGCTTCTTCGAAGCCGAGCGTCCGGAGCTTGTGTTTCTGGCCGCCGCGAAGGTTGGCGGCATTCACGCAAATAACACATATCCAGCCGAGTTCATCCATGTAAACCTGTCCATACAGTGCAACGTCATCCATGCGGCGTACAGGTTTGGCGCGAAAAAGCTCATGTTTCTGGGCAGTTCCTGCATATATCCGAAGTTCGCGCCGCAGCCCATGAAGGAAGAGCATCTTCTCACCGGAGTTCTTGAACCCACAAACGAGCCTTACGCCATAGCCAAAATCGCCGGGATAATCGAGTGCCGGTCTTACCGGCGGCAGTATGGCGCGGATTTCATCTCGGTTATGCCGACAAACCTCTACGGAGTCGGCGACAACTTCGACCTCGAAAACTCGCACGTCATTCCGGCGCTCATCCGCAAGTTTCACGAGGCCAAAATCTCCGGCGCTCCTACTGTCACGGTCTGGGGAACCGGCGCGGCGAAGCGGGAATTCCTGCATGTTGACGACATGGCCGACGCCTGCGTGTTTCTGATGAACAGCTACGACGGCGAGGATTTCGTCAATATCGGCACAGGCGAGGACGTTAGCATCGGCGAAACCGCCGTGCTTGTGCGCGAAGCGGTTGGATTCAATGGTGACATCGTGTTCGACACGAGCAAGCCCGACGGCACGCCGCGCAAGCTTCTTGATGTGTCGAGGCTGCGCGCGCTTGGCTGGCGTCACAAAATCGGGCTTCGGGAAGGCCTGGCCGCCACCTACCGCTGGTATCTGGAAAACGAAGCGTCGGCGCGCAGGTAGTACGGCCAATCAATAATCTCTTTTATTAATATTCCGTTGACATCCCAATCCGCCGCATATACCATATGATATAGTTGTCATTCGATATATACGGAGGCGACACATGGAAGAAATTACCGACAGGCAGCGTCAGTTACTCGACATCATCGGAAAGTTCATGGAGAACCGCGGCTATCCGCCAACATTGCGCGAAATGGCCACGGGGCTTGGGATCAGCGGCACGGTCGGCGTGCTCAGGCATCTTGAGGCGCTTGAACGCAAGGGCTTCATACGAAAGACGCCGGGCAGTTCACGGGGAATCGTGATCGCCGGGCGTCCGTCGCGCGTGATAATGATTCCGGTGGTCGGAACGATACGCGCCGGTTCGCCGCAGCCGGCGGTGGAAGACATCGAGGGCTGGCAGGCTGTCGATCCGGAGTGGGCACAGGGCGACGGATGCTTTTTCCTGCGTGTAAAAGGCGAATCGATGCGCGACGCGCATATCCTTGACGGCGACCTTGCCATGATCAGGCCGCAGAGCGTGGCCGAGAACGGCGAGATCGTGGCCGCCATGATCGACGGCGACGCAACCCTGAAACGGTTTTTCCGCGAACCTGACGGTATCAGGCTTCAGCCAGAAAACAGCGAGTTCGCGCCGATAATCGTGAAGGCGGGCGCCATTCACGGCGACTTCACGCAGGCGGCGATAATCGGCAAGCTGGTGGGCATAGTGAGGCGGATGGCGTAGGCGAAGCCGGAGGATTTTGTAATATGCCGACTGACCGGATGATCTTGCAAGCAGACCGGGTGATCATGCATGTTGACATGAACGCATTCTTCGCGTCGGTGGAACAGCAAGCCAATCCGGCGCTTCGCGGAAAGCCGATAGCCGTGACCGGAAGCGGGCGGACGGTTATAACTACAGCGTCTTACGAGGCGAGGGCGTGGGGCGTGAAAACCGGCATGAACAAATACGAGGCGCGAAAACTCTGCCCGGTCATCATCTTTCTAAACGGAGATTACGCAAAATACGCCGACACATCCACAAGAATAATCGCGATTTTGCGCGACTACACGCCGATGGTCGAGGTTCTCTCTATTGACGAGGCGTTTCTCGATCTGACCGGATCGCTCCGGCTTTTCGGCTCGGCGGAGCGGATTGCGTATCTGCTGAAGGCAAGAATTCGCCAAGCCATGGGGCTGACCTGTTCAATAGGCATCGCGCCGAACAAGCTGCTTGCCAAGCTTGCCTCGGACATGAAAAAGCCCGACGGCCTCACGATCATCCGCCCGGAAGACCTGCCCGGCGCGCTGGAGAATATCCCGGTTGGCGATCTATGCGGCGTTGGCCGGAACCTGAAGGCTCAGATCGAATCGTTCGGGATAAGAACATGCGGCGAGCTTGGCCGCTATCCGGTTGACGTGCTCCGGCGGCGGTTCGGCGTTGTCGGCCAGAGACTTCATTTCATGGGGCTTGGCATCGACGACAGTCCGGTTGTGCCTGACGAGAAGGCGGACGCGATAAAATCGGTCGGCCACACAATGACGCTCAGGAACGACACCACCGACATGGATTTCATCCGCAGGCAGATCCAGCTTCTGTCGGAGATGGTTGGCAGAAGAGCCAGACGCGCGGAAATGGCCGGGAAAACCGTTACGCTCACGATCCGCTACGCCGACTTCACGACATTCGACAGGCAGCAGAGCCACGCCAAACCCACAAACGAGACGGGCGAAATTTACCTCCGGGCGCTGAAAATCCTCGACACGCTCCAGCTTGTTCAGCCAGTGCGGATGATTGGCGTGCGGCTTTCCGGTCTGGAATATGGCCGGACGCAGCTTTCCCTGTTTCCGGAAGAGCGAAAAAAGACGCTGATAACAGAGGCGATGGACGGCGTGAACAACCGCTACGGCGATTTTACCGTAACCTTTGCCACCCTGATCGAGGCTGAGGGCAGGGGGAGGCGGGTTATCTCGCCGTCGTGGCGGCCCGATGCGGATACATGATCCATATCATGGTTACATTCCTCGCGCTCCTTTAAGCTCATGTCATCGTATCGTGACGATGCGGCGACAACTCTACCCAACAAGGAGAACATAATGTTTTGTAACCAGTGTGAACAGGCGGCAAACGGCGGGTGTCAGAAAATTGGAACCTGCGGCAAGAATGACAAGGTATCGGCGCTTCAGGATCTGCTCATATACGCGCTTAAGGGCCTTTCGCTTTACGCGGCAGAGGGACGCAAGGTTGGCGTGACCGATCTCGCCGCCGACAGGTTCGCGGTTGACGCGCTGTTTTCCACGCTCACGAACGTGAATTTCGATCCGGACAGGTTTACCGTGATGATAGGCGAATGCGCGGCTCACAGGGATCGCCTGAAGGCGAAAGTTGCGGCGGCAGGCGGAAACTCCGAAATCAGCGATCCGGCTGCCCGCTTCTCGCCGGCGCACGACATGGCCGGTGAAATACGGCAGGGCCACGACACCACGATCACGCCGCCGGAAGTCGATCCCGACATTTCATCTCTTGAGCAGACAACGCTTTACGGCCTGAAAGGCGTTGCGGCTTACGCGTATCATGCCCGAACGCTTGGACATGAAAGCGGCGAGGTTTACGCCTATATCCACAAGGCGCTTGCCGCAATGACCGATAAAACGCTCACGCTAAACGACTGGGTTGCGCTTGCGCTGGAATGCGGCGCGGTAAATCTAACCGCAATGGAGCTTCTCGACGCAGCCAACACCGGAACCTACGGGCATCCAGTTCCAACGCCCGTGCCGCTTGGCGCAAGGAAGGGCAAGGCCATCCTGGTTTCCGGCCACGACCTGAAAGACATCGACGAGATTTTACGGCAGACCGTTGGGAAGGGCATCAACATTTACACGCACGGCGAGATGCTGCCCACGCACGCCTACCCGGAACTGAAAAAGCATCCGCATTTCTTCGGACACTACGGAACAGCGTGGCAGAACCAACGCGTGGAATTCGAAAAATTTCCGGGATCCATCGTAATGACAACCAACTGTCTGCAGAAGCCGAAGGATTCTTACGCTGAAAACGTCTTCACCTGCGGCGTGGTGGGCTGGCCCGGCGTGGCGCGGATAGAAAACCACGATTTCACGCCCGCAATCAACAGGGCGCTTGAGTTGCCTGGATTTGCTGAGGATGTTGCCGGTAAAAGCGTGTTGACCGGTTTCGCGCGCAACACCGTCATGTCGGTGGCCGACAAGGTGATCGACGGCGTGAAAAGCGGCGCAATCAGGCATTTTTTCCTCGTTGGCGGATGCGACGGCGCGAAGCCCGGACGGAGCTACTACACCGAACTTGTTGAAAAGATTCCGGAAGACTGCATCGTGCTTACGCTTGCGTGCGGCAAATTCAGGTTTTTCGACAAGGATATGGGCGACATCGGCGGCATTCCGCGCCTCCTCGATGTCGGGCAGTGCAACGACGCCTATTCGGCTATCAAGATTGCGCTGGCACTGTCGGAGGCATTCGGAGTTGGCGTAAACGAGCTTCCGCTTTCGCTGATTCTTTCGTGGTATGAACAGAAGGCGGTTTCTATTCTGCTTACGCTTCTGCATCTCGGCGTGAAGAATGTCAGGCTTGGCCCGACGCTTCCCCAGTTCCTCTCGCCGAACGTGGTCAATTTCCTTGTGGAAAATTACGGCATCAAGCCGATTACCACGCCTGACGAGGATCTGGCGGCGATTTTGAACCCGGCAATGGCGGCAAACTGATTTAGACCAATATCGTCTGAACCGTAGTCGATCTGCGGTTCAGACGGCCTTTCATGCTATAGTAAGCCATGCGCTATAACGTAAGGAGGCTAAGCCAATGTCCGTAGCAAGAATGACAAGTAAGGGGCAGGTTACTATACCGGCAGATGTGCGTAAACGGCTGAATATTCGAAGCGGTGACGATCTGGATTTTCGAGTTGAGCCGAACGGCACGGTCATCATCCTGCCGATTACAAGAAGAGCGCAGGACGTGTTCGGCATGTTATCCAAAGACCGGCAACCGGCTGTTTCAATTGAAGACATGCATACGGGACTCCAAAACGCTTTCCGGAGCGGCAAAATTTGAAGGCTCTGGACACGAATATATTAGTGAGTTTTTTGGTCAACGACGATCAGGAACAGGCGGAGCGGGTAAAGGAGTTGTTTGTTCAAGCCGAGTCAACAGGAGACAGGTTTTTCGTTCCTGCCGTCGTGCTGCTTGAGTTGATATGGGTGCTTTCTGCAATTTACGATCATTCACGCGAGAATATCCTTCGGGGAATACACGAATTATCGCTCATGCCAATTCTTGTTTTCGAAGACATCGAGGCCGTGCGCCAATTTGTATCGGAAAGTTCTTCGTCCGGCATTGACCTGCCGGACTTGCTGATTGCGCTCAAATCTCGTGTTTGCGGATGCGACACGGTGCTTACGTTCGATAAGAAAGCGGTTCGTTCCGGCTATTTCTCCGCTGTTTGAAACGATTATCTAAGTAATTTCAGCAGGATACCGTCCAAAACATCAAGCAAATCCTTAAACTCACCGCCGTGGCTTTTCGATTTCGAAAACAACCGCTCCCGTAGCGATGCGATTTCCGGATCAGCGCAGTCCCGGAACGTCATTTTGCCGCGTTGAAGCTCCAGCCGCTCCATAAACAAAAGACGTGCCGCGTCTGTCGCGAATCTGGTCATTAGCGTTTCGGCCTTCCCTATATCGGCCAATAATTGCGGCAATCCTGACGGATTCCGGTCGATTAAGCGGCCAATCTCACGCGCAACCACGTATAGCGAGCAGAACTCCAGCCCGCGCACGCCGCGCCGCCATTGGGTGAGATAATCGTTTCGCCAGCGCCACAGGAGATTGCGCTCGCCGGTTTCGATTAGTCCAGCGGCAAGGTTGAATAATTTAAACCCTTGAGGATCGGCTGATCCAAACCATTGAGAATCGGCAGTGCATGGCATTCCGGCAAGCGACCAGATATTTCGAAGCGCTCGCCTGCCGTTTGCATCGTTTGGCGTGTCGAAGTGCAGGAGCGACAGTATTGCATGGCCGCGCCCGAATGCGGCCTCGATCACCGCAGGCTCACCTTTCAACCGCGCCGGATTTAGCAAAATACCGTAATCGTCTTCCAGTTGCCGCCATATTTCGGCGTTGCCGCCTACATCAAGCACCGGAACGTCCGAACTCATGGCATCCGGCGTGGGATTGCCGTAACGCGCAAGAACGCGGGCGGCATCGTCATTTATCGAGAATTGGGACGGCCACCAAGCGTGAAATGCGACAGGGTAGGTGGCAACCGGAATTCCCTTCCAGAGCGGATGGCCGGGTGCTGCAATCGACACGCCGATTCCGCCCGCGAAACTCGGCACGCGGGATTTCGCCGGAACGCGACCGGCGCGTACCAGCCCAAGTCCGCCGTCAACGCTCAGCGCCAGCCCGGCTCCGCCGCATATGCCGAAGTATATGCCGCCGTCCGAAACGAAGTTTTTCACGGCTTCGGCTCCCTCCTCGCCCAAAGCCACGATCTTTTTGCTCGCCCAGCCGCCCGGCATGAAAAGCAGCGGGCGTCCGGCAAGGCCGCCCTGCCTGACATCGTCTGCTGTTACAATCTCAAACGGCAATCCAGAGTTGCGCAGGGCATGAACAGCCATGACGCCCCAAAGATGCGACTCATCCCAAAGCAGCGCGGGCAGGCGGCGCTCAACCATTAAATATCGTACTTTCTGTCGTAACCTCGCGGGGTTATGAGGAAATCACGCCAGCGTCTTGTTGTGGAATTGCCGATGATAACTGTTGACTGCATTCCGATATCGGCAGACAGCATCTCGCCAAGCGTTGTGAGCGTGACGGTTTCATTCTCGCGGGTTGCGCCGGTCACGATGCCGACAGGCGTTTCCGCGCTTCGGTGTTTAAAAATGATGTCGCGGGCGCTTGCGATATGCCCGGTGCGCCGCTTCGATTTCGGGTTATAAAGCGCGATAACGAAATCGGCAGAGGCCGCAGCCTCAAGCCGTAGTTCTATCTTTTCCCAGGGAGTGAGCAGATCGGACAGGCTGATCGCCGCGAAATCGGTCATCAACGGCGCGCCAAGCCGCGAGGCGCAGGCGTTTATGGCCGCAATTCCCGGAACTATTTCGATTGATATTTGCGAATTACGCGATTCGGCAATCTCGATCACAAGCCCGGCCATCGCGTAGATGCCCGGATCGCCGCCCGAAACAACCGCAACGCATCGCCCGGCTTCCGCAAGCTCAACCGCCCTGCGGCAGCGGTCAACCTCCTGCGTCATGCCGGTGGATACGACCTCCTTGCCTGCAAGAAGTTCAGGTATCTGTTCAAGATATGTGGAGTAACCAACTATAACATCGGCGTTTTCCAGCGCGGCAACAGCCGCCGCAGTCATGTGCGGCCTACCGCCCGGCCCTGTGCCTACAACGTAAAGCGTGCTTCGGCTATTGCTATCGTTACATCTTTCTTCCATTTTGTCTTGCCCACCAATATTTTGTCGGCTACGGCACTCAGCAACGCAGCCGGTTCCGCCACAGCCGCCGCTCCAGTGGCGCGTTTCGCGGCAGGGGAGGGCGATATGCCGGACACGGAGTTTAGTCTGTCCGGGCCAAAAAAGTGAATATCCCAGCCGTACCGGCTCGCGCACTCGATAATTCCTGCTTCATCCCGCTTTATGTCTATCGTTGCCAGATTCCTGACAGAGTGCATTGAAAACATGTAATTGGCAAGGGTTTCGCGAATTGCCAACTCAATGTCGGCAGCCGGAACGCCACGGTTGCATCCAACGCCAACGACCAGGTTGCGCGGGCGGAACGCGAGGGTTCCCGGCGGCAGATCGATTCTGTTAGAGATAACAATGTCGGCATCATCGGGATTATCAACAGCCAAAATATCAGGCGGCAAGCTGCAAGTCTCGAATCCCGGCGCATGAACTCGAATAACGCCGTTATTCACCAGAATTGCGCTAGCCGCCGTCAATATTTCGGGCGGTTCCGGAACCAGCCCGTTTGCCTTGGCCCAGAGATCGAGCGCGGTAAGGCCAAGAGTGTCGGAAGCCGTTGTAATTACGGCTGTTCCCCCGGTTATTCCGGCAACACGCCGCGCAAGCTCGTTCGCCCCGCCAAGATGGCCGGAGAGCAGGCTTACCGCAAATTGGCCTTTCTCGTCCGCCACAACCACGGCGGGATCGGTTTTCTTGTCAGCCAGAAGCGGGGCGATTGTCCGCACTACGATTCCGGCTGCCATGATGAAGACAATGCCGTCATATTGCCCCCAAACCGCTTTAACGGCCTCGGCTATTGGGGCTTCGTCATGTATTACACGGGAGTTCGGAAACGCCGACGCAAGCCTTTCGGCAAGCAGCGCGCCGCCTTTGGTCAGGTGGAGGATGGCGATGGACATGATGCGTCCTTGCACCCGTGCGAAAATTGCGGATCGTAGAGCTTCGAGAGGGCAGGGGGCGCGGCTGTGTCAAACACCCTGCCGACCGCGATAATGGCGGTTTTTGCGATTCCGGCATCGCGAACCCTGGAGGCTATGTCGGCAAGCGTTCCGCGGATAATGCGTTCGTCGGGCCATGACGCCTTTTCAACAACGGCAACAGGAGTTTCGGCGCAATAACCGCCCTGAACAAGTTCGGCAACCACCTCGTCGATTGCGGAAACACTAAGCAGTATCATCATGGTAGAGCCGTGACGCGCAAGCTCGCGAATACTCTCGCTCTCCGGAACCGGAGTGCGCCCGGCCCGGCGGGTGATGATAACGGTCTGCGTAACCTCCGGCAGGGTTAGCTCCGAGCGAAGCGCGGCGGCGGCGGCGAAAACCGAGCTCACGCCCGGAACCACATCATACGAAATGCCGATTTCATCCAGACGCGCCATCTGCTCGCGAATAGCGCCATAGATTGAAGGATCGCCGGTGTGCAGGCGAACCACGCGCTTTCCGGCGGTTACAGCCTCGCTGATGGCTGCAATCACGTCGTCCAGCGTCATCGAGGCGGAGTCCAGAACCTGCGCGCGCAATCCATCTACGAGCGCTGACGGAACAAGAGAGCCGGTGTAGATTACAAGTTCTGCGGATTCGAGCAGGCGGCGGCCTTTAACCGTGATCAACTCAGGATCGCCCGGCCCCGCACCGACAAAAAAAATAGATGTCATCGCTTGCGGACGATCATGCCGGATCGATCCGAACCAGTGCCGACAAAGGGAACCGGGGTCATCGCTTGCGGACGATCATGGTGGAAAAGTAATGCAACTCGTCACCGGCCCTGAAGTCGGCGGCCTTGATGACTCGCTCGTCCGGCATTCCCGATTTTTCGATAATCACCGCGCCGCCCATAAGTCCCATTCGCTCGATTATATCCAGCATCTTGGCAATGACGTTATGAACCTTCATGAATACGACGGTGTCGAAAATGCGAAGGGTTTCAAGAAGATGCTCTTCCTCGTATGTTGCCGGAACGATGGCAACACGCTCGTCGCCAAGACAGAGGGGAATGCCCGCCGACGCGGCAGATGCGCCGATTGAGCTTACGCCCGAAATAACAGTGATGCGTATGCGCTCGGCCATTTCCTGAAGTTCCTGCACAAGATAAAACGCTGTTCCGTAAAAGGTTGGATCGCCTAGCACGGGAAATGCAACGTTTTTACCATTTCTCAATTGATCAAGCACGGCGTGCGCCGCCTCGCGCCATGCTATCTTTACGCGCGGAGTAACATATTCGCCCGGCCTGATCTTCTCCATGGGAAAATGCACTTCAAGGATTTCCTTGCCTTCCATGGAAACCGATTTCTCGGCGATGGAAAGCGCAACACTCTTTCCCTCATCCCGGCCCTTCGGCACGCATACAACCGGACACTCTTCAATGATGCGGACAGCCTTGCGCGTTATAAGCTCCGGATCGCCGGGGCCTACTCCTACAATGTAAAATCTTCCCTGAATGTTCATTTTCCACTCGATGTCTTATCTTGATGGCAATGCCGCTGGATGCAGCGTTGGTGTATTGTCCATGTTACGAAACTTTTTTTCCAGAGAAAAATGGAGGTAAGGGACGTGCATTTAAATGTACAGCAGGATTTCGATCGTGAGGATTGTTTGTGACCTGAAACCCTGCCGGAGTTATCTGGAAACCATTGGGGACTATCGGAGCTTTTCGTCCTCTTCCTGGCGCTGCTTGCACTCGATGCAATAGGTGGTTACAGGACGGGCAAGGAGCCTGCGCGCGTCTATCTCTTCACCGCAATCTTCACAAATGCCATATTCATTCCGGTCGATACGCTCGATGGTTTCATCGATCTTTTTTATGAGCTTTGATTCGCGGCTGCGAAGCTTGAGCATGAAATTCCTGTCGCTTTCAGCCGACGCCTGATCACCAAGATCCGGATAATTAACCTCATCCGGAAGATCATTGAGTGTAGCCTCCGCCTCGGCCATCAGTTTTGATTTCTGATCGACCAGGTTTTTGCGGATCTCCAGTATGAGCAGTTCGCGCTCTGTAAGTTTCTTCTTCTCGGATGCCGCCTTCTTCATCAGCTAATACTCCTTTGAAATGATTCGATCATCTTAGCAAATCGGCAAATAGCCAGTCAAACTAAAGCGAGGATAAAATTTAACATAATATCTATTATCGGACATTCATGACACGGCAAATGGTGCATCAAAATACTCCTTGCGCACAATTGCCATTGCGGTTCCATCCCGGTTCAACAATCCGAAAGGAATGCGAAGATTCAGGTAATTATCCGATAAACATTTACACGTTGTGGCGTTGCCGTCACTATTCTCAGCAATTACATGAACTTTCCTGCCTATCATGGACGATTGAAAGGTGCTTTTCTTTCGCGCCGACACGTCGCGCAACAACGCTGCCCGCGCATCACGATCGCGGGAGGAAATCTGATCCGGCATCGACGCAGCCGGTGTGCCGTCGCGCTTCGAAAACGGAAACACATGCAGATAATCAAGCGACGATTCATTGATCAGCTTGACACCGGCTTCGAACATCTCCGGCGTTTCACCCGGAAAACCCGCGATTATGTCCGCGCCAAGGCATATTCCGGGAATACGGCTCCGAAGCTGCTCCAACAGATTGAAATAATACGATGACGAATAGTGTCGATTCATCCGCTCAAGAACAGAATCGTGCGCCGCTTGCAAGGGAATGTGCAGATGCCTGCAAACGCGTTCCTCGCCCGCGATAATGGCAACCAGCTCGTCGTCAACCTCGGTTGGTTCGATGGAGCTTATCCGGTATCGAACACCGGATGTTTCGCGAAGAAGCCTCCTTACAAGACTGTTCAGCCGTGTTTCGCCGAGATCGTGGCCGTAGAATCCGACATGCACGCCGGTGAGCACTATCTCCCTGAATCCTTTTTCCTCCAGCGAGCGCGCCGCGCCAACAACCTGATCAGGCGGTATGCTTCTGCTTCTGCCCCTTGCCACATGAACGATGCAGTATGCGCAACTATTGTTGCATCCGTCCTGAATCTTCAGGAATGCACGTGAACGCTCGGTGGAATACGGCGGCGTACTAATGGAAATATCATCGCAATCACGGGCTGTTGACGTACTTTTGTTAATGTGATGGACTATGTCTAGTTTTTGATTGACAGGCAGAATGGATGTCACGCCGTCGATGCCACAGACCTCGTCATGGCGCGTTTGCGAGTAGCATCCGGTAACTATTACCCGCGCACCCGGATTGTCGCGAATTGCGCGGCGGATGAGCTGTCTCGACTGGTAATCGCTCTTTGCCGTAACCGTGCATGTGTTGATGACGCATACGTCGGCTATCTCGCCGGTGCTTGCCTGGCACAAGCCCGCAGCCTCCAGAATCCCGCGCATCGTTGCGCTTTCCGACTGGTTGACCTTGCAGCCAAGCGTCAGTATCGAAAATTTGTTCAACCTGACGTTTATCCTGACGGCTATGCGGCCCTGCCTGTAAGCGAGTGCTGGAAACCTTCGGTAATTATTACAGGAATCAGCCTGCCGGCATTGTCCGCATCGCTGTCGAAGTTCACGATTCTGTTGGTGGATGTTCTGCCTGTCCAGCGTCCGGCGCCATCATCGCCCCGGCCCTCCACAAGCACCTCCTGCGCCGTGCCGACAAGCGCCCTGTTCTTTCGTCCGCATATTTCGTCCTGAAGCGTCAACAAATTGTTCAGACGGTCGGATTTCTCTTCTTCCGAAACCTGATCCTCGAACCCGCTTGCCCTGGTATGCGGGCGCTTCGAGTATTTGAAGCCGAATATTCCGTCGTACTCCACTGTCCGAACCAGTGCCACTGTAGCTTCAAAATCCTCGCGCTCCTCGCCCGGAAATCCCACGATCATGTCGGTAGTTATCGCGATGTCCGGAACCATTTCGCGCAAACGCATTGTTTTCTCAATGTAATCGTCGGCGGTGTAACGTCTGTTCATGCGTTCGAGCACCCTGTTTGAGCCGGCCTGAACCGGCAGATGAATGTGTTTGCAGAGCTTCGGAAGATCGCGGAAAGCCTCCATCAATCCGGGCGACATATCCTTCGGGTGCGATGTGGCAAACCGTATGCGCTTAATGCTGTCGATCTCGTGGGCCAGATGCAGAAGCTGCGGGAAATCCGTCTTGTCGGCAAGTCCCTTGCCGTATGAGTTTACGTTCTGGCCAAGAAGCACAACCTCAGAATAGCCTTCGGCGGCAAGGCCGCGAATTTCGGCGATAACCTCCTGCGGCGGACGGCTTTTCTCGCGGCCACGCGTGTATGGCACAATGCAGTACGAACAGAAATTGTCGCATCCGTACATTATGTTAACCCATGCGCGGACGCCCCCTGCCCTTCTGGCCGGAACCGTGGACAGATGGTATTCCGGATCGTCCTCAACCCGCACGACTGTTTTCCGGCTTGAGATTTTGAGAATATCGGGAAGCTGAGCCAGATTCTGCGGGCCGAAGACCATGTCAACATATGGAAAACGTGACAGGATGGCGCTTCCCTGCTGCTTGGCGATGCAGCCCGCTACAGCGATCTTCATGTCAGGCCGGGCTTCTTTGGCCTTGCGAAGCCTGCCAAGCTCGCTGAAGAATTTCTGGTCGGCCTTTTCGCGCACGCTGCATGTGTTTATCACAACAAGATCGGCGTCATCGCGGTTTTCTACCATGCGATAGCCTTCGTTTTCGAGTATTCCGGCGATGCGCTCGGAATCGTGGACATTCATCTGACAGCCAAGGGTTTTGATGTAACAGGTTTTCATGATCCGCCATGCAAAGTTTGATCGATAAATATATCACATATGCAGGCTTAAAACGCCCTCTTGCCGCCCATCCCTACTCCTGCCCGTTCAGCGTCTCCAGCGCTTCCCAACGCTCAAGCGCACCGGCAAGCTCAGCTTCTATCACGTCCAGCCTTGCCTGAATAGCCGGAATTCGGCCCGGATCTCTTTGATATAAAAGCGGATCGGCCATTTCGGAGTGCAGCGCGTTACGTTCGCTTTCAAGCGCCTCTATCCTGTCCGGAATCGCCTCAAGCTCGCGGCGCTCGTTGAAGGTCATCTTGCGCGGGCGTTCCGGCTTCGGGCGTTCTTTTTTCGGTTTGAGCGCTGTTGGCTCCGGTTCCGGCTCTGCAGGCGCGCTTCTTTGGCGCAGCCAGTCGTCATAACCGCCCACATACTCGCGCACATTGCCGCCGCCCTCGAAAACAATCGTGCCGGTAACAACATTATTCAGAAAGGCCCGGTCGTGGCTGACCAAAAGCACGGTTCCCGCGTAGTCCATCAGAAGCTCTTCCAGAAGCTCCAGCGTCTCGGCGTCAAGATCGTTCGTCGGCTCGTCCATCACAAGCACGTTCGACGGCCTCGAAAAAAGCCGAGCCAGCAACAACCGGTTCCGCTCGCCGCCCGAAAGCACCTTCACCGGGCTTCGAACCCTATCCGGCGGGAAAAGAAAATCCTGAAGGTAGCCGATAACGTGACGGCGGTTGCCGTTGATCGTCACCCACTCGTTGCCCCCGGCCACGTTATCCTGAACCGATTTTTCGTCGTCCAACTGCTCGCGCAGCTGATCGAACCACGCCAGCTCAATCCGGGTTCCAAGGCGCACGTTTCCGGTTTGAGGAGTCAGCTTTCCAAGCAGAATGTTAAGCAGGGTGGTTTTGCCGCAGCCGTTTGGGCCGATTATGCCGACTTTGTCTCCGCGCATGATGACCGTGTCGAAATCGCGCACGATCTCGCGCCCCTCATACGCATATCCGATGCCCGCAGCCTCGATCACCAGATCGCCCGATCGTT
Organism: Nitrospirota bacterium; assembly: GCA_016212095.1. GTDB lineage: Bacteria > Nitrospirota > Thermodesulfovibrionia > SZUA-242 > SZUA-242 > JACRHH01. The sequence goes on from JACRHH010000007.1 coordinate 71,923, forward strand.
CGGCCTCCTGCGCCGCAAAACGCACGTTTCCGGCCTGAACCCGCCGCGCGCGGCGTTCCTCCCGCAGTTTTTTCAGAGCGCGAACGCGGCCCTCGTTTCGTGTGCGGCGCGCCCGAACTCCCTGCCGAATCCAGACCTCTTCCTGCGCCAGTTTTTTGTCGAACTGCGCCCATTCCGCCGCCTCAACCTCAAGCGCCGCCGCCTTCCGCTCCAGATAGCTTTCGTAGTTGCAGGCCCAGTTGCGCAAGCGCCCACGGTCGAGCTCAACAATGCGCGTTGCCAGCCGCTTCATGAACATGCGGTCGTGCGTCACAAACAGAAGCGAATGTTTTTTGCCAAGCAGAAACTCCTCCATCCACGCGATGGATTCAAGATCGAGATGGTTTGTCGGCTCATCCAGCACCAGAAGATCCGGATCGGAAACCAGCGCCCGCGCCAAAAGAACACGCCGCTTCATGCCGCCGGAAAGCGTTGACGACTCGGCGTCCGGATCGAGCTTGAGGCTTGAAACCGCCGATTCCACCTCGCGGTGAACTTCCCATCCGCCTGAGCTGTCGAGCGCCGCCTGCACACGCTCAAGCCGCCGAAGCATCGCTTCGCCGCCGTCCCCCAAGTTCGCGCTTAGACGATGAAACTCCCTCAATAATTCGCCGCGTTCGCCAAGCCCGCCGGCCACAACATCGAAGACCGGGCCGGCGAGCCACTTCGGGACATCTTGCTGCATCATCCCAATCGTCACATTCTGCCGACGCGATATTCCGCCCTTGTCCGGCTGAAGTTCCCCAGTCAGAAGCTTCATCAGTGTAGACTTCCCTTCGCCGTTTCGCCCCACAAGGCATACACGTTCGCCCGGCTCGATCTGAAGGCTCACGCCATCCAGAATGAGCGGCCCGCCGAAAGCAATGGAAACATTTTGAACGCTGATCAATGACATGCGGATTGTATTATGGCTTATCGGGGAGGGAAGGTGCAGGGCGGATAAAAAAAAAGGGCGGGAATATCCCGCCCACGCGATGATCGGATTACGGCTTGCACTCCGTGCAGGTCGGAATGGCCGGGACAACAATTCCGGCGTTCAGAATCGTCTTTTCGATGGTGAGCGTACCGGTTCCGTCGTCAGTTCCGGTTGCCAGATTGTTGGTGATGGCAAAGGCCGGATTGGAATCGGTGCTGCCGCTGGCGTCGGTGTCGAATGTGAACGTTCCGGTTCCGTCGTAATCGCAGGAATTGGTCGGCGCGTAGGTTATGTTATCGCCGCCGGAGACGAACTTGCCGGTTCCCGGATCGAACGAGACAACCTGCTTCTGAGCCAGTTCAAGGAGCGAGTGCGAATTGCCCGGCCCGGCCCAGTTGCAGATGAAACCGCTGATCGACGGATCGAGATTCTGTATGTCCGGGCCGTAACCGTAGAACGATGTGGCCGACAGATCCACGGTTGCATCGTCGGCATCCTCGGCTACACCCAGATTGAATACGCGGGTGTTGCCGTCCATGAATCCGGCCTGCCACGCATAGGCGTAATCGCCAACAAGCGTGAGCGGATTGTAGCTTGCACGCAAGATATTGAAGTTGTCGGCCCAGCCGTTCGGGTTCGTTCCGGCGTTGTACTTGTCGGCGGCGTCAACCAGTTTGTTCGAATCGAGCCCGTCAACATCCTTGCCGCAGAACGTTCCTTCACGAAGCTCCACAGTCATGTCACCGGCGCCCGCGCGGGTGTAAACGAACGAGCCGTTCATTGTGGTGTCAACCGGCGAGGGGCTGCCGCCACCGCCCCATCCACCGGCGCAGTTTCCCGCGTTTGTGGTGTCGCCAATTCTGTATGCAACCTGTCCACGATAGATAAAAGATGACGCGGAGTTCGGAACATGCCCAAGCTCGATCACGATATTTCTGGTGTTGTAGGTCAAGTCCATGTGATACGTGTATTTCGCCTCGCCGCCGGTTGTGGTTGCGTAGTTCAACGACACGTCGTTGAACGTGACTCCGGCTGGAGCTGAAGCAGCCATCGCGGTTGTGAGCGAAATCGTTGGGGTGGTGGCATCCGGCATGGAAAGCGTTCCGCCCGAAGTATTTATCGTGCAGACCATCGAGGCAAGCGCCATCAACGAGGCTATCGACCTGTCGCTGATGCCCTCCATGCGAGCGTTCAACTCGGCTGCGGCGCAGGCGTGACCGTCAACCGGATCGACCGACATCCAGATTCCGACATCTCCCGGCGGAAGCTCTCCGCTTGCGGGCGCTCCGCCGCCTCCGGCGTTCGGATGTCCGCTATAGTCCACCACAGGCCCGTAGCATGACGCATTGACTGCCTGCTTCAGAAACATATCAGGATCGAACGTGCATTTCGATGGTGTCGCGCCTGAGAGGATCTCGCTAATAAGGGTTGTTGCCCAGTTGTAGCGCGAAACAACCGTTCCGCTGCCGATGCCGCGTGTTGTAGCCTTGCCCGATGCCCCGCTTGTTACATCCAGCGGCGAGGCCACTGCAAGGGCTGTCGGGAACGCTGACGCGGTAACAGTTCCGCCGCCGTCATCATTGTTGGTTGCGGTTTTCCCCGAAGAACCGCCTGAGCATGATGCCAGCATCAAAGCCATTCCTATTGCTAAAAATCTCTTCATACGACCTACCTCCATGCAATTAATTCCGATTCCACCTGATCGGCATTCAGATTTCTATCGGCGGACATGGAGGGGCCCTTGAATTTCAGGCAATCGAATCGTGATTACGACGATATATCAATTTGTTGCGGTTGTTTGAATATGCAGGGGCGAACCAGTGTGTTCGCCCTCACTAGAATTTCACGCCCAAATCCGGCATCAGCCCCTGAATTACATGCATCGAGTCGGTAAGCAGCACGATTCCGAAGGCGATCATCAGCACGCCGCTTGCAATCGACACGGCCCGAATATGGCGGTTAAAGCGCGGAAGCGCGCTGATCAGGGAATTGAACGCCACCGCAACGATGAAAAACGGAATCGCGAGGCCAAGCGAATATACGGTCAGCAGCTTGAATCCGTAGAAAGCCGACTGCGCGGTGGATGCGTACAGAAGAATCGAACCAAGTATCGGGCCGATGCATGGCGTCCATCCGGCGGCGAAAGTGATGCCGACAAGAAACGCGCCAAGGTATCCGGCGGGACGGCCCTGAAGATGTATCTTTTTCTCCATCGAAAGAAAATCCACCTTCAGCAGCCCGGTGATGTACAGGCCGAATATGATTATCAACGCCCCGCCTGCCTTGCTGATTACAGACTGATACTTCGCAAGCATGCCGCCGATGTACGACGAAGAAGTGCCGAGCGACACGAATACCGTCGAGAAGCCCAGTATGAAGACCAGAGCGTTCAGAGCCGCCAGCTTTCTGATTGCGGCGCGGTCGTTATCGCCGGAAAGCTCCTCGAACGACAGCCCGGTTATGAACGAGATGTACGACGGGATAAGCGGAAAAACGCATGGCGAGAGAAACGAGGCAACACCGGCGGCAAGCGCCACCGGATAGGAGATGTCATTCATTGCGGGCACACTCCGACATATCGCCGCATAGTTTTTCCACGGCGTGGGTTAATACCGGAAGCACAGCTTGCAGACTTTCGCGCGCGGCCTTGGGGCTTCCGGGAAGATTAATTATCAACGTGTTTTTACGAATCACGGCCACGCCGCGTGAAAGCATGGCGCGTGGGGTCTTTTCAAGTCCGGCCTGCCTCATCGCCTCTGCGATGCCCGGCACGTTGCGCTCCGCCACAGCCATTGTGGCCTCAGGAGTTATATCGCGCGGAGAAAGCCCGGTTCCGCCGGTGGTCAGTATCAGATTGACGCCTTCATCGGCCAGTTCGGCAAGAGCGGCCCTGATGAAGACAGGCTCATCCGGCAGAATCGACGAATGCACGATTTCACCATATTCCCGGATCATCTCGCGCACAACCTCGCCGCTTGCGTCTTCGCGGGTTCCTTCCGCGCCGGAATCGCTGATTGTAAGCACCGCAACCGTCATAATGGCAGCCTCGCAACCGGATCGCCCGGCAGTAGAGTTCCACCCCTTAAAATCTTCACAAAAATTCCCTCGCGCGGCATCACGCAGTCCCCGGCCTGTTCATAAATAGCGCAACGCGCATGGCACGTTTTGCCGATCTGCGTGACTTCCGCCTCAACTTCGTGGCCAAGCCTCAGGCGCGCGCCGATGGGAAGCGAGACAAGATCTATGCCTTGGGTAGTTATATTCTCGGCAAAATCGCCGGGGCCGACGTTCAAGCCCATCGCCCGCATCTTCTCGATGCTCTCTGTCGCAAGCAGGCTCACCTGCCTGTGCCAGTTGCCGGAGGCGTGGGCGTCGCCGTCGATGCCGTGGTTTTCGAGCACTAGCGCGGAATCTACCGGCTTCTTGCGCTCGCCTTTGCGGGGGCTTGTGTTTAATGAAACGATATGCGACATATTGTTTTTGTCCGGCATTTAATATAACACTTCAGGTGGTAACGCGGTCAGGGGGCGGCGGTTTCCAGCTTTTCTTCCAGTGTCTTCTGGATAAACTGATTCAGCGACATTCCCATCACCGCCGCCTGCTCGGCGGCCTTGCGATGCAGACCAAGCGGAATTCTCACGTTGAAACTACCCTTGTACGAGCGTTCAGGACTTTTGCCCGCCTCCACGCATAGTTCGAGATAGTCGTCCACCGCCTCGTGAAACGCTTCGACCAGTTCCATAACGCTCTGTCCCTCGAATGTCACAAGGTCGCACACTCCCTCTATTTTGCCGTGGAAAACATTATCCTCGGCGCTGAACCGCACCGAGCCGATGAAATTCTTATAATGCAACACATCCTTCATTCGATCACCTCCGCCTTTCTTAGCGCGTTTTCGATCTCGTCGAGTTGATACCGTTTAAGTTCCGGATTTGGATGAGGTTTGTGAAGTCTGACAATATGCCGGGTTCCACGATTTATGAACGCTACCAGTGATCCGGATGTCTTTCCGGTTGTTGCTTCCTCATAGCCAAGACTCACAAGAAGCCGCACGAGTTCCTCGAAAGTGAAATCCTTCGGTTTGGACAGAAATCTTTTCAAGAGTTTCTCAGCCTTGCTCATGAATAAATAATGACAAATGACGAAATGGATTGCAACTGATGTTTAGTTGCTATACCCCAGCAATAATCCTTGCCGTGTTAAAATGTCACGCTTAACAGCCCGTTGGATGCTGATTGAGACAGACAGATGATTATTGAGGAGGAATACGGATTTAATGAATAACAGGAACGGTTTCACCCTTATCGAAATTCTTGTGGTTGTGGCCATCATCGCCATACTGGCCGCGCTTGTGGGGCCACGCATAATCGGCACAACCGACGAAGCGAAGGTGACTCAGGCCAAGGCCCAGATTCGGAACCTGGAAACAGCTCTCAAGCTGTTCAAGCTCGGTAACGGTTTTTATCCGACTACGGAGCAGGGCTTGAACGCGCTTGTGGACAAACCGACAACCGGGCGCATTCCGGAGAAATACAGGGACGGCGGCTATCTGGAATCGCGGAGCATCCCGAAAGATCCATGGAACAACGATTTCGTCTACTTGAGCCCCGGTCTTCACGGCGACTACGACCTTCTCTCCTACGGCAACGACGGCGCGCCGGGCGGCGAGGAAACAAACGCGGACATCGAGAACTGGAACCTGAAATAGCCATTAATCTGCTAAAGCCGGAGGCAAACCGGCCTGAAAGCGGCGGCGTCACGCTTATCGAGCTTATCGTCGTGATGGCGCTGGTGTCGGCCATATTCATGCTGGCGATGCCGGATTTCATGGCGCTTGCCGATGATCCGCTGAAGCGCGAGGCGATGCGCCTCGCCTCGGTCATCAGGCACGAAAACGACGAGGCGATCACGCGAAAAGAGACGCGAAGCGTCACGTTCAATCTGGGCGACGGCTCATGGACGCTGCGAATAGCCAACCTCCCTGAGGGCGCGACGGAGCGTTTCGGTAACAATCGCGACGGCTCGACGGAGCGTTTCGGTAACAACGTCAGGTTCGTGGACATCGTAACCCACCGGCGCGGACGTGTTGACGAGGGCGAAGACCGGTTTATCTTTGGCGTCGAGGGCATCACCGAATCCGCAATCATACACGTCAGCAAGGACGAATCCGTTTACAGCATCATCGTTCACCCCTATGCCGCGCTTGTGGAAACCCGCGAAGGCTATGTCGAACAGACGAAATAGCGGCTTCACGCTTATAGAGGTGATGATCGCGCTCGCCATCGTTGGCGGACTCATGGGAACGCTTCTCTACACCATTCAATATCATGTGAAGGTGGCGACTGACGCCCGCGATTTCGCGCAGGCCAACGACATCGCCCACAACATGCTTGAGGAGATGAAGGACGCGGGCATCACGAAGCCGGACGTGAAAAACGGCGACGTGGGGCAGGATTATCATTATCACTTCGAGGTTGTTCAGGACACGATATTCAACCACGACGTTTTCAAGCTGAAGATGGTGGTGACAGGGCGCGGACAGGAGGCGCGGCTTTATGAGCTTCTTCCGTCGCCCTAGCCTGTCACCGGCAATATCGCCCAAAGGCTTCACGCTCATCGAGGTGATGATCGCGCTGGCGCTCACCGCCACGGTGCTTGCGGCGCTCTATTCAGGCTTTTTCCTTGCCGAGCGCGCCGCCGATACGGCGGGAAGATCGACGCGGGCGGCTTTTCAGTCGCGCATGATCCTGGACAGGATGGCCCGCGAGCTGGAAGCTGCCAACTATCTGCAAGGCGATGATTTTACGCATTTTTCCCTGAAGGATCGCGAGGTCTTCGGCGCGCGCTCATCGCTACTTGGCTTCACGACGCTGGCCTCGCCTGTGGGATGCAGAAGCATCGGGTACGAGCTGAAGGACGGCGAGCTATTCCGCACAGAATGGCAGCCGGTGAAAAAAGGCGGCGAACCGAAATCCGCCCCTGTCAGACTGCCGCTGATAAAGGGCGTGAAGGAATTTTCGGTGGAAGCGCGGGCGGCGGACAAGAAGTTCGTGCGCACATGGGACGCCGAACTCACCGGTAGCCTTCCGCGCCTTTTGCGCCTGACGATGGTTTTCGACGATGCCGAGGGCGGCGAGACGGTGATGGTTGAAGCGCGTCCGATGATCGGGACAACTTTGTGAGAAACCAGTCGAATAATCCGGCGTCTTCGTCATCGGGAACGGTGCTTCTTGTTGTTCTGCTTGCAATGGCGCTCATGTCGGCGTTCGTGGTAGAGTTCGCATACGGCGTTTATGTATCGATTTCAGCCATTCATAACCGGGCAGAGTCCAGAAAAGCGTCGCTTCTTGCGCGGTCGAGCCTTTCGATGGGCGCAATAATTGCGCGGGAACTAAAACAACGATGGGATTACCGCTATATCGGAACCAGCGTGCCGATTCCAAACCAGTTCAACGAGGAAGCTGGCGAGGTCACGCTCAAGATAGAAGACGAGATGGGCAGACTCAATCTTAACCAGTTGGATCGGTTGACCACGAACAACCAGCCGGGCCATGTTTTCACCGCGCTCGTAAAACTGTGCGGACGGATAGGGATTCCGGCGGAAACAGCGGCATATATCAGAGACTGGATGGATCCGGACGGTCTGCCGACAAACAACCTGCGAGACAGCGAGGAGGGCGCCAAGAACGCGAAACTCTGGAGCGTGAACGAGCTATATTCCATTCCGCATCTGAAGCCCGAATGGATAGACGCGCTGATCCCGTATGTCACCGTAATTTCCGACACAACCGCCGCCATCAACATGAACTCAGCCGTGAAGGAAGTGCTCGCATCGCTGGTGGACGATTCTCAGGCAAACGAACTGATAACCAAACGCATGGAATCGCCGTTCAAGGACGACGGCGCGCTGAACGCGTTTTTCACAAACAACCTGAACGCGGCAAAGCCGGAATGGGCGACGGCATCGAGCAATTATTTCCGCATCACGGCGTCGGGCCGCGTTGGCGGCATAAACAGGATAATAGACGTGGTTGTAAATACCGGACAGAATCCGTACAGAATTGAATACTGGAGGGAATATTGAGAAGCTTCACGATCATCCGGCTGGAAGACGATGGCGCGTTCCGCGTTGAGAACGTCTCCGGGAAGCCCGCCGGGATCAAATCCACACAGACAGGCCGATACGAGGAAGCGCCTGACGGCGCGTACACACTTACGCTTCCGCCCGGAACGGCTGCTTCATCCCATGTTTATCTCGATCTGCCGCCCGGATTCCTGTCGATGCGCGTGATAACAACGCCATTTTCCGACGACAAAAAGATTCGCGAACTGCTTCCGGTGGAAGCGGAAGACCGCTTCATGACTCCGGCGTCCGATCTTGTTCTCGACTATATCTCTTTTCCAAAGGACGGAGGAGAGCGCCGGATTCTGCTCTGCGCGGCGCAGGAGACAAGGCTTGCCGCGCTTGTGAACGCGCTTATCGCCAAAGGGTTCGATCCGCAGGTGATCGGCTCGACCGCCATGACCGCGCTGATGAAACAGCCGGAAGCGAGCATTGAACAGATCCAGTCGCCGCCGCCGCTCAGCGACACCCGGCGCGCCGCAATCGTTGCCGAAGAGATGAGAAAACCGTCGCTCAACCTTCGGCGCGGACGCCTCCGCTCCACGTCGGGCGAGCAGGCGGCAGCCAAAATGCTGCGCTGGAGCGCCGCCCTTGCAGCGCTCTGCATGGCGCTGGTTGCCGCGAACTGGTTCATACGCTATCGGGCCGCGGGCGCGAGCATCGAATCTCATAAAAAATCGCAGGCTGAACTGTTTCAGAAGGTATTTCCGAAGGGATCGAAGATGGTCGATCCCACTTACCAGATAAAGGCCAGGACGAAGGAGCTTGCAACGAAGCTCGGCGTTCTGTCGGGAATCGATCCGCTTGAACTGCTGGAAACCGTTGCCGACGCCAAGTCCGCAACCGCGGGCGTGGTTGTCGATGAAATACGCGCAACCGGCGATTCCGTAACCATTCGCGGAACCGGGCCGTCGTTTGGAGTGATCGACATGCTGGCGGATCGTTTCAAAACCGTTTATTCCGACGTAAAAATAGCCGACAGCAAGGCTTCATCCGAAAGCGGCGTGAGATTCAGCCTGACGTTTACAACCGGCAAAGGAGGCGTGTAGCGATGGCGGACAAGTTCGATGTGAAGCGTGTAGCGCCGTTTGCCGCCGCCGCGCTGTTGATTCTGCTTCTGGTCAACGCGTTCGACAAGATACGCGAGCTTGAACAGAAGGAGGCGGCGCAGAAGAAGACGCTTGCCGATCTCACGGTTCTCGCGGGCGATCTTCAAAAGTTAAACATCGCTGTCGAATCGTACTCCGGAAGGCTGGCAGTTTCGGAAACCTCGCAGGACATTATCCCGCTGCTCGACGAACTGTTCGGAAGCCTGGGCATGACAAAGTCGGTCAAGGAGATGCGCCCCGGAGAGTCCAGGCGCGCGGAGGGTTTTCTTGAGTCGTCAGCCGACATCGAGATAGAGCGCACAGACCTGAATCACGCGGTTAATCTGGTGTATCGCATCAAAAACCATCCGGCGCTTCTCAAAATCGGAAGCCTGCGGATAAAGACCGATTTCCAGAACCCGGACATGCTCAACATTTCGATGTCGGTCAGCCTGATCAGACAGGCCAAACAGCAGTCCGGATGATCGCCGCCAAACGCCTCGCGGCGCGTATGCGCTCACTGACGCCGGGCAATCTGCTGATTTCCGCCGCTGTAATCATCGCCGCCATCTTGATATTTCTGTCGCTTGCGTGGTGGATCGCAATACCGGATGGCGCGCTTTTCGCCGAGGCGGCCAAGGCTGCTGTCATGCGTTCATCGGGGCTGCGGATAAGCCTGACAGGCTTTTCGAAATCGCCGTTTTACGCGCTTCGGGCCGACGGCATAACGGTTGAGTATCAGGGCAGAACCGCAAAACCACTGAAGGAGATCAATGCGAGCGTTCCGGTTTCCGGACTGCTGCGCGGCAAGGCGTCGGCGGATATTTCGGCCATCGCCGCAGGCGGCAGGCTTGCCGGAACCGTAAGCTACACTGGCGGCGCGGCATCCATCGACATTCGCGTGGAGCGCGCTTCGCTTGCGGAACTTCTTGCGCTCGCGCCTGTAAGCGGAAGCGGAGTTGTGGATGCGCAGGCCAAGCTTGTCGGCGGCATTGGCGAAATTCGCTTTAGCGTCAAGGAGATGAAGCTTGAGACATCCGGCCCGCTCGCGCTTCTTCCGCTGGACAAGTTCAAGGGTATCAACGGCGTTATCGATATGTCAGGCAGGGAAGTACACGTCAAGGGGCTGGAGATCGAGGGCGACAGCCTGCACGGACGAATCAAGGGCAAGATTACCGACGGATCGCTGGATCTGGCAATCGAGATCTTCCCCGACGCCGCTTTTTCGAAAGATAACTCGTTTATTCTGGCCGGCCTGCTGAAATACCAGGAATCGCCCGGCCACTACAAAATACCGGTGACGGGAACAATTGCGCGTCCGGTTGTGAGATAATTCAAGCATACGCACTGAAAGGAAACTTCATGAAAACACCGACAATAGATTTAAGCGAATGCACATCCTGTGAAGCCTGCACAACAGCCTGTCCGCATATCTTCAGAATGCATGGCGCTGGGTACGTGGAGGTTATCGATCAGCCTGGTTACGATGAAGCCTGCGTGAATCTGGCGATCAGAACCTGTCCGGCGGCATGTATAAGCTGGACTGAAGTGTGACCGCTAATTCTCACGGGTTTTCGTTAATGATCTCCAGTTGATGCGAGAGATCGTCAATCTCCTTGCGCCAGAAGTTCTCCGTGCCCCAGTCGGGAAAATTGCGCCGGAACTGGTTATCTCCGGACTGGCGGGCGCACCATGCAAGAAAGTAGATTATCCGCATTATGCGAAGCGGCTCTATAAGCTTCAGAGAGCGATAGTCGAACTCGCGGAACTGCTCATAGCCGTCAAGAACAAGGTTGATCTCGCGGTGGCAAAGATGCGCGTGATCGGGCAGCAGCATCCATATGTCCTGCACCGGCGGCGCGGTCATCATGTCGTCGAAATCGATCACCATGATTCCCTCGTCAGGGCGGAAAATCAGGTTGCCGCGATGCAGGTCGCCGTGAATCCGCAGAAATTCCATGTCGTCGAACATTGGGGTTATGCCGCCCAGAATCCGGGACGTGACATCCCTGAAAGAAGCAAGCGATGACTGCGCTACAAAGCCGCCATTAACCAGATATTCCACATCCCGCGCCGTTGAAAGCCGGGGATGGAGCCGCACCCGCGTTCCGGCGTTCCGGCGGCTACCCGCCAGATGCAGGCGGCCCGCAAGCTGGCCGATCCGAATCCAGTCGTTGTCGGAGATAATCTCGAACTGCCGCCCACCCTTTTTCGGAAATACCGCGAAGGAAATGCCATCCACCTCGGCCAGAGTGCCGCCGCCCGAAAGCCGCATCGGCGCAATCACCGGAATCTCCTCGGCGGCGCAGTCGGCTGTGAATGCGTGCTCTTCCAGAATAGCCTCGCGCTCCCAGCGTCCGGGCCGGTAGAACTTGGCTATCAGGCGCGTTCCGCTTTCGGCCTGCAACTCGTAAACCCTGTTTATGTAGCTTGGCAGCGGCGAGGTCAGGCCGGTGAGATATTCACCGACAGCCGCTTCCACCGCCTCGATGATTCTGGATGGCGTGAGGTTTTCGAAATCGCCGGCGTCGGTCATTGAACTTCCTGCGCGATACTATTCAATACCGTAATCCTTGATCTTGGTGAGAAGCGTCTTGTAGCTTACCGACAGAATCTCGGCGGCGCGAGTCTTGTTGCCGCCGGTTCCGGCAAGCGCGCGCCTGATGCGCTCGGTCTCCACGCGGCGAAGCGCATAGCTGACCGCGTCGTCCAGAGTGCCGTCCATCGGCATTCCCCTTAATGCCGCGTCGCTGAAACCGGCGCCGCAAATGGCCAGATGTTCGGGCAGAATAGCGCCGCCGTCGCAGAGAATAAGCGCCCGTTCGATGGCGTTTTCGAGTTCGCGAACGTTCCCCTTCCATTGATGACGCTCAAGCATTTCCAGAGCCTCCGCGCTCAACGACGCGTTCGGGCAGCCAAGTTCGCGCGAATACCTCGCGATGAAATAATCGGCCAGCGCCGGGATGTCGCCGCGTCGATCCCGAAGCGGCGGCAGATGGATGGGAAACACGTTGAGGCGATAATAGAGATCCTCGCGGAATGACTTTTCGGCGACAGCCGCTTCCAGATCGCGGTTGCTCGCGGCGACAACCCGGACATCTACCACAACCGAATGGACGCCCCCCACCCTTTCGATATGTCCGTCCTGAAGGGCGCGAAGTATCTTGGCCTGAAGCGAAATCTCCATCTCGCCGATTTCATCGAGAAAAAGCGTGCCCTTGTCGGCAAGCTCGAACTTGCCCATCCGCCGCTGGTCGGCCCCGGTGAAAGCGCCCTTTTCATGGCCGAACAGCTCCGACTCCAGCAGGTCACGAGGTATGGCCGCGCAGTTCACGGCCACGAATGGCCGCTCGGCGCGAGGGCTGAGGTTGTGAATGGCGCGCGCGAAAAGCTCCTTGCCGGTTCCGGACTCGCCAAGCAGAAGCACGGTGGTTCTGGCGCGCGCAACCTTGCGCGCCTGCCCGGCGGCCTCCAACATCAAGGGACTATTGCCCAATATCGGGGCAAGTCCGGCAGCGGATTTCACGGCATCTCGCAAGACGATGTTCTCCGCCGCAAGCCGCCTGTTTTCGAGCGCGTGTGACAATTTAACCAGCAGATGACCGGTGTCGAAAGGCTTTGTAATAAAGTCATACGCGCCAAGGCGCATCGCCTCAACCGCCAGTTCTATCGTGCCGAAGGCGGTCATGAATATGAACGGAATTGATCGGCATTCCTGCCGCGTGGTGGTCAGAACATCGAGGCCGCTCTTTTTCGGCATCTTGAGGTCGGTAAGCACAAGGTCTATCCCGCCTTCGCGCAGGCGGCGAATAGCCTCCATGCCGTCCGCGGCATGGATAACGGAGTATCCGTCGGCCTCCAGCGTGAGGCGAAGCATGTCGGCCATAGACTCCTTGTCCTCGGCAACGAGGATAGTGGCTTTCACAGGCAGTTCATCGGCGGAGTCCTTATTCATGGTGCTACATTATACAGATATTAGAGGTTGAACGGGCCGCAGCAGACACGCTGACGGTTTTGTTAACATGCCGCATGCATTATTGAACCGCCATAAAACAGAAAACCCCGGAAAGCCTTTCGGCTGTCCGGGGTTTTTCCAACTGCTTATAACAACAAACTATTTCTTCTGGATGAAAAGCTCCCAGCAACCCTTGTCCTCAAGCTTCACTGACTCGAAAGTGTAGCCCTGCTTCTCGGCAAAGCGCGGGATTGAATCCTCTGCCGATGCCGGAGCATCACAGAGAACCTTGAGTAGTGAGCCTGAAGCCATCTTCTCAAGCTGCTTCTTTGTCAGAAGAAGCGGATAGGGACACACCCTTCCCAAAACATCGAGAGTTTCCGTAGGCTGCATCGATTTAAGATCGGACATTTTCCTGCTCCTTATATAAGTGGATTTTGCTGGCTTTAGAAAAACAGAAGCTGATCGGCAGCTTCCATCTCAGCCATGATTGCGCTAAACGGCAGAACTTCAATCGTCATGTCGGCGCCAAGAGCGCTGCCGTCGGCCAGACGGTCTTCACCGATGCCGCGTGCCTCCAGGTCTTCCTTGCAGACAAGAACCCTGAGGTCAATCAGCAACGACATCTGGACATGGTTCTCGGTGCTGGAAAGACCGTAGTGCTTCATAGCCTGCTGGTTGTTCAAAACATTAAGAACGCCGTCGCCGACAAACGCAAGCGTGGGCACCACGCTCTCGCCATCTTCGAGGTATATTTCCGCTGTCTGGCTTGCCATGGCGTGCGTGAGCGCAAGCTTCGGATTCTCGCTCTTGTACGGAGGCCGCTGAATGACAAACAGTTGTTTAAGTTCTCTTGCCATCTCACTCACCTCCTATGTGAAGAACCTTGTCGCTAACTACACACTTCGCAAGGTACCAGTCCATGCTGTGACGCTTGAAGTTCTCCATGGTGTCTTCCTTGTGGAATCCGCGCGATTCGGCACATGCCTCACATGCGGTAACCTGAACGCCGTCGGCGATAAGCGCCTCGACCGTCTTTGCAAGATACGAATAATCTTTGAATGCGCGCTGCCCCTTCTTGGAGAGCATTGTTCCGTTGCCGGAAACCCACATGTTCACATCGTGGCCTTTTTCCTTAGCTGCCTTTGCAAGCTTGACGGCAAAATCAAGTGACATAGAGCCGACAAGCGATGAAAAACATCCTATTGTAAGTGTCGCCATTGTCTGCCTCCTATAACCACACGAATTTGTCGTGCTCGACCATGATAAGGTCAACTAGCCGGCTCATGTCTATCGGCTTGATCTTTCCGTCAACAAGGTCTCCAGCCGTAAACCCACGCGTTTCCATGTCTTCGGTGAGAACGTAAAAATCAGCCGCCTTGTCCAGCACCTTCGATGGTTTGCCGTCCGCTTTCACCACGGCATGGTAAATGCCGTTCCCTGCGAGCACAACGCTCAGCTTCTCAGCCTGAAGCCGTTCGTAGGTGCTTTCCGTCCTGGCTTGTTCCGTTAGTATCACACCTAACTTCATCAGCCCACCTCCGCTTTTAGATTAATGCAAGCCAATAAATGGTGCGGAAGTTTATAGATAACCATCCGCTTTTGTCAAGCAATATGAAGTAAAAATTCACATTCTTCAGAAGCTATTTCTTCGGCGCGTGAACCGCCATGCCATGCACATCCTCGCACGCCTCCATTATGCCCTCGGCAAGCGTCGGATGGGCATGTATAGTCTCCGCTATCTGTTTCGCGGTAGCGCCTGTTTCCATCGCAATCGCCGCCTCGTGAACCAGATCCGACGCATGTGGCCCGATAATGTGAACACCAAGAACCTTGTCGGTATCCGCGTCGGCGATCACCTTTATCATTCCGGCAATCTCGCCCATCGCATGGGCTTTTCCAAGCGCGCGGAACTGAAAGCGTCCGATCTTCACCGCCAACCCCTTGTCGGCGCACTGATGCTCACGAAGCCCAACCGATCCGATCTCCGGATGCGTGAAAATGGCAGCCGGAACCACATCGTATTTCATCCGGGCGTCGTGTCCCATGATGTTCTCAACGGCTACAAGCCCCTGCTTCGATGCCACATGCGCCAGCATTATTCCGCCGGTCACATCGCCGATTGCGTAGATACCGTCAACGTTTGTCTTCATGCGGTCATCCACAAGTATCTGGCCACGGGTTCCAATCGTCACGCCAGCCTCGTCAAGGCCGAGGTTTTCGCTGTTGACCGCCCGGCCAATCGAAACCAGCATCTTTTCGGCCTCGACCGTCTTGCCGTCGGAAAGATACGCCTTCACTCCTGTTTCGGTTATTTCGACCTTTTCGGTCTTTATATCTTTGACAAGCTTGATCTTTTTCTTCTTAAGCTCGCGCTCAAGCGTTTCTGAAATCTCCGGGTCTTCAGTTGCCACGGCGCGGGACATCATCTCGATTATCGTTATATCCGCGCCAAGCTCCTTGTAAATAAACGCGAACTCGCAGCCGATCACGCCAGCGCCGATAATCAGCAGGCTCGAAGGAACGGCCTGAAGGTTTAGAGCCTCGTCGCTGGAAATAATCCTGTCGCCATCGAACGGAAAAACCGGAATCTGCGCCGGACGCGATCCGGTTGCGATTATTATCGCGTCAGCCGTCACATCCTGCGCGCCGCCGCCTTTCAGCTCAACCTCGATAGAGCGATCCGGACGAATCCGTCCGCGCCCTTCAAGAAGCGTCACACCCCAGCTTTTGAAAAGCCCGCGAATGCCCTTGACCTGTGTGGATACAACCTTGTCTTTCCGCGCCATGATCTTGTCGAGCCGCGCCGTGACTGCTCCGCCGATCTCGATGCCGAACTCGTCGGCGTGTTTCACGCGGTCGAGCGCCTCGGCGCACGCAAGCAGCGCCTTGGTGGGAATGCATCCCCTGTTCAGGCATGTTCCGCCAACCTCGGTGTTCTCTATCACGGTAACTTCAGCACCCATCTGGGCGGCGCGTATGGCCGCCACATATCCGCCCGGCCCTGCTCCGATAATCGCTATTTTCATGGGATATCAGTTTCTCCTTGGTTTTTATATTGATCAAGCGCGCGATACGCCTGCACAACAAAACGCCCGCAAGACATTCAAGCCTCCGGGCGTTAACATGGCATCGAGATCAGGAAAGGCAGATTACTTGGATTCTTCCTGAACGAACTTGGTGTACGCCTCGGCGCTCAAAAGCGCGCTGGTGTCGGCGTTGTCTTCCAGTTCCAGAACTGCTATCCATCCGCTTCCATACGGGTTTTCGTTAACGGTTTCGGGAGCGTCGTTCAACTCTTCGTTGATTTCGACAACCTTGCCGCTAACAGGGCTGATAATGGATGAAGTGGCCTTTGTAGATTCGATTTCGCCAAGATCGTCGCCCTCTTGAACAGTTGCGCCGGTTTCAGGCAGTTCGATATAGACCACCTCACCCAAGGATTCCTGGGCATAATCAGTTATGCCTACCGTAGCCCTTTTGCCGGATATGCGCGCCCAGGCATGCTCCTTGTGATATAGCAAATCATCGGGATTCATAAAACCTCCTCAGAGAATATTTTTTATCGTGAAATAACCGTAAACCCGCAGTAGAAGCCAATATTAATCGGCGTAAATTCTTTTGTCAAGCAAGATAGCGTGCCTGTGTCATGTTTCGCTATTCCCTGCCGACAACCGATCCCCTGATGCCCTCGTTTTTCCAGAGAAGCTTCCGGAAGGCCTCGGCATCGGCCTGATTCCTGAAATGGCCTACATATACATGATGAGCCGCGGATTTGCCGCCGGTCGCAGCCTCTTTTTTCAGTTCCGACGAGTAGCCGGCCTGATGCAGCTTCGCATGAATACGCTCCGCGCTCGCCTTGGTTCCATCAAGTCCGGAAACCACGACCGCATACTGCGAATATTTCTTTTTTTCCTGTTGTGCAGCGGCTTGAGCCGTCTTTTTCCGCTTCATGCGTTCGGGAGATACGGCATCGGGAATGGGCGAAGGTTTCATTACGGTTGTGGTGGTTGTAACGGCAGTCGTGGTAGTGGCGGTTGTCGCCGCCGTTGTTGTTGTGGTGGTGGATGTGGAGGTTGTGCTTGTTGCCAAAACAATGACGGAAGCCGTGACATCAGGCTTGCCGGATCTGCCTGTGCGAAACGCCAGAAAGAACGCGGTTGAGACGGCGAAAAGCGTAGCAAAAATAACAATTCCGCGAATAATCGCGCGTCTGCGGCGGCGTTTTCTGAGCGAATCGACAATGGAATCCACTGCGTACTGATCGAGGTCGGTATCGAGAAGCGCCTCTTCAAGCTCCGCAATAATATCGGAGCGTCCGGTTTCAGTATCTTTCCGATTGAAGTGTCGCCAGGCCATGCTGATTCCGCCAGAGTGTCGTTTGCAAGTATGTCATTCGGAAAGATTATTCCACAAATCCGCGTATAAATAAAACAATTCCCGCAAACGATGACAGACCGCAACCGCGTTTCGTATCATGTAACGATAACACATGCATCACACAATCCATAACAGATCCGCCGCGCTTGAAGACGCGTTTGCCCAACTGCACAAAACAGCAGGCTTCGACCGCAGAAGCCAGCAGATGGAAATGGCCGAAGCGGTCATGCGGGCGCTTGAATCACGTCGGCATCTTCTTGTTGAAGCGCCCACCGGCGTGGGCAAAAGCCTTGCCTACATCATACCGGCGGCAATACGCATTCAGGATGAAAAGACGGGCAGAATTGCAATCTCAACCAATACCAAGGCGCTTCAGCGTCAACTGCTCGAAAAGGACATCCCGCTGGCGGGCGCGGTGATCGGCACGCCGATTTCACACGCGCTCTGCATCGGCGGCGGCAATTACCTTTGCGTGAGGCGGCTTCTGCGCGTGAAGGCTCCCGGCCTGTTCGACCGGAGCGAGCTGCAAGCCGTGCAATCCGTGTTCGAGTGGGCGGCGAACACACAGTCAGGCATATTGTCGGAAATCGACTTGCCGCCCGACATGCGCGAGGCGGTTGCGCGGCAGGGCGATTTATGCATGGGCGCGAAATGCTCAAGCGCCGACATCTGTTTCTGGCGCAAGGCAAAGGCGCGGGAGATGGAAGCGCGCCTGCTCATCGTCAACCATCACCTCTTTTTTGCCAACATGGCTTCTGGCGAACACGCGCTGCCGGATTTCGGCACGGTCATTTTCGACGAAGCTCACCAGATCGAGGAGACGGCGTCAAACTATCTGAGCACATCAGTGTCGGAGTCGCGCATACACCGCATTCTTGATTCGATCATAACCCGCAACGGAAGGCGCGGCGTGCTGGCGGAATCAGGCGTTTCGGTTCAGATGCTCACATTGCTGGCGAAAATCGCTGCCGACATCCGGTTTAGAACGCGTGAATGGTCGCATTTCGTCTCGAAACGCTTCGGCGGCAGCGGCTCCGTCAGGCTTCGCAAGCCTGATGACCTGCCCGGCAATCTGTTCGATGGAATGCTCGACGGGTTTTCGCAACTCTCAAACAGCATGAAAAGCCTTGTGCCTGCAACCGAGGAGCAAGAGCGCGAGTTCAAGGCAATCGTTGACCGTTCGGTAAAGTTGCTTGAAGACATCGAGGGAATTCGCGATCAGTCTCTGGATGAGCATGTCTTCTGGATCGAAACAAGCCCGCGCGACTGCCGCGTGGTTGCCACGCCCGCGGATATTTCGCTGCTGCTCAGGGAACGCCTTTTCGCCAAGACGCGCCCGGTCATCATGACTTCGGCAACACTGAGCACCGACAGCACCTTTAATTTCATAAAAGGACGCATCGGGCTTGATGACACAACAGAACTCATTCTCGATTCGCCGTTCGACTTTGAACGCAGCGCGCTGCTCTACCTGCCCGGCGATATTACCGATCCGCGCAGTCCGGGCTATCCGGCAGAGGTTGCCAAGCGAATACAAACCATTGCTTCCATGCGCGATGGCGGGGTCATGGCGTTGTTTACAAGCTATGACATGATGCGAAAGACGCGCGAGGCAATGCCGCGCAACGGGATCGACATTCTCATGCAGGGCGACGCCGAGAGTTATTCGCTTGTGGAGGATTTCAAAACCAGAAAACGGGCGGTGCTGATGGGAACCGCCACTTTCTGGCAGGGGGTGGACATTCCCGGCGACGCGCTCTGGTGCGTAGTAATCACGCGGCTGCCGTTTGCTCCTCCAAACAATCCGGTGCTGGAAGCCCGATTCGAACGGCTGAAGGCCCAGGGTGGCGACCCGTTCAACGATTACCAGATACCTGCCGCCATCTTGATGTTCAAGCAGGGATTTGGCCGCCTTATACGAACGCATGACGATTTCGGCGTTGTGGCGGTATTGGATAAAAGAATACGTTCTATGCCTTACGGCAGGCGTTTTCTTGACGCGCTTCCGAACTGCCGCGCAACCGGCAACATGGGGGACGTTGCGGATTTAGCGCGCTCCCTTGCCGCAGCCCAAAGATCAATCCCTTAATATTTCCATACATAAGTCCGATATTGCCTTATTAGGAGAGCAATCAGCTCCACATCATCAGGAGGAGAACAGATGGAAGACCTCAGAACATCGGAAACATGGCGCATATTCAGAATCCAGGCCGAACTTGTGGACGCATTTGAAACACTTCACGACCTCGGCCCGGCGGTCACGATATTCGGCAGCGCAAGGCTTGGCCCCGATTCGCCTTACTATCAGGCGTCGGAAAGCGTGGCGCGGCGGCTGTCGAGCGCCGGATTCTCGGTTATCACAGGCGGAGGCCCAGGCATAATGGAGGGCGCAAACAAGGGGTGTTACGGCGGCAACGGCCAGTCCGTGGGGCTTAACATCGTGCTTCCGATGGAGCAGTCGGCCAACACCTACCAGGACGTTACGCTGAACTTCCGCTACTTCTTCGCGCGCAAGCTGATGTTCGTGAAATACGCCGTGGCCTACGTGATATTCCCCGGCGGATTCGGAACGATGGACGAGCTTTTCGAGGCGCTCACCCTTGTGCAGACAGGCAAGATCAGGCAATTTCCCATTGTCCTGTACGGTTCCGATTACTGGAAAGGAATGCTTGAGTGGATGCGCGGCAAGATGCTGCCGACCGGATGCATAGGCGCTGAAGACATAGATCTGCTGTCGGTTGTGGACAACCCCGACGATGCTGTTGACGTAATCGCGAAATACTACCGCATGTGTACCGAAAACGTTCCCGAAGACAGGCGCAAGACTCATCCTGTAAACATAGCGATGATGTGATGATGCAGGTGCGAACGTCCGTTCGCCCCAACTCAAGATGCGCGGATGAAACGCCGATGTATTGTTAGCGAATCGAATTGTGACTGTATGCCGCCGGAAGGAGCATGAACCATGAAAAAGGTATTGATAGTGGATGACAGCATTGCAGTAAGCCGCCAACTCGAAAAGATCATCGCCGGTTCGGGCGAGTTTGAGGTGGTCGGCCATGCAAAGAATGGCGCCGAGGCCATCAAGATGCACCAGACACTGCATCCGGACATCACCTGCATGGACATGAACATGCCGGTGATGGATGGAATCACGGCACTCAGGACACTCGTTGCCATGAACAGGGACGTTAAGGTTGTGATGGTCACATCGCTTGGCGGCGTCGGCGACAAATTTACCGAAGCGATAAAGCTTGGGGCAAAAAACGTGATCTCCAAACCTTTCGAAGATGACAAGGTGATTGAAATCCTGCGCGGCTTGTAAGCATCGGGACTGCGCAAATCTGACAGGAGGCCAACCATGGCTGTAAAATTCTTCGGCCAGTTTCTGGTTGAACGAAACATAGTATCAAGAGAACTGCTCCTGAAGGCCATCGAGCTTCAAGATTCGGTAAACCTGAAGTTCGGAGAGATGGCGCTTTCCATAAGCATGATCACGCCAGCAGAGGCGGAACGGGTGAATGAGGCGCAGAAGTCGGAAGACCTGCGTTTCGGCGACATGGCGGTAAAGCTCGGGATCCTCACCGAAGAGCAGATGAAAGAGGTGCTGACGCGCCAGAAGAACAGCCACCTGTATATCGGCGAGGCTCTGGTCAAGGTCGGCGCGCTTGCATCCGAAGAACTGCCGCGCTATCTCGATGAATTCAAGACGGATCAGGCTCCGTATGTTGTTGACCATGTAGCGATTCCGGCTGGCGTTCCTCATGCGGCATTATGGGAAATCACAGCCGATCTGACTTACAAGATGTTCACCCGTATTGTGCAGCTTACGTTTCGGCCCGGCCAGTGCGAGATAATAAATCGCATCGAACCAAACAACACGATAGTTTCCATGCGGATGAGCGGGGCGACAGACGCAGAGTATTTCATTTCAGTATCCGGCGGCGTCCGTGAAATGATCGCAAGGGCGATACTCAAGGAGGACGACGTTTCAGGCGAGCAGAAAGACGTGCTTGACGACACGGTGATGGAGTTCGCCAACGTGGTGCTGGGCAACATCGCCGCGAAAGCGGCGCAGATCGGCAAGGACGTCGAGATTCATCCGCCTGAGGTTGTCGATACGGATGGCACGGGAATCGATGTTCCGGCAGGCAGCACAGGCCTTGCCTTCCCGATTCATGTCATGGATGAGCGCGTGGCGCTCTGCGTGATAGTTGAGAGATGACACATCGTCATGCCGCCATCAGGAAAGGGGGCGAATGCGCGATTCGCCCCGCCTAATAACAAAATCCCCAAATAACAAAATCCCCAGGATTGCTTCCATCTTGTTTCAGGTCACGCCGGAAAGACTATTGTACCGGGGGGAAGCTCAAATATTGATTCAATACAATTATTAATGCTATGCTGCCCGCACTTCATGTTGCGGAGGTGATCGTTATGTTAAATAAAGCGGCGTGCCGTACATTAGTCATGTTGTTGATTGCCATTTCAGGATTCCTGTCTGTTTCAGCCTGCACCACAAACAAATCCGGATTGCGTGCGGATGACCTCTCCAATTCCACCATTTCAGCGAAGGACACTACCGATGGGTACTCGTCAACAAGCGCAGCTTCCGGGCAGGATGCGCCGACAACAGGTGTTGGCGCATTGAATGGTGATCGCATTGACATCAATGACATATCAACCGTGACCGAGCCGATAAAGGTTTCAGCCGGGTTGGATAATGAAGATTGTGACCGGTCTGAAACCGGCTCGTGTAATTCATCAGGTGATGAATTATCCGCCACGGATAATCTTTCCGACATCCATTTCGATTATGACAGCTACCATATCAGGCAGGTTGACAGGCCCATGCTGGACAACCTCGCCGATCTTCTGACAACCGAACCTAAATCGTTTCTGACCGTCGAGGGATATTGCGACGAAAGAGGAACCTACGAATACAATCTGGCCTTGGGTTCGCGCAGGGCTAACGCGGTCAAAGACTACCTGTCCGCGGTTGGAGTGGGCAGAAGCCGGGTCTTTACAATATCCTACGGGAAGGAACGCCCTCTTGATCCGGGGCATTCCGAGGAAGCATGGGTGAAAAATCGCCGGGCTCATTTCGAGTTTGATGACAAGGCTGGGCTGATTCAGAGTTCTGGCGACACAATGGAAATAGCTCCGGTTTCAAATGCCAAAAATATCGATATTAATCCCGGTATATAACGCGGAACAGACCATCGCGCCTCTTTGCAGGTCGCTGATCGCCCTTTATTCCGCCAAATACGACCTTGAGATCGTACTTGTAAACGACGGCAGCCGGGATCGATCAGATGGAATATGCCGCGAATTAAGCGCAACCAGTCCGGAGACTATTACCTACCTCAGACTTTCAAAGAACTTCGGAGAGCATAACGCCCGCATGGCAGGCTTGCATTATGCCACCGGGGATTATTGCGTGATGATGGATGACGACATGCAGCATCCGCCTGAGGAGGTTGAGAAGCTTGTCAACGAGGCGCTGAAGGGATACGATGCTGTCTACTCTTTCTATCCGTCAAGAAAGGACGGTTTTTTCAAAAAACTCGGCAGCGCTTTCAATGACAGGGTGGCCAACATGGTTCTGGGGAAACCGAACGACCTGTATCTGTCAAGCTTCAAGATCATCAACAGATTCCTGATCGAAGAGATAACCAAATATGACGGGCCTGAGCCGTATATCGACGGGATCATACTTCAATCGACAGATAATATCGGCAAGGTGGCGGTGGTGCATCGCGAACGTTCATACGGGGAATCGCAGTACACATTATTGAAGATGTTCTCGCTTTGGGGCAGCATGGTGGTTAATTTCTCGCTTCTTCCGTTCAGGATTATCGGAATTAGCGGATTCCTGCTCATTGTTTCGGGGCTGCTTTACGGCATTTACAAAGCCTACGACGGCTTGCATGACAACAAGGGCTTGCTCACCAATTATGAGACACTCATGGCCGTGAACATAGTTTTCAGGGGCATTGCGCTTCTATCCATCAGCCTTCTTGGGGAATATGTCGGCAGAATATATCTGGCACTGAACAGAACCCCTCAGTTTGTGATACGTGAGGTTCTCATGGTTGAAAACAGGAATGCAACCGTGCAGAACCGAAACGTATACAGGATGCATAATGGACGACAAGGCCGTTCTTGATGAGATACGGAACATCCGGGAAATATTATGCAAATCCGGCTTGTCGGAGACAAGCTCGGCAATAAACCCAGCCTTTGCCTTCGGGAGCGAAACCATATTCGACATGTTCGTTTCCAGGGTAATTGACCAGTCGCTTAACAGCGACGATGTGGTGAACCACTGGATCGATACGCGTGTCGCAGATAAAAAGCTTGAGGCCACGATTGTTCCAGTCGCAGATATTGAACAATGGCGCATTGAGGATGAGTGGAACATTTCACATGAATCCGGACGTTTCTTCACCGTCACCGGACTTAAGGTGCGCCACAGGGTACGCCACGAGGAAATCGAGTGGGATCAGCCGATCATCGACCAGCCGGAAGTAGGCATTCTGGGGATTCTGGCAGCCAGGTTCAGCGGCGTGCTTCATTTCTGCCTTCAGGCAAAGGAGGAGCCGGGTAATATCAACTCCATCCAGCTTGCCCCGACAGTTCAGGCAACATACAGCAATTACACACGGGTGCATGGGGGAAGACGGCCCGACTTCATTGACCTGTTCCTCGATCCGCCGTCCGGCAATATCCTGTTTTCGAGACTACAGGCCGAGGACGGCGGCAGATTCCTGTTCAAATCGAACAAGAACATGATTGTGCTGGCCGACGCAGATGATTATCGCGAACTGCCCAGTAACTTTATTTGGCTTACATTGCGACAGATCGGAATGCTGATGGAACGCGACAACCTTTTAAACTACTGCACTCGCAGCGTCCTGTCATGTCTTGTCTGACGGATAGAACCGAACCGGAGATGAAACGCATTATCGAAGAGATGCGGGACGCCGGTATCGGCAAATTGTCCGGCGAAGCACGGATTGCCATGAAAATCGAGCAGTATTCAAGCTGGTTTCACGGCTACGAAGACGCCGACATGCTGAAAGAGATTGCACAATGGCTAGATGACGAAAGAGCCCGCAATCACATTGCTGTCAACATGGTAAGCCTGAGGTCGCTGACGGAATGGCATTTTGACAAAAGCGGTTTCTTTTCTCACAAGAGCATGAAATTCTTCAAGATAGTCGGGCTGAAAGTTACTTCGCCTGTCAGGGAAGTAAGCTTCTGGAGCCAGCCAATAATGGAGAACGAAGGGACAGGGATCATCGGCCTGCTGGTCAGGAGAACCGGCGGTAAAACATTCTTCCTAATGCAGGCCAAGGCCGACGCGGGCAACAGGAACCTCGTTCAGATCGGGCCCACGGTGCAGTTCAATCCGGGCAACTACATCGACAATGAAAGGCTCAAGAAACCGTTTCTTTTCGATGAATTCCGGAAACCACATTATCTGGTTCCCGCACATGAGAGCCGGCAGGCGGAGGAAGGCGGACGATACTACAAGGAAGATCACACTCACAGGATATTGATGCTGCCCGATGGAATGACCATCGATCATCCGCCCGGCTACCGCTGGTTCTCTTATCCTGAACTACGGTTCTTTCTTCATATGGGAGACATTGTAAATTCGTCGGCAAGAAGCATTCTCGCATGTCTTGTGTAGAAAACCGGAACGTGATTGCTAATCATGATTAACGCATGGAACTATCTCGATGATTACGCGATACACCGCAAGGAAATCCTTGGGGCTGTTGACAGGGTTTTTTCATCCGGCAGGCTGATTCTGGGCGATGAGGTTGCGTCATTTGAAAGGCGCTTTGCATCGTTATGCGGCGTGCCGTTTGGAGTTGGCGTGAATTCCGGAACCGATGCGCTGTTCCTATCGCTCAAGGCGCTGGACATTGGCCAGGGTGATGAGGTGATTACTGTCGCGAATACCGCCGTACCAACCGTGGCGGCCATTCGTGCAACAGGCGCGACGCCGGTTTTCGCGGATGTCATGGAAGACAGCTTTCTGATCGACATATCCTGTATTGAATCATCGATATCGGGGAAAACCAGATGCATAATCCCGGTGCATTTATTGGGTCAACCAGTGGACATGCCATGTCTGATGAAAACGGCAGCGGCAAAAGGGTTGAGCGTGGTTGAGGATTGCGCTCAGGCGGCGGGCGCAATGTATCAGGGCAAGGCAGTGGGGAGTTTCGGCGATATCGGCGCATTTTCCTTCTACCCAACCAAGGTGCTTGGGGCTTTCGGCGATGCTGGAATGGCGATCACGGCAAACGGACAACTGCATGACAGGTTGCGCAAGCTCAGGTTTTACGGCATGGAGAACGCGTACTATTCGGAGGAGGAAGGCTATAATTCGAGGCTGGACGAGGTGCAGGCCGCCATACTAAACCTGAAACTTGAATCTCTTGAGTTGGCTATTTGCAAGAGACGCAGCATAGCCGAACACTACAGCCGGGATCTGGAGGGCGTCGGAGATATTCTTGTCCCGTCCGTGTTTCCGGAACGCTTCCACGTGTTCTACGCGTATACGATTCAGACATCGCACAGGGATGCGCTGGCGAGACATCTTGCGCGGCACGGCATTGAGACGCGCATCAACTATCCGTTCCCGGTGCATTTGATGCGCGGGTATCGTTTTCTTGGTTACAAGGAAGGCGATCTGCCGGTTACTGAACGTCTGGCAGGGCGCATTCTTTCGCTGCCTGTTTTCCCGGAGCTTTCCGAACAGTCCGTGCATGAAGTGATAACCGCGATACGAGGATTTTTTGAAACATGTGAATGAGAGGCTGTGCATGTGAAGCCAGATGAATACAATACGATGTTTTCTGTGGAAGATGTCCATTGGTGGTACGTAGCGCTGCACGAGCTTGTTCTGGATACAGTAAGCAAGGAGCATTCCGCAAAAGGCAGGCTTTCGATTCTTGATGCCGGTTGTGGAACCGGACGACTCTGCATGTTGATGTTGCCGTTTGGAGATGTGCATGGCCTTGATGCATACGGCCCCGCAGTGGATTTGTGCCGCGCGCGCGGGCTGAATTCGGTTGTTCAGGCCGACCTGAATATCGAGCCGTTGGGCGACTGCCGTTACGATGTTGTCACCTCAATCGATGTCCTTTACCACTTGTGGGTGGAGAACGACATCGCAGTCATCCGGAAAATGTTCTCCGCGCTTAAACCCGGCGGAATTCTCATCCTGCACCTCCCGGCATTCAATTTCATCAGGAGTCTGCACGACATCGCGGTTTTCACTCGACACAGGTATACGGCCAGGGCGGTCAGACGCAAGTTGTCCGGCAGTGGATTCGTAACAGAAAAAGTATCGTACAGGATTTTCTTTCTTTTTCCGTTAATTGCAATTTTCAGACTGGCCGGAAAAATATTCGCCCGGCGGGAAAACAAGGGCGGGAATCATTCCGATGTCACGCTGCCGCCGAAAGGTATTAATAACATGCTTGCCGAGACTCTCAGATTCGAAAACAGGCTTATGGCGGCTTTCAACCTTCCATTTGGATCGTCGGTCTTTGCCGTGGCAAGAAAGCCGCACAGCCGGCAGCTGCAAGATCCATGAGCAAGCACAGGTTCAATCACAAGAAAGAGCATCCGGTCGTGAGCCCCGACAGTGCGGTGCAAACGCCAACGCCATTGTTGAAGCGCCCTTTGGTGCATATGCTGATGGTTGCTGTTCTGGGCATTCTGGTTTACAGCAACACCTTGCACGCGCCATTTGCATTCGACGATGAAATTTATATTGTCTCGAATCCGCTTATAAGGGATTTTGGTTATTTCACCGGAAGCATCCCGATCGATAAAGTCTCCTGTGATCCGGACGTAAAGAATAATTTCATCACACGTCCTGTCACCTACCTCACACTCGCATTAAATTACAGCATTCATAACTTGAATACGACCGGTTATCACATATTCAATATCGTTATTCATATAAGTAATGGGATACTCGTATATATCCTCATGTCGCTTCTGCTGCAAACGCCGTTTCTGAAGCATGAAAACATTGGAACACGCTCCAGACTGCCGCTTCTTGCGGCCCTGCTTTTCATCTGTCATCCGATACAGACGCAGGCCGTCACATATCTTGTGCAACGCGCGGCCTCGCTTGCCACCTTCTTTTGTCTGGCCGCTTTCGTGTTTTACATGCTGTCGCGCCTGTCAGAATCTTCGGGAAAGCGATTCGGATATTACTCGGCCACAGTGCTGTTTGCCGCCATCGCGATGATGACCAAGGAGATTTCCTTTACTATTCCGGTGGTTATGGCGTTATATGAATTTCTTTTTCATGAAGGGCGCGCAAAGGACAGGATCGTCAGGCTGTTGCCGATACTTGCAACAATGATTCTCGTGCCTGCATCGGTTTTAAGTATTGACGCCGATCACTCGATAACGCTCAACGCCATCAACAGGTCAATTGATCTTGTCAACTTCAGCAACATGTCACGCTCGGACTATTTCTACACGCAGCTTACGGTTATCGTAAATTATATTCGGCTGCTGTTTTTTCCTTTTGGCCAGAATCTCGATTACGATTACCCTGTTTACCGCTCACTCCTGAATCCGCATGTTTTCCTGTCATCGGCTTTCCTGCTTGCGATCTGCGGGGTTGCAGTCTATTTTCTCAGGCTTTCCCAAAAGGTTGCCAATCCGGAAAGGGGTTGGCAGCGGCTTTTCTTTGCAGGCACAGCATGGTTTTTCATAACGTTATCGGTCGAGTCAAGCTTCATCCCCATTGACGACATGATTTTCGAACACAGGGTTTACCTCCCTTCCATCGGTTTTTTCATGGCGGCTATCGCACTTCTTGAGCCGGCCACGGCAAAACTCGCGATCAAACGACCATCTTTCGAGTCGTTCGCCCGTTATGCGGTTATCGCAATTATTGCAATCCTGTCGATCCTGGCTTTCTCCAGAAACAATGTTTGGGGAAGCAGGATCGGTTTGCTTGAAGACATTGTTGCGAAAAGTTCCGAAAAGGCCCGCCCCCATAGCAATCTTGGGCTTGAGTATTGGAAGCAGGGACGAAACCTGGAGGCGATTGCCGAATTTGAAAAAACCGTGAGACTGGATACCATAACAAACGATCAATGGCACGGAAACCAGTTGATTAACCTTGCAATCTTGTACATGACAACCGACAGGTGGAATGACGCGGAGGAGTCTTTCAAGAAGGCGCTCGCCATCAATCCCGGCAGCAGCATAGGGCATAACAGTCTGGGCTACCTCTATTTCCTTAAAGAGCGATTGAAGGAGGCGGAAATTGAATTCAATATTGCGCTTGGGATCGACAAGTCGTACATCAAGGCGCGCAATAATCTGGGGATGCTTCTCGAAAAGACTGGGCGTAATGAAGAAGCGCTGCAAAATTACGCTCATGTCCTTCAGCAAAGTCCAAAAGATGAATTCGCCATTGAGAGGATCAGGGCATTAAAACCCGATTCGGAACGGATCCGGCGGATTCAGTAGCGCCGAGGTTCAGGACATGTTTTTCCGTGGCGTCATCATGCGCCACCTGCCAGATGGTCAATCCAACTCCGAAGGCTCTGCGCGGATACTGGAAATTCACGCCCGCATAAGGGCGCTGAAGGGACTGGTGGACAGAGGCGCGGTGCTGAAAATATACGGGGTGGAGACGCATCACGTAGAGACGCATTATTATGCGTCTCTACAAACATTGGAAATGCCGGCGCTGGTGGAAGAGACGCTACGCGCAGCGGCGCAGAATGCCCAAGGCGGACAGAATGAGGAATAAACCGGCAAATGGTGCGCCAAAAAGAAGGACAATGCCGATGATCAGCATCCAGACGGCGAGGCCCAAGCCCCACCCATGTATGAGCGCCGAAAGAAACCACATGCGCTCATGATATCACGGTTCGGCCTCACCCCCTTCCCACTCTCCTGAAGGAGAGGGCCGGGGCAAGGTATGGACGTAAAACCATCGAGTCATGAAACGGTGTATAATCGGGTTGTGGGACGGTTGGCGGGTTGCGGCCCCATGCCTTCCGTTCCTGCACACGGAACCGCTAATCCGTGAGGCCCTATTTCCACGCGCCTCGGCAAGCCTCGACGGACAGTTATCTCCCATATATCAGCTTGCCCACCCTTTGCCTGTTGATGTAATCGATGTTGCCATACCGGAATAAACGTCCACGCCTCAAGCACCCCGTCCATCACCTGCGTTACCAGCAGAAGACCGGTTATCCACGCGCGTGCGGGGAACATTCATGCCGTCAGGAGATCTGGCGTATTTGCAGGAACAGATGGTCGGGAGGTTGCGGTGGGCGGGTAGGTATCTCAGGCTCCGCAGCAACCTGGACGCCCGGAACCGGTTATCGGAGCTGCGGCCCGACCGGTTCCTTCGCTAATCCAATTATATTCCGGGCAGAGACGCATTGCAATGTAGAGACGCAAAATCTTGCGTCTCTACAGGTCTGCCCATGCTGAAAATCACCATCAACGACGGCGGCGGTTCATCGCCGCGCTCTCCGGAATCATTGCCACGGCGCGGGCACCCGCTTCAATGAGGCCGGGGCCGAAGCCCCGGAAATACGCGGTGGCCTCATCTGCACATCTTCCTTCCTACTACGCGCTTCAATGAGGCCGGGGCCGAAGCCCCGGAAATACGGGAAAACAACTGCCATGAGGCGGCATATCGCCGGGCTTCAATGAGGCCGGGGCCGAAGCCCCGGAAATACACACAGCTTGAGGCTGTTTACGGGGAAGAGACCGTGCTTCAATGAGGCCGGGGCCGAAGCCCCGGAAATACAAGCCGTATTCCTTACTAGGTTGCATTATTGGACTGGCTTCAATGAGGCCGGGGCCGAAGCCCCGGAAATACTTTGGGAAGGATCGGGTCATGCAAAATTTATGTCTGGGCTTCAATGAGGCCGGGGCCGAAGCCCCGGAAATACACGAGATGGGCCTGACCATTGGGCAGCTCGGCAAGCAGCTTCAATGAGGCCGGGGCCGAAGCCCCGGAAATACCCCGTTCTGGATACGGCAGACCAACCGGCGCTCGACGCTTCAATGAGGCCGGGGCCGAAGCCCCGGAAATACCTATCGCAGTCTGGATATACACATGGAACGTGAGCCGGCTTCAATGAGGCCGGGGCCGAAGCCCCGGAAATACGGGCACAATAAACCGC
>JACRHH010000008.1 GCA_016212095.1 Nitrospirota bacterium
GGTGGCTATTGATGGAAACAGCGCCGATATTTCGCGGCAGAGGCAAAAACCGTCAACATCAGGCATCTTGAGGTCGGTTAACAAAAGATCGTAGCCCCCCCTGCGAGCCATTGCGATAGCCTCAACGCCATACGATGGGGTGATTACGTTATAGCCGAGTTTGCCGAGAATCTTGCCGCAGAGCGCGCTTATCTTCGACTCGTCGTCCAGTATGAGTATTCGTTCCATTGACATGCGGCAATCCTGGCCCATTCTCCTGAAGACAGCATGTACGGACTTTTTCATTGATTTAGCATGCGCGCGCTTCCAGCGCCGCAAGTTCATCCCATTTTGCCCTGCAATTATCACACCATGGCAAATACAAGCCATTGAATCTGGCAATGGGTAGACCTGTCTTAAGCGACGTGACAGTTCTGCAATATTATTCAGCCGTTCGTTGCGGGAATTGGCGCAGCCATGTGAGATTTAGCGTATGGTTGCGCGGCGCTTTTCAGAGGATGTAGCGGCTCAGATCCCTGTTGCGCGCGGTTTCTCCAAGGGCGCGTTCGACATACTGCGCATCGATGCTGACCGAGTCGCCGGACATATCGGGCGCATTGAACGAAATATCCTCCAAAAGACGCTCCAGAACCGTGTGCAGTCTGCGCGCGCCGATGTTTTCGGTCTGCTCGTTCACGGTCTCCGAGATCGCGGCCACGGATTCTATGGCGTCGTCGGTGAAGGAAAGCGTGACCGATTCCGTTGCCAGAAGCGCGATGTATTGGCGAATGAGAGCGTTCTGAGGCTCTGTAAGAATCCGCACGAATTCCGCCTTGCCCAGCGAGCCAAGCTCAACCCTGATGGGAAAACGTCCCTGAAGCTCCGGAATCAGATCGGACGGCTTGGCAACATGAAAAGCACCGGCGGCAACGAAGAGAACATGATCGGTCTTCACAGGGCCGTGCTTGGTTGAAACTGTCGAACCTTCCACTATCGGCAACAGATCGCGCTGCACGCCCTCGCGCGACACGTCCGGGCCGTGCGCCGATCCGCGCGCGGCAACCTTGTCGATCTCGTCGATGAACACAATGCCGCTCTGCTCGGTGCGCCGCACAGCCTCCTGCGTCACTTTTTCCATGTCGATCATCTGCGAGGCCTCGTCTTCGGTTATCAGGCGAAGCGCGTCCGGAACCTTCACCTTCCGGTGGGTCTTTTTGTCCGGAAGCATGCTTCCAAGCATGTCTTTCAGGTTCTTCTCGATCTCCTCCATGCCCATGTTCGAGACAAACCCGAACGGAACGGCCTTTTCCTTAACCTCGATCTCGACGTATCGCTCGTCAAGCTTTCCGGCGCGGAGGCGCGCGCGAAGTTTTTCCCGCGTGTCCGAGTTGTCGGCAATCGGCTCCGCCTGTTCGCCGTCGGTTTTCGGCTGGCCATAGCGGGGCTTGGGAAGCAGAAGGTCGAGCAGGCGCTCCTCGGCTGAGGCCGCGGCCTTTTCGCGAATCGCGTCAACATGCTCGGCCTTCACCATCGAAATCGCAAGCTCCACAAGGTCGCGAATCATAGATTCCACATCGCGGCCAACATAGCCCACCTCGGTGAACTTCGACGCCTCAACCTTGATGAACGGCGCGTTTGCAAGCCGCGCAAGCCTGCGGGCTATTTCGGTCTTCCCCACGCCCGTGGGGCCGATCATGAGGATGTTTTTAGGCATCACCTCGTCGCGCAGATCGTCCGATAGGCGTTGTCTTCGCCAACGGTTCCGCAGCGCAACAGCCACGGCGCGCTTGGCGTTTTTCTGTCCGATTATATATTTGTCGAGCTCCTCGACCACTTTTTTTGGTGTAAGTTCATCCATATATATAGGCATCCGATTCCGTCAGGAGCGGATCTCCTCCAGTGTGATTTCGGTGTTTGTGTAGATGCATATTCGCGAGGCGATCAAAAGCGACTCGCGGACAATCGATGAGGCGTCGAGCGCCGAATGCGTGAACAGGGCCTTCGACGCGGCCTGCGCGTATGGCCCGCCTGAGCCTATGGCGGCGATTCCGTCTTCCGGTTCCAGCACATCGCCGGTTCCGGACAGAATAAGCGTGTGCTCGCGGTCGGCCACGATCAGCATCGCCTCAAGGCGGCGAAGCATCCTGTCTGTTCGCCAGTCCTTGGCAAGCTCCACGGCGGCGCGCGCGAGGTTGCCGTGATAGCTTTCGAGCTTGCCCTCGAACCGCTCAAACAGCGTGAAGGCGTCGGCTGTCGCGCCGGCAAAACCGGCGATGACCTTGTCTTCGTACATCCGCCTGATCTTGCGGGCGTTATGCTTGAGCACCGTGTTGCCGAGCGTCACCTGCCCGTCGGCTCCAATCGCCACGTTGCCGTCGCGCCTTACGCATAGAACCGTTGTTCCGTGCAAAGCCTCCATAATTTATACTCCTTCAAGCGCGCGCGGATGGGCGCGATCATACACGTCCATCAGATGCGCGATGTCGAGATGCGTGTATTTTTGCGTGGTTGAAAGCGAGGCATGGCCAAGCATCTCCTGAATCACGCGAAGATCGGCTCCGGATTGCAGCATGTGCGACGCGAATGTGTGGCGCAGCGAATGGGGGCCAATCGAGCTTTTTAGCAGAATGTTTTCTCCGTGCTTCACCACCACCCGCCTGATGCTCCTGTCCGTAAGGCGTCCGCCCCGGCTGTTCAGAAATATCGCCCGGCTTTTGGGGCGTTTTTCCGCCCTTGCAAGCATGTAATCGGAAAGCGCTGTCGCCGCCTTGCTTCCGACGGGCAGAATCCGCTCCTTCCTGCCCTTGCCCTTCACCTTCACCATGCAATCCTTCGAATCCCAGTCATCCATGTCGAGAGCGGCCATTTCGGCAACGCGAAGGCCGGATGAATAAAAAAGCTCAAGAATCGCCTTGTCGCGAAGCGAGAAGAAATCGAAGCCGTCCGGCGATTCCATGAGGCTTGCAGCCTCGTCGGGCGTAAGCGAAGCAGGAATGGGCTTCGGCAGCTTCGGCGATGAGGTCAGTCGCGCGGGGTTCTTGCTTACAATTCCCTCGCGGTGCAGGAAACGGTAGAACGATCGCACAGCCGAAAGTTTCCTTGCGATGGTGGTCTTCCCGGCGCCTTTTCGGTTCAAGTGCGCCAGATAGCCCCTGATGTCCAGATTGTCGCACTCGTCGGGCGAGCGTTTGCATACGCTGAAAAATTCGTCAAGATCGGCGGAATACGCACGAAGCGTATGACCGGACACATTCCGCTCGGATTTAAGATAACGAATATAAAGTTGAAAGGCATCTTCGCCGGGCATAATTTTTATGGGTTATTTTAACACAAACGCCATATGCCGTTTCGACGCGGTTTTTTCTCCGGACGAGTTTCATGTATTCTATGAAGCAACATTTCTAGCGCTGCAATTGAAAGGAAACAAGTGAAGAAACCGAACTACCAGTTTGAGAAGCGTCAAAGAGAGCTGGAAAAAAAGAAGAAAAAAGAAGAAAAGGCGCAGAAGAAGGCCTCCTCAGCCGAACAGCCGCAGGATGCGGAAGTTGCCGCATCCGCTGAGGAAAGCAAGTAATCAGGTAGGCCACCGGCATTGGTTCACGAATGCGGCTGGCCCTCGGCATTCATTAATGAATGCCGTTGGCACCCCAAACGCGTCAAACCGTTTTCAGAAACGCATCCCACGCCTCAAGCGCCCGCGCCGAAATGCGTTCATAGCGATCTTTTTTGGCGCGTATGCGCTCAGAAAGCGGCGGAAGAAGGCCGAAGTTAATGTTTGACGGCTGAAACCGTGCCGGTTCCGATGTGGTGACATGCGCCACCAATCCGCCGTGGGCAGTCACATCCGGAACGGACAGCGGCTCGCCGCCGGCCAGAATGCGCGATGCGTTAACTCCGGCAAGCCAGCCCATGGCGGTCGATTCCACATAGCCCTCAACGCCGGTAATCTGACCGGCAAGGATAATGGCGGGCCGCGTTTTGAATCGAAGAGCGCCATCAAGCAACACCGGGGAGCAAAGATACGTGTTTCGGTGAAGGCTGCCGAATCGCAGGAATTCGGCATTCTCCAGCCCCGGAATCATACGGAAAACGCGCGCCTGCTCCGGCCATTTGAGCTTTGTCTGAAAACCGACCATGTTCCATGCGGTTTCGTGGCGGTTTTCGGCCCGAAGCTGGATCACCGCCCAAGGCTCATGCCCGGTGCGCGGATCGACAAGCCCAACCGGCTTCATCGGCCCGAACCGGAGCGTGTCGCGCCCGCGCGCGGCAAGCACTTCCACCGGCATACAGCCCTCGAAAACCTTTTCCACCTCGAACGGACGGGCCTCGGCCTTCTCGGCAGCCATCAGGGCATCGTAAAAACCGTCGTATTCTTCGCGCGTCATTGGGCAGTTTATGTAGTCGTCGCCGCCCTTGCCGTAGCGCGATGCCTTATACACGCGGCTCCAGTCTATCGACTCGGCATCGATTATCGGCGCGATTGCGTCATAGAAATACAACTGCTCCGCTCCGGAGAGCCGCCGCAGGAAATCCGCCATCGGATCGGACGTGAGCGGGCCTGTGGCAAGAATCGTCAATCCGCCGCCCTCCGGAATATCGGATACCTCCTTGCGGATGACCTCGATCTTCGGATTCTCCCCGATCATGCGCGTGATGGTTTCGGCAAATACGGTTCTATCAACCGCGAGCGCGCCGCCCGCCGGAACGCGCGTCTCGTCGGCGGCGCGCATTATGAGGGAACCGGCGCGGCGCAGCTCTTCCTTCAGGAGGCCGACCGCGTTCTGGAGGCTGTCGCCCCGAAGCGAGTTGGAGCAGACAAGCTCGGCAAGCAGCTCGGTCTTGTGAGCCGGAGTCTGCCTTAGCGGACGCATCTCGAAAAGCCGCACGGAAACGCCGCGTTGCGCGGCCTGCCACGCAGCTTCGCAGCCCGCAAGTCCGCCGCCGATTATCGTGACCGTATTATCTGAACTGGTATTGGAATGCATCATGAGGGGTATAATACGACATGCGTCTCAAAATATTCGCGTTAATGATCGCAATCATGTCGTTTCCGAGTGCAAATACCTGCGCTGAGATGATCGAGCGGGTAATCGCTTCGATCGATGATACGCCCGTGTTTCTGGGTGAATATATTGCTCTGAAAAAACAGTTGGCGGATGCCGGACAGGATATCCCGGATCGCGAGGTTATCGACATCCTTATTGACCGGAAACTCATGTACCAGGAGGCAAGGCGTCTGCGTTTCGACAAAGGAGAGGAGGGAAAACCTGCCGACCAGGATGCGATAGTCGAACGATACCTCGACATGTTCGTGAGGGCGTTCGTGGGGAGCCACAGCAATTCGCAGAGCGAATTGCGACAGTTAACCGCCGGCGATAGTGTCGGTGACATGGCGGATGATGGCTTCAGGCGGCGGCTTAAAGAAAAAATAGCTGAACTTCGAAGGCGTTATGAAATACGAATTGATCCGGAGATGTAACCTGTAAGAAGCCGAAATTCAGGGCATGAGCTTCTTCATGACTGTTGCTTTGAGAACCGCGACGACAGGAACACCACGCAGTCTTCACAGATTTTACCGGACTCACGGTTGCAGATATTGCGGTTGAGCTCCCAGCATGGCTTGTTTCGCTCTATGAAGGATGAACAGCGCTTCCTGCGCTCGTCTGAGCATTCCATTATCTCCCAGCACGATGCGTAATTGAGCAGCTTCTTCACACCCTCGATACTGATCTTCTTCTCATGGATCAGATCACGAAGACAACGGAGCCATTTGATGTCGTTATCCGAGTAGTACCGGTTTTTGTTCCGCCGGGCCGGCCTGACAAGCCCGTGTTTTTCGTAAAGGCGAAGTGTTTGATCCGTGGTTCCCACCAGCTCGGCGGCAACGCCGATCGGGTAAAGGGGCATACTGTTTTTTGTGTCGGCAGTCGGTTCGCCTTGTTTCATCTCGATAGCATATCCGGTATAATCTTCCATAGCTTAACTGCTTATCGTGCGGCAGAGCGCAATAATTAAACCCAAAAAACGAGATGCACCCAAAAACTGGAGTTATTAAACTATATAACAATATAAAAACGCAACCTGCTGAGCAGGATATTTGCACGCCATCTCAAGAATCTGTGTTTTATTTGAAATATTATGGCGTTACATGTAAGATATTTTTTACCCCTGCGATGGCGGGCGTAACTCAGTGGTAGAGTGTCAGCTTCCCAAGCTGAAGGTCGCGGGTTCGACACCCGTCGCCCGCTCCATTACAGGGATAATTATTGCGTATGTAGAGAAAATGGAGGTATGATTAACAATGTATGCAGTTGTTGAGACGGACGGCAAGCAGTATCGCGTTGAGCCGGGAACCGTTATTCAGGTTGATTCAATGGATGCCGAAATCGGCACGCTGGTAACCATCGAGAAGGTGCTCATGGTCTCCGGAAACGATAACCCTGTTATTGGGGCACCGCATGTGACATCGGCGAAGGTTGTGGCCGAGGTCACCGGACATGGCCGCGATCAGAAAGTGCTGATCGTCAAGAAAAAGCGGCGTAAGAGCTATCGCCGCGTCAATGGCCATCGTCAAGGCTACACGGCGCTTGCCATCAAGGAGATTGTTGTTTAGGGAATGAGGGATGGAGCGGCCCACGACAAGGGTCGCTACCCTTGGCATAAACTGGAAGAACGCATTCGTACATGTTAGCGTACTCCCGTCAGCGACGGGTTAATTGTGTTAAAAACTGTAATAGGTCATAGGGTTCCGGCGATGCCTCCAGCGCAGGACAAGGCTGCAATAATCAATCAGGCTCAACGTTTGGCTGCCAAGGGTCAAATCGACAAGGCCATTCAGGAATGGGAGCGAGTTGCGGAGCTTTCACCCTCCGACGGTAACGTCCACAATACAATAGGCGATCTTCACCTTCGCAAGAAGGATCAGAACATGGCCATCGAGTCTTTCTTCAAGGCAGCACACATTTTTCAGAATGAGGGGTTTTCGCTTAAGGCGATGGCCCTGTATAAAAAGGTCATCTATCTCGATCCGATGAGCCTTCCGGCGCTTATTGCACTGGCCGAATTGAATGCCGAGCGCGGACTTATCGGAAACGCAAACGAAAATTACCTTTCGGCAGCAGAGATATACGTAAAGCAAGGCGAATTCAACGAGGCTGTTGACATCTATCGCAAGATGATGTACCTGTCACCGTCCAATCTGTTACTCCATATCCGCATCGCCAATCTATACTCCAAGCTCGGACTTCACGGAGAAGCCAAAAAAGTCTACATCG
This sequence comes from Nitrospirota bacterium, assembly GCA_016212095.1. GTDB lineage: Bacteria > Nitrospirota > Thermodesulfovibrionia > SZUA-242 > SZUA-242 > JACRHH01. Next base: position 7,254 of record JACRHH010000008.1, read on the forward strand.
ACAGCGCCATCGCGTTTCAGGAAAAAGGCGATTACATGCGGGCCGAGAACCTGTTCAACAAGGCTCTCGAAAACGACGCGGACGATCCGATGGCATATGTGGGTCTTGGCAAGATTTACATCGACAAGGGACAGTATGCCGACGCGCTTGGGGTTCTCGACCGGGCAATGGCAAAGTTTCCGGATCATGCGGAGATACTCATTGAGAAGGCAAATGCAGCTTTCTCCGCTGGGAGAATCGACGAGGCGCTTGAAGCCGCATCGAAGGCGGCGGAGGCCGATCCTGCCAATGCGCAGGCTCAGCGACTGTGCGGTGAAATCCTTATCGACGCCGGACGGCATGAAGAAGCCTGGGAGCGGCTTAGCGGAATAATTCAGGGAATGGTTGCCGAGGAACGATACGACGAATCTCTCGCCCTTCTTTCCCGCATGGAGACTATTACCAGCCACCGCACCGAGGTTATGAGGCGTCAGGCGCTTATTTACCGGCAGCTTGGGAATCTCGACAAATCCGTAGAAATACTCAAGGCCCTCGGATTCCTGCTGCTTGGTGAAAAAGACAACGAGGCTGCGCTGAGACTGTTCCGCGAGGTGCAGTTCCTTGCACCGGACGACGAGGAAATCGAGGCAAAAATCAGGGAACTTTCCGGTGACGAACAGATGGAGGAGCAGCGCGGATTTTCGCTTCCGCTGTCCGGCTCCCGCTCCGTTTTCCGGGAAGAAAGCAGTTACGAACGTGAAGAGCCTGTTTCAGCGGCAAGCGGAAAACAAGATTACGGCCTTGGATTCAATTTCCAGGAACTGGATCTGTGGGTGGACGAGGACGAGCAGCAGGGCGGCGGCGAGAAGGTGCTGGAAATTTCCGACACCGATTTCGGCCTGGACGACATCGGTCTAAGCCTGCCAGACCTTGCCGGATTGAAGAAATCCGACGAACTGAGCGAATCAGACCGTTACGCACGAATGCCGTTTGATGAGCCTGGTGCCGACAAAATCGATAAAATTCACGAAATTCCAGAGGTGCTTGATCTCGATTCCGACTCAGGTTCCATTTTCGGAGATTCCGGACGCACCGGCGCGGATAACGGCGAGTTTTCCGGTTTTGGCGATTTCACATCATCCGACGAAGTTACGCAATCCGACACTGTTTTTGGCGAACAGACCGTTGGCGGCACAGGCGAGATATTCAAGTCGTTTGATGATGCCGGGGCGGTATTCGACTCGACAATATCTCCGGAAGATGCATTGCACACTGATGAGATGGCGCATGTATTGAAGGAAGGCAGACCGGCCTTTGAACCGTCTTTCGACAATGAGCCTTCAAACATGGAGTCGTTGTTCTCCGGGCCGGCCACGCCTGCCCCGGAAGAACATCTGCATGATGATCTGTCAGGTTCCGGTTTCGAGGAGATTTCGGCAACATATGAGTTGCCTTCGGACAAGACAGACACCAAATCCGGCTCGGATTTCGATGAATTCATGCGCGAATTCGCAGCCTCATCCGGCCATGATGAGCAAATCAAGGATGACCAGATAACCGTTGAGCGGCCCGCCGGGCCGTACTCGTATGCCGGCGAGGATACTTACGGCGAGGATATGGCCGAGGCGGATTTCTATCTGCAGCAGGGGCTTCGCGACGAAGCAGTCGAGATATACCGTAAACTGGCGCGTATCTATCCGGATCGCAACGAGGCACGTGACAGGCTTGCAGATCTCGGAGTTGCTGCTGAAGCGCCTGAGCCGTACTTGAACATGCCCCCCGCTGCCATAGGAAGCGATACCGATCGTTTTTTTGAAACATTGAGCCACATGCCAGAATCCGTCAAGCCCGGAGACAACGGAATGCTCGACGCGGACGTGGCCAGCATCTTCGATGCGTTCAAGCGCGGCGTGAAGGATGAAGTTCCGGAGAACGATTTCGAGACGCATTACAATCTCGGCATCGCCTACAAGGAAATGGGATTGACCGACGACGCCATCCGCGAGTTTCAGATTGCATGTGAAACAAGCCCCGCATCGTTTCAATCGATCAGCATGCTTGCCCTCTGTTACAGCGAAAAAGGTGATTACGAGCAGGCCGTAAGCGAATACCGCAGGCTGCTGGAGATGCTCGACGATACGGATGAGCGGTTTCTGCCTGTAAAATACGACCTTGCAATCGCGCTGGAAAATACCGGCGAAGGCGAGGAAGCTCTCGATCTGTTTACGGAGATTTATTACGCCGATACGTTTTTCCGCGATGTCGCATCACGCATAGATTCGCTCAAGCTCAGACGGGCATAAACTCGTTTCTCAGCAAATCATTTCTCAGCCGAACCAAAGCATAATCCCCAAATTCCTCCACTCATCCCGCAATCGCGCGGCGCGGTGCATCCGGAAATCGTCGCAGGTTCGCACGCGGAATATGCCGTCACTCTCGTCGATCACAATCGCGCCATCAATGTCTGTTCGATAAATTGCCGCGCCTGAGGCCTGAATCCGCGCAATCGTTTCATCGTGCGGATGATGAAAAGGGTTGTGCCGCCCGGCGCTTATCAGCGCAATCCGGGGTCTCACAACGTCCAGAAACTCCGGAAAAGATGAACGTTTCGAGCCGTGGTGCGCTATCTTCAGCACGTCGGCTCTGAGAGTCGCGCCATATTGTTCAACAAGCAACCTTTCAGTTTCGGCGTCTATGTCGGATGCAAAGAGGATGGAATGCCTGCCGGTCGTGAGCTTGAGCACGAGCGACGAGACGTTTTTCCGGTCGTCAGCCTTGCGTCTTCCGAGCGCTGCCAGAAACTCGTGCGACGGATGAAGAACCTCAATGCTGTAACCGTCTCCGTCATGTCTGAATCCGGCGCCAACCACGCGAATCGGAACATCGCCGAGTTCGCGATACAGCCTGTCCGGCTCGCTGTTGCGCCAAATCTCGTCAACCGGAACAGACCGGGCGATTGCCGCGATGCCTCCGGCATGATCCGGGTGCGCGTGGGTGAGAATAACGAAGTCGAGCTTGCCGATACTGTGCGCCGCCAGATATGGAACATCGATATTCTCGCCGATATCAAAGAAAGGAAGCCCGCCGGTGTCGATCATGATATGCCTGCCGCCAGGAAGCCTTATCACACTCGCCTCGCCCTGCCCCACATCCAGCATCGAAAGCTCGAAATTCCGCTCCGGAATGGCTGAAACCGCATAAAGCGCGGCAAGACATGCGATAGCGGCAAGCCTCGGTCTCAGGCACATTGCGGCGAATATCGCGGCGTAAAATAGAATCAGCCACCATGGCTGCGGCGTAAACGAAAACGACGCAAGCTGAAACGATCCGAAGAATCGCACCGACACAAGAAACCCGGAAGAGGCAAGAGCCAGAAGATGACCAAGCGGGCTTGCGCTCGCTACGATCTCGAAGAGGCAGTGCAGAAGCCCAAGCGGAACGATTATAAATCCGGCAAGCGGCACGATCACGATGTTAGCAAGCGGCGCGATAACCGACGCCTGATGAAAATACATCGCGGCAAGCGGCGAGGTTCCGATGGCTGCGGCGATGGACACGATGAATATCTCGCGCATGTAATTGATAATCTTGAATTTTCCGCCATCTCCATCAGTGGCGGACCACATGCTGGAAAGACCGAGCCGCCGCGGCAGCATTATCAGCGAGACGACCGCCAGAAACGTAAGCTGGAAGCTGATGCTGAACACCGCCCACGGATGCCATAAAAGCACCATCAGCGCCGCAAGCGAAAGCGCGGCAAGCGGCGCGCGCGTTCTTCCAAACAGCGATGCGGCGATGAAGGCGAGAATCATCACAAGCGAGCGAACGGCAGGAATCGACGCGCCGGAGATGAGCGTGTAGAAGACCAGCGCGGGAATCGCCAGCGCAAGCGCAGCCTGTGTGGCCGTAAATCGCTGGCTCATCCGCAGATACCATTTCGGCGGAAGTTTTTTTATTGCTGCGCGAAATATGACAAACAGTGATCCGGCAAGAAACGCCAGATGCGAGCCTGAGACCGAAAGAATATGCGTTGTGCCTGAGCGGTTGAAGGCGGCTCGAAGTTCCGGCGTGGCGTCGCCATAGCCAAGGATTATCGCTTTTAAAAACAGCGCGTTGTCCGATGCGAAATCGCGCTCGATCCGTTCTGCCAGTTCGCCGCGCATACGAAAGAAGTATCCTACGGCTTTTCCGGCAAATGACGCGCTGCTGCCGGTCACCTCCACATCTTCTGCCCAGACCCGATAGAAAACGCCCTCGCGCTTCATCTCAGCGCCAAAATCCCGCAATCCAGGATTGCGGAATCCGCCGGTTTCGCGCAGCTTGCCGTCAAGTGTCACATCGTCGCCGTATTGCGCCGGACAATTACGGTCTGACGATACGCGAACGCACCCGAATGCGGGGGTGTCGATCAAAAATGATTCGCGGTCGGCCCGGATTTCCGGCGCTGAAACCACACTGCCGGTGATTGTGACCGCATCCGCGGGTGGGGCGACTGTTGGCGGCAACGGCGCGCGAACAAGGGCAAACAGAAAACCGGCGGCAAAAACCGCGGCAAAAGCAGCAACCGTCCCTGCAGGTTTATTGGAAACTTGGCGACGGACGGCAAAGACAAGGGCGGCAACGGCGGCGGAGATGAGAAGTATCGGAAAATACGGCGAAAGATAGAAAGCGATTATGCCGCAGGCAAATAACGTTGCAGCCTTGGGAAGTGGCCCGGACATCCTGTCTCCGCTATCGCCATTCATGTGTTTTACGGGCAATAAACTCCCCCGTGCCCCCCCCCTCAATGAGGGGGGTGGCTAAGCCGGGGGGAGTGCAACATTTATCAACCCATCGCCTTGCGTATCACGTCGGCAATATCGTTGGCAAGCGTCTTTATCTGAGCCTCGTTCTCGCCCTCCATCATCACCCGAACCTTCGGCTCGGTTCCGGACGGGCGGACAAGTATGCGGCCTTCCTTGAGCTTTCCCTGTGCATTGTCAATCGCGGCCTGAATCTCCGGGAAGTCCTCAAGCGGACGCTTGTGGGCAATTTTCACATTGACCATCACCTGCGGGAAAAGCTCGATTGGCGAAACAAGCTCCCACAGCGGCATTCCGGTCATCTTCATGATGGCAAGAATTTTTAGCGCGGTAAGCGGGCCGTCGCCCGTGGTGTTGTCGTCGAGAAAAATAATATGTCCCGACTGTTCCCCGCCAAGGTTGTAGCCGCCCTTTATCATCTCCTCGGCCACATACCGGTCGCCCACCTGAGTGCGAATCAACCTTATTCCGTTTCTTGAGAGAAAGCGCTCAAGTCCGATGTTGCTCATGACCGTGGACACCAGAGTGCTGCCCTTCAGCCGCCCGTCGGTCTTCATCCACCGGGCGCAGAGGCCCATTATCTGGTCGCCGTCAACCACGCGTCCGTAGCCGTCGCAGAAAAGCGTGCGGTCGGCGTCGCCGTCGTGCGCAATGCCGATATGCGCGCCATGATCGACGACAGCCTCAGACAGCTTGTCCATGTGAAGGCTGCCGCATCCGAGGTTGATGTTCGTGCCGTCGGGCTTGTCGTTGATGGTTATCACCTTGGCGCCAAGCTCGCGTAGCGTGGTTGGCGTAACGCGGTAGGCCGAGCCGTTGGCGCAGTCCACAACCACCTTCAGGCCCTCGAAGTCCATGCCCTTGGGGATGGTGGACTTGATCATCTCGATGTACCTGCCCGACGCCTCCTCGATTCGCTTGACCGAGCCGATCTGGTCGCCGGTTGGCCGAACCGTGTCGTGCAGGTCTTTAATAAGAACGTCCTCGATCTTGGCCTCGACATCGTCGGGCAGCTTGTAGCCGTCGTGCGAGAAGAATTTTATGCCGTTGTCGTCGAACGGATTGTGCGAGGCCGAGATCACGATTCCCGCGTCGCACCTCATGCTGCGGGTAAGAAACGCGATTCCGGGCGTCGGAACAGGGCCAACCAGCACAACGTTCATGCCCATCGAGCATATGCCCGACGTGAGCGCGCTTTCGAGCATGTAGCCGGAAAGCCGCGTGTCTTTCCCTATAAGTATGAGGTTTCGCCTGCCCTCCTTCCTGAGCACATACGCCGCCGAGCGGCCAAGGCGAAGCGCCACCTCAGCAGTTATGGGGTAATGGTTGACCTTGCCCCGGATTCCGTCGGTTCCAAACAGTTTTCTCATGCCATGATCCTCCCGGTATATTTGTGTGAACTCAGTATCTCTTTACGGCCTGACCCGCGCGAGGCTTGACGCGCACGGTCACCGATGCCTTGTCCGCCGTCAGTCGATAGCCTCCGCCGGCGGTGTCCAGCTTCACCGTGAATGTTGTGTCGCGCGAAATTCCGTCGATGTTTATCGGCTCGGTATGAATCTCGTGCTCACCCACGATAAAGCGCTTGACTCCCGACACAATAACGCTTTCGGGCGTCAAATCCACCCCGGCAACAGCCCAGCCCTTGCGTGGCTCGCCGACAATATTCGGACGAACGGCAAGCTTGCGCGAGATGATCTCCTCCAGATGCACGCGAATGACATTGGGAGTTATCTTCAAGGTCTGGACATCGGGCGGAAGGATCAGGTTTCCAGTCGCCACCTGGTGAAAAGACTCGCCGGGCTTTGCGCGCGAAAGATCAACCGCAACGGAAACCGCATCGGGGGCAAGCGATTTTATAACGCGCTTCTGGCCGGAAAGCGTGATCGATACGGAGTTGGCGCTTTCCCAGAGCAAGTCGTAGTTTTCCGGTATTTTTTCGAACTTTACCGGTGCCGAAACAACAACCTCAGCCGAGCCGGTGAAGTTGACCATGTACCAGAGCAGAACCGCGAACAGAACCGACAGCGCCTTGAATCCGATGTTTTCCGTAAGCCACGCCGTCTTCGGCGCGTTCCTGCGTTCCCTCGATGTTGCATCGCGCATGCTCATTTTTTCGCCACGAATATTGTGTTTAGAAGCTCGCGCAGATCGTCCATGGCCAAACCTTTCTGCAGGCCGCCATCCATAGCAACCGATATTTCGCCGCTCTCCTCCGATACCACAATGCATATCGCGTCGGTTTCTTCAGTGAGACCGACAGCCGCCCTGTGGCGGGTTCCCAGCGATTTGCTCAAGTTTGCGCTAATCGGAAGCGGCAGAAAACATCCGGCGGCGATTATCCTGTTCCCGCGCACTATCACGGCGCCGTCATGAATGGGTGAAGTGGTGTGGAAAATGCTGAGCAGAAGCTCCGGGCTCACCTTCGCGTCCATGGGGGTTCCGACCTCGATCAGATCGCTCAGGTTGACCTCGCGCTCGATCACCATCAGCGCGCCTATCTGCCTGTGCGAGAGCGCGACGGATGCCTTCACCAGTTCCTCAAGCGATTTGAATCCCTCCAGCCTTGTTACCGGCGAGAAGAATTTCGTGCCGCCAACTTGAGCCAGAGCGCGCCGTATTTCAGGCTGGAAAAGGATTATCACAGCCAGAACGATCTGCGTCCAGAAGCTCTGTATAAGCCAGTCGAGCGTGTAGAGGCTCAGCTTGCGGGAAAGCAGAAGCGCCGCAAGAAGAAGCCCAAGGCCAAGCAGCATCCGCGCCGCCCGCGTTCCCTTTATAAGAAGAAGCAGTCGGTAGAACACTATCGACACGAGAAGGATGTCGAGTATGTCTGTTATCCGGAACAGCCGGATGAACTCAGGCAAGAACTTCTCCTCTCTTTATCGAATCAGCCACCCGCGCCGCCCGCGCCGCTGCCCTCACATCATGCACGCGAACCATGTCGGCCCCGTTTGCCATCCCCATGACAACAGCGGCCAATGTTCCCTCAAGCCGCTCCTGAACAGGCAGATCGAGAATCTTTCCTATGAACGCCTTCCGCGACGGGCCAAGCACAACCGGCCTGCCGAAACTGCGGAATTTTCCCAGTTCGCGGATTATTTCGAGGTTATGCTCCACCGTTTTCCCGAAACCGATACCCGGATCGATCATGATCAGATCCTCGCGAACCCCGGCGGCTACAGCCGCTTCAATGCGCTCCTGAAAAAAACGCTCGATCTCGCCCAAAAGATCGTCGTAATGCAGATCCTGCTGCATCGTCTTCGGGTTGCCGCGCATATGCATGATAATCACCGCAACACCGTATTGGGCTGCAACGCGCGGCATGTCCGCATCGAATGTCATGCCGCTTATGTCGTTTATTATCGATGCTCCGGCACTGATCGCGGCGTCGGCAACCGATGCCTTTGTCGTGTCTATCGATACCGGAAGCCCCGGCCCGCCGCTTCCGGCAATGGCCCGGATCACCGGAATGACACGCCGCATCTCCTCATCGGCGGCCACCGGATCGGAGCCTGGCCTTGAGGATTCGCCGCCCACATCGATAACATGCGCGCCGTCTTGCGCCATCTTCCACGCGCGGGCGATGGCGGCCTCCGGATCGAGATAATCGCCGCCGTCGGAGAATGAATCGGGGGTGACGTTGAGCACCCCCATGATCCGGGTTCCGGCGTCGAAGTCCAGTTCGTGATCGCGGAAGCGGAGTTTCAAAAGCGGATTACGTTGCCTGGGCCGTGTCGGCGGGCTCGGCAGATGGTTTCGCCTCCGCCACGGCTGCTGCGGCCTGAGCGGCAGTCGGCTTTACGGGTGCGGGCTCTCGTCCGAGCATCTTGTTGATGTCGTCGAGGTCGATTGTCTCTTTTTCAAGCAGAAGCCCTGCCAGATGCTCCAGATGCTCCTTGTGCGAGCTCAGAAGCGTCTTGCTCTTTTCATACGCCTCATTAACCATCCGCTTGATTTCACGGTCGATCTCGCGGGCGGTCTCCTCGCTGTAATCGGTATGCTGGCCGATTTCGCGTCCAAGGAAAATATGCTCCTCTTTCTTGCCGAACGTTACCGGCCCCATCTCTTCGCTCATGCCCCACTCGCAGACCATCTTGCGGGCAAGCCCCGTGGCGCGCTCGATGTCGTTGCCCGCGCCCGTGGTCACATGGTGAAGGGCAAGTTCCTCGGCCACGCGCCCGCCCATCAGCACCATCAGCATCTTGCGAAGATACTCGCTGTTGTGCGTATAGCGGTCGTCCTCCGGAAGCTGCATGGTCACGCCAAGCGCCCTGCCGCGAGGGATGATGCTGACCTTGTGGATAGGATCGGTTCCGGGCGTAAGCGCCGCAACAAGCGCGTGCCCGGCTTCGTGATAGGCGGTGTTTTTCTTCTCGCTCTCGCTTATTATCATGCTTCTGCGCTCAGCGCCCATCATCACCTTGTCCTTGGCGAATTCAAAATCCGCGTGCTCCACTTTTTCCTTCGAGTTCCGGGCTGCCAGAAGCGCGGCCTCGTTGACCAGATTGGCGATGTCGGCGCCGGAGAATCCCGGCGTTCCGCGAGCTATCAGCTCCAGATCCACCGATGGATCCATCTGTATCTTCAGGGTATGCACCTTCAATATCTCGTGCCTGCCCTTGACGTCCGGAAGCGGCACGACAACCTGCCGGTCGAAACGTCCGGGACGAAGCAGCGCCGGATCGAGAACATCGGGCCGGTTGGTTGCCGCCACGATTATCACGCCCTCGGTTCCCTCGAAGCCGTCCATTTCAACAAGAAGCTGGTTCAATGTCTGCTCGCGCTCGTCGTGTCCGCCGCCAAGCCCGGCGCCGCGATGACGCCCGACGGCGTCGATCTCGTCGATGAACATGATGCACGGGGCGTTCTTTTTTCCCTGCTCGAAAAGGTCGCGCACGCGGGACGCGCCAACGCCCACGAACATCTCAACGAAGTCGGAGCCGGAAATCGAGAAGAACGGCACACCGGCTTCTCCCGCAATAGCCTTGGCCAAAAGGGTTTTGCCGGTTCCGGGAGAGCCCACCAGCAACACGCCCTTTGGAATCTTCCCGCCCAGCTTCGAGAATTTCGTCGGGTCTTTCAGGAACTCTATGATCTCCTGAACGTCGGACTTCGCCTCCTCAACTCCGGCCACGTCGGCGAAGGTGATCTTCACCGCCTTCTCGGAGATCAGCTTGGCCTTGCTCTTGCCGAAAGCCATGGCCTTGTTGCCGCCTGTCTGCATCTGGCGCATGAAGAATATCCAGATTCCGGCAAGGAACAGTATCGGCCCCCATGTGAAGAAGAAATTGATGTACCACGGGCTCTGCTCCGGCGGCTTGGAATATATGCGGACATTCTTTTTCTTGAGCATGGCCGGCAACTCCGCGTCCATCGTCCAGAGATATGTCTTGAACTTGGTTCCGTCGGTTGTGCGTCCGGAAAGATCGTTCTCCTTGATGGTGACCTCGGCCACCTCGCCGGATTCAACCTTTGTGAGAAACTCGGTGTAGCCGATGTCTTTTTCGATCTTCTTGGGTGCGTTTACAACATTAAACATAAGAATCATCAGGACTCCGATGAGGAGCCAGACGACCAGATTCCTGTATGTGTTCAAAAAAATACCTCCGAATACCGTTTTGGCGGGAAAAACCTGCTAAAAAAATACCATATCGCAAGAGGTTTGACAATCTTGGGCGCTTTGCGATAGCTTTATTGGTGCTTATCCGGATATTGATTATATTGATGATGTTTTCGGCTGCGTCTTGCGCTTCCAGCGGCGGAATGAACGGTACGGGAACTGCGGACGCAAAGCCTGAAGCATCAATGTCGGCGCCGATGAGCGAAACGGACGACCTTCCACCATACTCCTCCGCCATGATAACCGACATGACGCTTGAGGAGCAGAACCGGCGCTCGTTCGAACTGTTCCAGCAGCTCGACGCCAACCGCGAGAAATTCACCGCTCAAGAGATGATCGGGGAACGGATCAGAATCAACAAGCAGATAATCAAGGAATACCCGCAGGCCGGACTCGCGCCGGAAGCGCATGTAAAGCTCATCAAGATATACCTGAATGAGTTGAATCCTTCCAGCCCGGCCAAGGCCGAATCTGTTTATCACCGTCTGGCGGCATCGTATGCGGACTCTAAATCAACGGTTATGGACGCCCAGAACGAACTGGTGAAGCACTATGCCCGCAACCTGATGTGGAGCAAGATTCTGAGTTTTACCGGCCCGGTTGTGAGGGCAAACGTAAACGCTCCGCCCCCACTTACAATTTTCTATTACGGCGAGGCCAACTTCCAGCTTGGCCGCAAGGACGAGGCGGTGCTTGCCTTCAAGCTTGCCATGCGCACCATACCGTCCAACTCGTATCTGCATACCCAGGCTAAGGAACGGCTCGTGAAGATGGGGGCGCTTCCGCCCGAAGCCAAACCAGTAACTCCGCCTGCCTCGCAGCCTGCGGCAGCTCCGGCAGCGTCAATTCCGAAGGGAACCGTTCAGCCTGCGTCATCCGAGCCGCCGCTTACGGTCACGATTAAAGGAGCCGCGCCGCAGCAGCAGATCGACAAGCCGAAGGACAACAACGGACGCCGCACAAATGCGCCGGCGCGTCCTGCCGGCCAGCAGCAACAGCAGCAGCCGAGACCCGCGCCCCCCGCACAGCAACCCAATACGGTCATTCCGGCAACACCACCAGTGCCGCTTCCTTATTCCCAGGGCGACACCCTTTCGGAAACAACACCGCGCCGTTAACCGCCAGATAGTTTGTCAGGCGGTCAGGCGCTATAAATATCAGTCATATCGGAGGCAGCAACGATGTCCGGACATTCAAAATGGGCTACGACCAAACACAAGAAGGCCGCAGCCGACGCCAAACGCGGCAAGATTTTTACAAAGCTCACCAAGGAACTGACCACGGCTGCCAGACTTGGCGGAGGCGATGCTTCCGGCAACCCGCGACTGCGGCTGGCGCTCGACAAGGCGCGCGCGGTGAACATGCCTGCCGACAACATCAAGCGAGCCATCCAGAAGGGAACCGGCGAGCTTCCCGGCGTTTCCTACGAGGAAATATCGTACGAGGGCTACGGCCCCGGCGGCGTGGCGCTTCTGATTGACACGCTTACCGACAACAAGGTTCGCACCGTGGCCGAGATTCGCCATCTGCTCTCCAAAAACGGCGGAAACATGGGCGAATCGGGATGCGTGTCGTGGATGTTCGAGCAGAAGGGCTACATCCTTGTGGGCAAGGACAAGACCGATGAAGACACACTCATGACCGTTGCCCTCGACGCCGGAGCTGAAGACATGAAGAACTCAGAGGGCGAGGACAACTTCGAGGTGACAACAGATCCGTCAAACCTCGACGCCGTGAGGGCGGCGATAGAAAAGGCGGGCATCGCCATTGAGTCGGCGGAGATTACAAAACTCCCCCAAAACGAGGTGACGATAACCGAGGAAGCGGTTGCGGCGCAGATGCTCAGGCTGATGGAGGCGATCGAGGACAACGACGACGTGAACGAGGTCTACGCGAACTTCGACATCCCGGACGATCTGATGGCAAAGATTTCGGGAGACTGATGCCGGTTCTAATCACAGGTAAATGATTGTCATCGGTATCGATCCCGGAAGCATTCACTGCGGCTGGGGACTTGTCGAAACATCCGGCGGCCGGACGAAAAAAATCGATTCCGGCCGCATAAACCTTCCGAAATCCGAACCGCTGTCTGTTAGATTGATGCAACTCCAGCAATCGCTCACAGAAATAATGTCGCAATGCTCGCCCGACGCGGCGGCGGTCGAGAAGATATTCTTCGCCAAAAGCATCCAGAGCGCGCTTGCGCTTGGCCATGCGCGCGGCGTGGTGCTCGCGTCGCTTGCGGCGCGCGGCGTGGCAATTCACGAGTATTCGCCGCTTGAGGTGAAGCAGTCGGTTGTCGGCTACGGCAAGGCCAGCAAAAAGCAGGTTCAGGAGATGGTGACGGCAATACTGGGCCTTGCGGCCCTCCCGGAAGAGGACGAGGCCGACGCGCTGGCAATTGCTGTGTGCCATGCGCATGGGCAGGGGTTGAAGAGCAGGATAGCGCAGGCGGAAGGAGCAAGGAGATGACACAGGCCGTACTCGATCCGGTCACATTTCCTGTGATTCCCCTCCTCACGCAGGATGATGAATTGGCCGGGATTGTTCATCTGGACAAGCAGTTATTGCATCATTTCATTGCCATGCTCACAGTCGAACCGGCGCTAACCCGCCCATTGGTCAGTTTTCAGGCGAACAAAACACGCCCGGTTTATCGCTGGTACAAATATAAAGAGGCTTTTTCGGCTTCACTGGTGGAATTCCTTTTTCACAAATACGGCGTTATGTCGGGCAAGGTACTGGATCCGTTTGCAGGCAGCGGAACAGCGTTGTTTGCCGCAAGCGTGGCCGGAATGGATGCGGATGGAATAGAGCTTCTGCCAATTGGCCGGGCAATCATTGACGCAAAGAAAATGCTTGAGTCTGAATTTACCCCCGAAGATTTCGAGCGTTTATTATTTTGGTCAACAGAACGAATTTGGGAGCAGTCGGAAGAACGCTTGACACTGCCTGAGTTGCGCATTACCAAAGGGGCGTACCCTGAGGACACCAAGGTTGCCATCGAAAAGTATTCAGCAGCCTGTTTCAAGGAAAACGCCAAGGTTCAGGCTGTGCTGCGCTTCGCACTCATCTGCATTCTGGAGTCTGTGAGCTATACGCGAAAGGATGGGCAATACCTCCGATGGGATTACCGCTCCGGGCGAAGACAGGGAGACACACTGTTTGATAAGGGCAAGATACTCGGTTTCGGGCAGGCAGTTTGCGCCAAAATCCGGGAGATTATTGAAGACATGTCGCCGTTATCCGGGAATGCAGGGCTTTTCCCGGTAGAGCGTTTTAACGGAAACATCAAAATACATGACGGATCATGCCTCGATATAATGCCGGTTCTGCCGGATAACTCATACGATGCGATAATCACTTCGCCGCCCTATTGCAACCGATACGACTACACGCGAACATACGCGCTGGAGCTGGCGTTGATTGGAACGGATGAAGACGATATAACCAACCTTAGACAGCGAATGCTCAGTTGCACAGTTGAAAACCGCGCGAAGGATCTGCTTTACATGAATCAGTCATGGGCCGCGCCGGTTGATGTAGCCAATGGACACAAACTGCTGCAAGCCATTCTGAAATATCTGGACGGCCAAAAAACGCTTGGCGCGTTGAATAATAACGGAATTCCCAGAATGGTGCGTGGCTATTTCTACGAAATGGCGTGCGTGATCGCGGAATGTTCGCGGGTTCTGAAGCCCGGAGCGCCGCTGTTCATGGTTAATGACAATGTTCGCTATGCCGGAGCAAGCGTTTCGGTGGACTTGATTCTCTCCAATATCGCCGAGGCATTTGGTTTTTCGGTCGAGAGTATCCTGGTTCTGCCAAACGGCAAGGGTAACAGCAGCCAGCAGATGGGTGAATTCGGGCGGGAACCTTTGCGGAAATGCGTTTATGTCTGGAGGAAGGCATTTTAATGTCGTACAAATGGCACATTGCCTCCATTGACGATCTTGTTACCCCATATGAGGCGGTCAGGGCAGGTTTTGTTGCTCTTGCGCTGGAGAAAAACAGGCGCGCAACGCCATTCGTAGCAGAGGCGCGAGCGCTGAAAGTGGCGGCCATGCAGGCAAAAACGCCATCCGATCTTCTTGAAATCGAAGACATACAACGAGCATTGCTTACAGCGGCGGGAATATCCGACAAGGCAAACGGTCATCTATCGCCGGAAAACAGATTTGAAGCCATTAATGAGCTTGTCCGTATTTATCTTGAACCGGCAGGAAAGAATTTCGCCGAGGAACTGGTCTATCGCTTTCTTCTTACAAGGGGAGATACCCTTGGAGGCTCAATGCGCAATTGGGGCGGAGTCCTTGCCGAAAGAAAACTGACTAGAGCGATCATAGCGGCTCTTGCCCTTTCAGGAAAAGAATATCAGTGGCTTAATCAGGACGACAGAAAATGGTCGCATCAGCCAAAGGATGACACTGGTATCGAATACAACGTTAAGGGACTTGCATGGAAGCATGACGGGCAGTTCCGGACATTGCTCTACAACATCAGGGTTCCACTCGTTAATAAAAACGTCGATCTATGCTTGTTGCGTTGCTCCACCACCGACATTAGTTCTCCCGTGGAGGCAAAAAAGGTTTATCAATCCCATGAACTGTATATTGCTCTTGGAGAATTAAAAGGCGGCATCGATCCTGCCGGAGCTGATGAGCATTGGAAAACGGCTGGATCAGCGCTTGAACGGATTAGAAGCGCCTTTCGGAATATTGGGCTGAGTCCCGATATTTTTTTCATTGGCGCGGCGATCGAGAAGGAAATGGCTGGGGAAATATGGCATTCTCTTGAAACCGGCGCTCTTGCAAACTCCGCCAATCTTACAAATGAAAACCACATCGCTTCCATATCTCGATGGCTGACTTCGCTATGACACCGGTGGAGCTAGAATCATGATCGCCCTTCTTCGCGGCGCGGTTTTTTCCAAATCTCCCGATCGCGTGGTGATCGACGCGGGCGGCGTGGGCTATCTGGTGAATATTTCGCACTCCACGTTCGAGCATATCCCCGATGTCGGCGCTGAGGCGCTTCTTCACACGCATCTTCACGTGCGGGAAGACGCGCTTCAGCTTTACGGTTTCGCCACGCCCGACGAGCGCGATTACTTTCTTACGCTAAACGGCGTCTCCGGCGTTGGGCCGAAACTGGCGCTGGCGATTCTTTCCGGCGCGAAAACGGCTGAGCTTCGGCGGGCCATAGAGTTCGAGGACGTCGCTTTTCTGTCGCGCTTGCCCGGCCTCGGCAAGAAGACTGCGTCGAAGATAATTCTGGAACTGAAGGGCAAGCTGCCGGAAACAATTGGCAATGTCGGCCCGGCAGCGCCGGTTTCGAGCGTTTTCGACGACGCCATGTCGGCTCTCCTCAATCTGGGCTACAAGCGGGCCGAGGCCGAGGCGGCGCTTCGCACGGTCGATCCGGACTCGCCGTTCGAGGCAGCCGTGACCGGAGCGCTCAAAAGACTTTCACGAGCAGTTCATTAAACATTGATCGACGATCACTCCCTCGCAATTCTCGAATTCCCGAAGCTTCTCGCCGCCATCGCCCGCTACGCCGCAAGCGAGCCGGGGCATGACGCGGTTCTTGCGTTCAAGCCGCTGGAAAAACCGGACAGCATACTCCAACGGGTTGAAACCATTACCGAAATCAGGCGGCTTACGGATTTCGGCGAGCCGATCAGGCTTGACGGATTTGCCGATCCCGCGCCGGTTTTTACGCGGCTTCGCCCGCTGGAAGCTGTGCTGAAGCCGCTTGAGCTCCGCAGCCTGATTCCGCTTCTTGCAAACGCCGAGGCCGTGTCCCGCGCCCTCAAAGGACGAGCCGACAGCCCGCGCCTTTTCGAGCTTGCAGAAAATATTCCGTGTTATCCGGTAATTCGCAAATTGATCGAGCGTTCGATAGATCAGGACGGCAACATCCCGGATTCCGCATCCGGCGAGCTTTCCCGCATACGAACGCGCATACGAACCGCCGAAAACCGTATCGAACGAAAACTGCGCGAGATGACCGCGCGGCAGGATGTTGGAAAATTACTGCAGGAAAACTTCGTGACGCGGCGGGGCGGGCGCTGGGTGATTCCGGTGCGGCGCGACGCGCAGGGCCGCGTGCCGGGCATCGTTCACGATGTGTCGAACTCCGGCGAGACCGTGTTTCTTGAACCTCTCGAAATTCTTCCGCTGGGCAACGAGCTTGGAGCCTTGGCGGCTCAGGAACGGGTCGAGGAGGCCCGGATTCTTAAGGAAATATCGCGCGAATGCCGCGACGCGCTTCCGGGCCTGGAACTGGCCGCCGGAATTCTTATTGCGCTCGACGCGCTTATCGCCTCGGCTTCATACGCCGACGCTTTCCGCATGACGCCGCCTGAGATTGAAGTCACCAACTCGCTTCGCATCACGCGCGGGCGGCATCCGATTCTCTGGGAAGTAATGCGGGCGAACGATCCCAAAACCTCCGGCCCGGTTGCGCTCGACATTTCGCTTGATGAAACCGGCTTCCGGGCCATCGTAATCACCGGCCCGAACACCGGCGGCAAGACCGTCGCATTGAAGACCGTCGGCCTGCTCTGCCTGATGGCGATGTCCGGGCTTCATGTTCCGGCTGCCGAAGGCTCGCGCTTCCCGATGCTTCAGACCATCGCGGCGGACATCGGCGACGAACAGTCCATCGAACAGAGTCTGTCCACCTTCTCCGGCCACATGAAGCGGGCGTCGGAGCTGATCTCGCGCTCCGGGCCGGGCAGCCTTATCGTGCTCGACGAGCTTGGCTCCGGAACCGATCCGGACGAAGGCGGGCCGCTTGCCTGCGCCATTTTGAGCGCGATTGTGGAGCGCGGCGGGCTGGCAGCGGCCTCGTCGCATCTGGGCGCGCTTAAGGAGTTCGTTCACGGACGCGCGCATATGCTGAACGCCGCCATGCGTTTCGATCACGAAACCCTTCAGCCGACATACGCGCTGGACGTGGGCGTTCCCGGAAGATCGCACGCCTTCGACATCGCCGGGCGCTGCGGCATTCCGGCGGATGTGGTGAGCGCCGCCCGCTCGATGGTTTCCGGCAGCAAGGGAAGCGTGGATGATCTGGCGCTGGAGCTTTCCCGCCTGAGGGACGCCGCCGAGCGGGAACAGAATCTGGCCGGTGCGGCGCGTAGCGAGGCGGAGAAACTTAAGGCGGAGTATCACGAAAAGGTTTCATCCATCCGCAACAAGCGCAGGGAGCTTCTCGAAGCGGCAACCGCCGAGGCATCCGGCGTTGTGAGAACCGCCAGAGCCGAGGTTGAGCGCATAACCGCGGCGGTGAGAAAATCGGCTGCGGGAAATCCGCCGGAGAAGGCGGTTGCGGATGTCGCCAGATCGGCCCGCGTTGAGCTTGAAGCTGTCGAATCCGAAATCGCGCGGATAAAGGAGAGCGTTGCGCCGTCGGAATTCAGGCGCGTTTCCGTAGACTTTTTGCGGGAAGGCGAGACATATTTCGTTAAATCGCTCGGAGTCGGGGCTGTATTGGCGAAGATCAACCGGAAGACCGGAAGATGCAGGGTGAGAACCGGCGCGATTGAGGTGGAGGTGAGCGCGGAAGACTTGGGCGCGGTTGCGGCGGCAGAGAAGCCAAAGCAGGACAAAACGCCGATTCCGCAAGCGCCGCCGATTCGCTTCGATCTGGAACAACACGCGCCGGTGTATGAGTTGAACCTGATCGGAATGCGCGCTGACCCGGCCATCGAGAAGCTTGAGCGTTTCATTGAACAAGCCGCGCGAAGCGGGGCCAGGGAGGTTCGAATCGTTCATGGCGTGGGGGCCGGAATTCTTTCACGCGCGGTGCGCGAATTTCTATCCGCGCATCCGATGCGTCCGTCGTTCCGCGCCGGAGCGCGCGAGGAAGGCGGCAACGGGGCAACAATCGTATCGTTCGAGACGCCGTAGCGGCAGGCAAATTTCATGTCGGCTTGTCAGGAATCTGATCGATCTGTTATCTTACTGAGCTTGGAAAACGTTCCAGACAACGGATTTTCCGCCAAAGTCCACGATGAATACTTTATGCGGCTTGCCATCGAGGAAGCCCTGAAGGCGCGGGATGAAGGCGATGTTCCGGTCGGCGCGGTTCTGGTCGGTAAAAATGGCGAAGTTCTGGCCAAAACCTGCAACCGCCGCGAGGCAGGCAACGATCCTACGGCTCACGCCGAGGTTCTGGCGCTTCGCGAGGCGGCAGGAAAAACCGGCGGCTGGCGGCTTGAAGGCGCAACGCTCTATGTGACCAAAGAGCCTTGCATCATGTGCGCCGGAGCGATGATTAACGCAAGAATATCCCGCGTGGTCTTCGGATGCGCCGATATAAAGGCGGGCGCGGTTGTAAGCCTGTACCGGTTGCTTTCCGATAACCGGCTGAACCACCGGGTTCAGGTTGACTACGGAGTGCTTGAGGATGAAAACCGCAGCATGCTTCAGGAGTTTTTCCGGGCGAAGCGGTTGGTTTTATCGCGGAGAGGTGGCTGAGCGGCTGAAGGCGGCGGTCTCGAAAACCGTTGTGCTCGCAAGGGTACCGTGGGTTCAAATCCCACCCTCTCCGCCACGTAACTCATTGATTGCAAACGATATTTAGCCTTCAAGCCCTTCAAGACACCGTCCCCAAACTGTCCCCAGACATTAAATTCGCATACTATAATCCCAGTGTCGGAATCGCAGCGTTTAGGGACATAAATCATGCGCCAAATCGTTATTATATTCGCCAGTGATAGCCAAAAGGTGAATCGACGGTTATTTCAAACCTGTCCGGCTCTACTGGATGTATGCCCGCCTTGATATAAAAGAAACGCCAGAGATCTGTTGTTACGCCCATGAGTAGACATATGCGGCCTTGTGCGGTCAAAATCGTTTGACAATTGGCCCATGCCTAAATATATTAGAGGCTGTTTTAATTTTATTGGGCGACAATCAGGAGTTCAAGAAATGGCAGCGATGGAAGACCGATGGCTATCCGTGGATGAAATAGGCAAGTACCTCGGCGTGAGCAGCGACACGGTGTACCGATGGATAGACAAGTACGCAATGCCCGCGCATCGCATGGGGCGTCTTTGGAAATTCAAGAAAGACGACGTGGACGCGTGGGTGAAAGCTGGCGGCGCGGCTGAGTCAAACAATATGGTTTCGAGCGCATGATTACGGACTACCATGCAAAATATTACGCGCATGAACTGAGCCGGGGAGGCGGCAGCGGCGTTGATCGGATAGGGCGCGCGCTATTCGATGCATGCGTTGATCTGAATCCGTATCAAATTGAAGCGGCGCTTTTCGCGCTACGTTCGCCCATTTCAAAAGGTGTGCTGCTTGCCGATGAAGTAGGCCTTGGCAAAACCATTGAAGCCGGTCTTGTGCTCTGCCAATGCTGGGCGGAGCGCAAACGAAACCTGTTGGTTATCTGTCCGGCGTCCCTTCGCAAGCAATGGGCGCTCGAACTCTCTGAAAAGTTCAACTTGCCTTCTATTGTGCTGGATGCAAAAACATTCAACTATCAGCAGAGGAATGGCGCTCCCAATCCGTTCAGTGACAACCAGATCATTATCTGTTCCATGCACTACGCCTCAGGCAAGGCTGAAGACATCAAAGAAATTGCGTGGGATCTTGTTGTCATTGATGAAGCCCACAAGCTCCGCAATGCATATCGGGAGAGCAACCGGCTGGGTCAACGAATTCGCTGGGCTACCGAGGATCGCAAAAAACTTCTTCTGACAGCGACGCCCCTGCAAAATTCCCTGCTCGAACTGTTTGGACTTTCGACGTTGATCGATGATCGGCTTTTCGGAGATCTGGCATCATTCCGAACCCAATTCGTCAATAATGGCGGGGATACTTCCGGGCTGAGGGATCGACTGAGCACTTTCTGCTGGCGATCATTGCGTAGCCAGGTAGTTGAATTTGTGCGTTATACGGAACGAAAACTCATCACCCGCCCCTTTAAGCCGACAGAGCAGGAACACAGGCTCTACGAAGCTGTTTCCACTTATCTGCAGCGAGATGAAACATATGCGCTGCCGTCCGGCCAAAAGCATCTGCTGATTCTTCTTGTCCGCAAAGTTCTGGCATCTTCTCCCTATGCTGTTGCCGGAACGCTCGAAATCATGCGGGAGCGCCTTCTGAAGTTAAGAGAGGAAGCCAGGCAGAACGCAAATGCGCTGGAATTGCTGATTTCGGGCGAAGACATCGACGACGATCTTCTGGATGAAATTCTTACTGATGAAGAGGACAGCCTGATCGACGAAGAGGCCGAAACGCCTGAACAGGCAAAGGCATCACAGCCAAAGCAAATTGATCTGAAAAAACTCGAAGCCGAGATCAGCGAGCTGACCGACTACATTCGATGGGCCAGGAGCCTTGGCGTAGACACCAAGACCAGAGCGCTTCTGAAAGCCCTGGATATAGGTTTCAGCAACATGGAAGACATGGGCGCGGCAAAAAAAGTGGTTATCTTTACGGAATCGAGGCGCACCCAGAATTGGCTGAAAGACTATCTTGAAGGAAATGGTTATGCCGGACAGGTGCTGACCTTTAACGGCACCAACAAGGATGACGCCTCAGGCCGGATATACCAGGAGTGGCTGGCGGCCAACAAGGAAACCGGCCGGGCCGCAGGTTCCCGACAAGTCGATCTCAGGGCGGCTATAATCGACAGATTCAGGGAACAGGCAAGCATCCTGATCGCCACGGAAGCGGGGGCGGAAGGTCTGAATCTGCAGTTCTGCTCGGCAATCATCAACTTTGACCTGCCATGGAATCCTCAACGGATCGAACAGCGGATCGGACGTTGTCACCGTTACGGGCAGAAGCACGACGTAGTGGTCATTAACTTCCTGAACGAAAGGAACGAGGCCGACCGACGCGTTTATGAATTGCTGGAGCAAAAATTCAATCTGTTTACGGGCGTTTTCGGCGCCAGCGATGATGTTCTTGGCTCCATTGAAGCCGGCGTGGATTTTGAGCGGCGCGTTCTGGAGATCTATCAGGGGTGTCGTGGCGAAGAAGAGATTCAGGCCGCATTCGAGAATCTGCGAGCCGAGCTGGACGAACAGATTCAGACCAGGATGCGCTTTACCCGAAAAATGCTGCTGGAGCATTTTGACGAAGACGTACACGACCGCCTGAAAGTCAATCTGGCCGGGACTCAGGAGCGGCTGGATCGTATTGGCCGCTTGTTCTGGGCCGTTACGCGGCACACGCTTCAGGCCCATGCCGATTTCGATGATGAGGGTTTATCTTTCTCGCTGAACAATAGCCCTGTTCCTCATGTTTCGACCGGCCGGTATCACCTGATATCCAAAACTCAGGAGAACACGTCCGGTGAATATCTTTACCGGCTAAGCCATCCTTTGGGTGAGCATGTGTTGTCTGCGGCCAAGGCAAGGATCTGCCCTCCGGCGGAAGTCGTATTCAATATGTCCGGTCACTCTACCCGCATCGCTTTGGTCGAGCGTCTCAAGGGAAAGTCCGGCTGGCTTCTTTTGCAACACCTGAAGATCAATTCCTTCGATTCCGAAGAGTATTTGCTATTCTCCGCTGTGGATGATTCGGGCAACAACATTGATCAGGAAACCTGCGAAAAATTGTTTATTTGCTGTGGCCGGGTCAATGGACAATTGGCAATGGTCAATGAACAATTGGGGAAAAGGCTTGAGGCGGATAGCGATCGACATATTAAGGCCACTCTGGCCCGCAACCTAGAGGAGAACAACCGCCATTTTTCCGAAGCGCGCGATCAGCTCGACAAGTGGGCGGAAGACATGGAAATGGCCGCGCAAAAAGAGTTAGACGACATGAAGCGCCAAATCCGCGACCTGCAACGCCGCAGCCGCCAGTCTCCTACCATGGAGGAGCAGCGCAGCCTGCAGGAAGAGATCGTGAAGCTTGAACGCAAAAAGCGCACACTGCGCGAAAGAATTTTTGACATCGAAGATAAAATTACCGAGAAACGTGACCGCCTTGTGGAATCACTTGAAAAGCGCATGCAACAGAAAACAACAGTCACTCCGGTGTTCACCATCCGGTGGAAAGTCATTTAGGGGCCAAAGATGGACGCCAATGAGCATTCCTGACAAACCGACCAGCAGCAGGCAAAATACCGCCTGACCGCCAAAGGTCACGATATTTTTAAGCGATTGAAGAAGGAGAACCAATAATATGCCCAGCGCCGAACAACTTCGCAGCCGCCTTCTGAAAAAGCTCTCCGAGCTGTTTCAGCTTAATCAGCCGGATCTTGACTTCGGTTTTTACCGCATCATGCATGCCAAGGCGAATGAAGTGCAGGCATTCATCGAAACCGATCTGCTCAAAATCGTGGCCGATGCTTTCGGTCAGGTCGATGACGCTCGAAAAGCTGAATTAAAGGCCAAAATCGACAGGGAATTTGCGGCTGCCAAAGAATACGGCGTCGCTGACCCCGAAAACTCTCCCAAGGTCAAAGAGGCTCAAGCCGCCTACGATGCCGCCAAGGATACCGCCGGCGCCGAGGCGGACGTGTATGACCACCTTTACCGCTTTTTCGAGCGCTACTACGACGATGGCGATTTCATCTCCCGCCGCTATTACACCCGCGAGACTTCCGGCAAGGCAGCGCCCTTCGCCGTGCCATACAACGGCGAGGAAGTTAAATTGCACTGGGCCAACGCCGATCAGTATTACATCAAGTCGGCGGAGTACTTCTCAAATTATACGTTTGATCTGCGGAACGCCAAAGAAGTGCAGGCGCTGAAGGGGAGCCTGGACTTTGGCGAAGACAAGCCACTCAAGGTTCATTTCCGGGTTGTAGATGCCAGCGAGGGCGAGCATGGCAACGTGAAAGCCTCTGAAGCCAATAAGCGTTTTTTCATTCTCCACGCCGACAAACCGTTGGATGTGAACGAGAATGGCGAGTTGGTCGTTAATTTCGAGTACCGGCCCGATCCGGAAAAATCAGGGCAGGAAAACACCTGGCGGGACAAACGCAATGCCGAGGCCGTGGAAACCATTCTGGAGCGGCTTCAGTCCATAACCCAAACAGATGACGAACAAGGCAAGGCGCTGGCCGAGTATCCGGGCCTGTTGAAAGTTCCCGCGCCCACCGAAAGCGACAAGAAGCGCCCCGTGCTGGCCAAGTACGTGAACCAGTACACCGCCCGCAATACCATGGACTATTTCATCCACAAGGATCTGGGCGGCTTTCTGCGCCGGGAGCTGGACTTCTACATCAAGAACGAAGTCATGCGCCTCGATGACATCGAAAACGCCGAAGCCCCTGCGGTTGAAAGCTACTTGGCCAAGATCAAGGTGCTGCGCAAGATCGCGGGCAAGCTGATCGACTTTCTGGCCCAGCTTGAGGATTTCCAGAAAAAGCTCTGGCTCAAGAAGAAGTTCATTATTGAAACCAACTACTGCGTCACCCTCGACCGTGTTCCGGAGGAGCTGTATCCGGAAATTGCGGCTAATGGCGCGCAGATTGAGGACTGGATCAAGCTGTTTGCGATTGATGAGATTCAGGCCGATCTGCATAACCCCGGTTTCTCGCGGCCAATGACGACCGAGTTCCTCAAGGCCAACAACAAGCTGGTGCTGGATACCCGGTTTTTCGATGAAAGCTTCAAGGCACGGCTGGTGGCGTCGATTGAGAACTTCGATGAGCAGTGCGATGGCCTGCTGGTTCACTCGGAGAATTTTCAGGCGTTGAACCTGTTGCAGGAACGGTATCGAGAGCAGGTGAAGTGCGTGTATATCGATCCGCCATATAACACTTCAGAAAACGCATTTATTTATAAAAACGCCTACAAACACTCTTCCTGGCTTTCCATGATGGCCAACGGACTGGGTATTGCCCCGGCTCTAATGCCTAAATCCGGTATTCTAATGGGCGCTATCGATGACACGGAACATTCGAATCTAAAGACACTGCTGTCTCATACCTTTGGCGATGATAATTATGTCGGCACAATTGCAGCGGAAGTAAATCCAGCTGGGCAAAATATTAGACCTAATGTCCCTGCCAGAAGCCATGATTACTTTCATATTTTTGCCAAAGACATCGAAGCAATCAGCATGGTTCTACGCGGACTTACACCTGAGGAGAGAAAGCAATATAAGGAAAAAGACAGTAAAGGCCATTTCTACTGGGACAACCTCCGTCGCAGAGGGGGCAACTCACGCCCAACAGACAGGCCAAAACAATGGTTCCCTCTATTTGTTAAAGGCAAGAAAGTCCGCGTGCCGGAAATGAAATGGAGTGATTCTGATAAGAAATGGATAGTAAAGGAAGCACCGAATAATGATGAAACGGAAGTTTGGCCGATTGATCCCAAAGGAGAAGAAAGGATTTGGCGTGTCAATCCGGATGGTGCATGTAGCAGAATTGCCTATGATGAAATTTCGGTAATCGATAAGGCTGGAAGGCAAGAAGTCTCATTGAAGTCACGTGAACCAGAGGGCAAGAAACCCAAAACCCTTTGGTCGGAATCAAAATACTCAGCCACTTCCCATGGCACAAAGCTGCTACTGGACATTCTCGGAACTGGGTTGCATTTTAGTTATCCGAAATCAATTCATCTTACTACTGATGCCATAAGGTATTGGGCAGATGAAACTGCTTTGGTTTTGGACTTTTTTGCTGGGTCGGGAACTACTGGCCATTCAGTAATTAACCTTAATCGAGAGGATGAAGGTTGCAGGAAATACGTTCTAGTTGAAATGGGGAGCTATTTTGAAACCACCCTCAAACCGCGTATTGCAAAAATCATATATTCCGACAGCTGGAAGAACGGTAAACCCGTTGAACGTGGAGCAGGTATCTCCCACTGCTTCAAATACATCCGCCTCGAATCCTACGAAGACACGCTAAACAACCTGCGAATGGACGAAAACCCGGCTCGCCAGAAGGCGGTGACCGCGAACGCCGGATTAAAGGAAGACTACATGCTCCGCTACATGCTGAATGTGGAAACCCGTGGCAGCCAGTCGCTCTTGAACATCGACGCCTTTGCCGATCCGACAGCCTACACCCTCGAAGTCAAAAAGCCGGGAACTGACGAGTACGCCACCCGTTCGGTGGATTTGATCGAGACATTCAACTACCTGATCGGCCTGCGCGTGCTGCACACGTCCGCGCCGCAGACCTTCGGCGCTGCCTTCAAACGCATCCACGACCCGGAATTGCCCGAAGATCAGCACACCAAGCTGGTGGTTGACGGCAAGATTCGGCAGGACGCCGACGGCCCGTGGTGGTTTCGGAAAGTCGAAGGCTGGGTTCCGCAAGACCCGGCCAACCCGAATAACGACCAGAGAGAGAACGCGCTGATCGTCTGGCGCAGGCTCACCGGCAACCTTGAGCAGGACAACCTGATGCTGGATGAATGGTTCCAGAAAAACCGCATCAGCACCCGCGACTTCGAGTTCGACACCATCTACGTCAACGGCAGCAACAATCTGCCCAACCTTAAATTGGACGATGAAAACTGGAAAGTCCGCCTCATCGAAGAAGAATTCATGAAGCGCATGTGGGATGTGGAGGGATGAGCAGCAACAAAAATCACGAAAAGAAGCCTTTGATATGGCCGGAAGGCGATTCGCTGTTTCATCGCGTCGCTTCCATCCTCGATCAGGCGCGGGGCAATGTCGTCCGGTCGGTCAACTCCAACATGGTGCTGGCCTACTGGCTGATCGGACGGGAGATTGTGCTTGAGCTGCAAGGCGGCGAAGATCGGGCCGAGTATGGCAGGAAAATCGTCGAAACTCTCTCCGCCAAGTTGACAAAACGGTATGGCAAAGGTTTTTCAACGACCAATTTGTGGGATTGCAGGCAGTTTTATCAAGCCTATGCCGGACGCCCGGCAATTCTCCACCCGACGGGCGGAGAATTGGCCGACACTGTAATACTCTCCCAGACAGGAAGAGAATCGCAGGTTGTAGAGATTTGTCACCTGCCGGGTGACGAATCCACGGGCAAAGCAATTCAGTACCCAACGGGTAGCGAATTTCAGCATGGCTTCTCTCCACAACTCTCTTGGTCTCACTACCGCGCCCTGATGCGTGTGCAGGATGAGAACGCCCGTGCCTTTTACGAACAGGAAGCCATTGAATGCGGCTGGAGCAAGACTCAGCTTGAGCGGCAGATACAATCTTCCTGCTATAATCGCATTCTCGCCAACCGGGGCGAGGCCGGGTTGGTTGCAACCGATCGGGAGCGGCTGCAAGGCGAGCCGGTTCCGCCTGAACATATCCTGAAATCCCCCTATGTGCTGGAATTTCTCGATCTGCCGGACTCCACGGCGCTTCATGAAAGCGTCCTGGAGCAAGCGATTATCAATAATCTGCAAGCCTTTCTGCTGGAACTGGGCAAGGGCTTTTCTTTCGTCGCCCGCCAGAAGCATATCCGTTTCGACGATGACGACTTTTACGTTGACTTGGTCTTTTACAACTTCATCCTCAAGTGCTTTCTGCTCATCGACCTCAAGATCGGCAAGCTGACACACCGCGATGTCGGCCAGATGGACGGCTATGTCCGGCTGTTTGAAGATCGATTCAAGGTGGCTGGTGATAATCCTACCATCGGGCTGATTCTCTGCTCCGGCAAAAGCGAAGCCGTGGCAAGATATTCGGTATTGAGCGAAGGACGCCAGATATTTGCCTCGAAATACCTGCAATTTCTTCCCAGTGAGCAGGATTTGCGTTTGGAAATAGAGAAAGAGCGACAACTCATTGAAACCGCAATCGAGGAGCGCAAGGAGGGCGGTGCATATGGCCAAGCGTAAACCCGCGGGGCCAAAGCAACACGCCTTCCGGAACAAGCTGGTCTTGAACCAGTGGCTGGTCAGCCTGTTCGGCATTGATCCGCTGATTGAGCATAAAGTGAATGGCACGGTGGTTCGCCCCTTTCACAAATTGGCCGAACCGATCCGTGATCCGCGTCTGGAGGGTTTGGACAAGGACAATCTGCATTTCTTCTACCATCATCTTGGCGATAGCCCGCTGTTCAGCTATGCCGATCCGACAGCGGAAATGCCGGGTTTTCGAATCAATCGGGATATGCTTCTGACCTACGAGCAGAGCATCGTTCGCCATACCCAAACCATCAACGAAAAGCGCCGCCGCCCGGTTGTCTGGAAATACTACCAGTGGCTGACCCTGCTTTTCGTCGAGATATACCTTGACCGCTTCTTCAGCAACCGCGACGGAATGCTTGCCGATCTCAATGACTTTGTTGAGCGCTTTAACCGCCACCGGGCTGATTACGCTGAGGTTCCGGCCTATAACGAGGACGATCTCAACAAGCTCTGCCTTCAGAACGCCACCGGCAGCGGCAAGACGCTGCTTATGCATGTCAACCTGCTGCAATACCGCCACTATGCCGTTAAACACGGCAAAGACAAGGAACTGTCCCGTGTCATCCTGCTTACGCCCAACGAGCGGCTAAGCGAGCAGCACATTGCCGAGTTCAGGGAAAGCGACATCTCCGCCGACAGCTACCTGCAATCCCGTGGCGGCTTGTTCGCCGTTGCCAAAGGGCTTGAACGGGTGGATGTGCTGGAAATCACCAAGCTGGCCGACAAGGAAGGCCCCCAACAGATAGCCACCCGCAGCCTTGGCGATCAGAATCTCCTTCTGGTGGATGAAGGCCATCGCGGAATGAGCGGCAAGGAGGAAGGCGTCTGGTTCACCCGGCGATCCGATCTTTGCGCCAAGGGATTTACCTTCGAGTATTCGGCGACCTTCGAGCAGGCCGTAAAGGCGTCGGGCAACTCCGACTTCGAGAACAGTTACGCAAAAACCATTGTCTTCGATTATTCCTACCGATGGTTTTATGAGGACGGGTTCGGCAAGGATTATCAAATACTGAACCTTCCGGGGGCATTTAAAGAGACCCAATCCATCTACATGACCGCGTGCCTGCTCAAGTTTTACCAACAGCTTCGGATTTACGAAGAACAAACCAAAGATTTTGAGCCGTTCAACTTGGAGAAACCGCTGTGGGTATTTGTCGGCAGCACGGTTGTCAAAGAAAAAACTGACAAAAAAACCGGGAAAAAGACTTCAACGTTCGATCCCGAATCATCTGCGGTATCCGATGTGGCGCTTATTATCCAGTTTGTTGCCGACTTTCTGGACAATCAGCAAGCGGCAGTTCGCCGGATTAACGAGATTCTGACCGGCAAAGGGCAGGATACGGGCCTGCTGGACAAGGACGGCAACGACATCTTTGCCGGGGCCTTTGCCTATCTTGCCCGATCAATGAATGCCGGTGAAACCATTGAGGCCCTCTATCGGGACATTCTTGCCCGGCTGTTCAACAACGCGGCGGGCGGCCATCTCTCACTGGATCGGGTCAAAGGGGAATCCGGCGAAGTGGCGCTGCGAGTGGGGACATCCGAAACGCCGTTTGGACTGATCAATGTGGGCGATGCCAAAAGCCTATGCGACCATGTGGCCGAAGTGGCTGCCCAGAACGGCACGCTCCTGACGGTGGACGACAGCGACTTTTCGGAAGCCATGTTTGCTTCTGTGAAGGATTCCACATCTCCGGTCAATCTGCTGATCGGCTCCAAGAAGTTTGTTGAAGGCTGGGATTGCTGGCGGGTCAGCACCTTGGGGTTGATGCACGTGGGACGCTCGGAAGGCTCCCAGATTATCCAGTTGTTCGGACGCGGCGTCCGTTTGAAGGGTTACGAGTGGAGCCTTAAACGAAGCGGTCATTCCCATGCCCCGGTTCGGCCTCCGACATTTATTGAAGAGTTGGAAACCCTGAACGTCTTTGGCATCGAAGCGGACTTTATGGAAAAATTCCGCGAGTTCCTGAAAGAAGAAGGACTTTCCGGCAACGAGCGGCGCAAGATCATTCATATTCCGCTTAACGTCACCTACGACTTCGGCAAGAAACTCCAGATTCTGCGGCCAAAGCACAAGGCCTCCGACGGTAAGGAATATGACTTCAAGAAGGATGCGCCAGTTCCTGCCGTTGGCGAGATACCGGATTATATGACACAAAACAGAGTGGTGGCCGACTGGTATCCACGGATTCAAGCCATACAGTCAAAGGGAACTGCCTTGGTTACCCAAAAGGACAGGGCAATTCTGCGTGAACACCATCTTGCCTTGCTGGATTACGACACGCTCTTTTTTGAGCTGGAGCGGTTCAGGCGTGAGCGAAGCTGGCACAACCTCAACGTATCCAAAGACGGTATCTACCGACTGCTCAAAGATCCAAGCTGGTACACGCTTTATCTGCCGGAAACCAGGCTGAATCCAACGAGCTTTGACGGCGTACTCCTTTTGCAGCAGGTGGCGTCTGAGCTTCTGAAGCGGTACTGCGATCACTACTACAACTATCGCAAACGCGAGTACATCGAGCCGCGTCTTGAACTGCGCGACCTGACTCCGGATGATGACAACATCCCGCGGGAGGAATGCTACCAGCTCATCGTTGATGGCGATGAAGAACAGGTCATCCAGGGAATTCAGCAGATCAAGAAGGATCTGGAACAGAAGAAGGATGATCTGCTGACGGTTGGCGATCTGAACGCCTGCAATTTCGGCAAGCACCTGTTCCAGCCGCTCTTTCACGTCCGGCGCGGAGGGAAAATCACAATTCTTCCCGTGGCCATCAATGAAAGCGAGTACCAGTTTGTCACCGACCTGAAAACTTGGTCCAACGACCACAAGTCCACTCTAGAAGAAAACGGAATTGAACTTTTCCTGCTCAGGAACATGAGCCGTGGCAAAGGCGTGGGCTTCTTCGAGGCGGGCAACTTCCACCCCGATTTCATTCTGTGGACGCTTATTGGCGGGAAACAGTACGTCACCTTCATCGAGCCGCACGGCCTTTTGCACGAAGGCCCCGCCAGCGAGAAGGTTCTGTTCCACAAACGGATCAAGGATGTCGAGCAACGGTTGAAAGACCAAACCGTAATCCTCAACAGTTTCATTCTTTCCTGGACTCGGCATCCGCAACTGAAATGGGACAACACACAGGATGAGCTTGAGGACATGCATGTTCTGTTCATGACCGATGATCGTGACAGATACATCGATAAGCTGTTTGCCCGGCTGAGGGGGATGGTGAAATGAATATTGAAATTAAGAACTGCAACAACATTGATGCCGCCAAGATAACACTGGAAACAAATAAGCTGAACATCAAATTCGCTCCAAACGGTACAGGAAAAAGCACGATTGCAAGGGCTGTGCTGCTCGGCGCGAAAGGGGATCAAAACCTGCTGAACGAACTTATGCCGTTCAAACTCCGAAAAGAAAACCCAGATAGCTTGCAGCCGGAGATCACGGGGGCGGTAGCGCTGAAAAACATCATGTGCTTCAACGAGGAGTATGTCACTCAGTTTCTTTTTAAACCGAATGAACTGCAGAGCAACAGTTTCGACATTTTTATCAGAACCGATACATACAAACAGAGAGAGCAGGAAATAGAGGAACTGGTCAGAAATATCAAGCAACTGTTTTCCGGGAATCAGGAATTGGAAGCGTTGATCAATACGCTCAAGGAAATGGGAAACGCCTTCAAATTGAGCAAAACGGGCTTATCCAAATCGTCCTCCGGCATGAAGGGGCTGTCTGCCGGGAATAAAATCAAGCATGTTCCTGCTGGGCTGGAATCCTACACACCGTTTATTCAGTGCCAAAACAGTGTGGGTTGGATTGAATGGCAAACCAAGGGCTGCGATTTTGCTGACCTGTCGGATAATTGCCCCTTCTGCACCTCACATGCAGCGGACAAAAAGGAGCAGATCAAAAAGGTAGGCCAAGAATACGACAAAATCAACATCAAGAACCTGATCGCCATCATTGGCGTCATCGAGAAATTAGGCGACTACTTTTCTGATGAAGCCAAAGGCAAGTTAACAACAATCACAACTTTGAAGGAAGGCCTTGGAAAAGAGCACGAGACATTTCTTGCCATGCTTAAGACTCAGATTGACAACTTCACTGAAAAGCTGGAAAAGCTCAGTACGCTTTCCGCGTTTCAGTTCAAGGACGGGGAAAAAGTCGCCGAAAAACTACCTGCATACAAACTGGATTTACAGTTTTTCTCGGAGCTCAAGTCAAACAGGATGCAGGACGCTATCGCTCCAATAAACGCTTCCATCGACAGTGTTATTGAGCAGGCCGGTCAACTGCAAGGGAAGATTAACCAGCAGCGAAGCGAGATGAAGAAAACCATTGAGCGTCACCAGAAGGACATCAATGAATTTCTCTCCTATGCTGGATACCGCTATGCGGTTGAGATTGCTGGTGATGCCGAACAGGCTCAGCTGAAACTTCGCCATATCGATCACGAGGAGCACCTGAGCGGTGGCAATCAGCATCTCAGCTTTGGGGAAAGAAACGCATTCGCAATCGTTCTTTTCATGTATGAGTGCCTCTCCAAAAAGCCGGATCTGATCATTCTGGATGATCCGATTTCCTCGTTCGATAAAAACAAAAAGTACGCCATCCTCGAAATGCTCTTTCGGCGGGACACCGAAGCATGCCTGAAAAACAAAACCGTTCTGATGCTGACTCATGATGTAGAACCCATCATCGACACGATCAAGTCACTATCTCACAAGTTCGGCAATCAGACGTCGGCATCGTTTCTAAGATTGTCATCGGGCGAAATAGGCGAAAGCGGCATAGTCAAGGATGATATACAGACCTTTTCCCAAATCTGTAAGAATGCCCTCGCCTCTGACAAGGACGATATTGTCAAACTAATCTACCTGAGGCGACATTTTGAGATTGCGGATAATAAGGGGGATGCCTATCAGGTGCTGTCAAACCTTTTACACAAAGGAAACGGCAAAGAGCGCGGGGTTGATACCCGTGAGCCGAAAGACGCAGAAGGCAATCTCCCAGAAATGGAGCAAGGCAAGTTCGATAATGGATACACTGAAATATCAAGCCATCTGAATGGCTTTTTGTACTCGCAACTTTTGGATCGAGTCGGTGATCTGAACGCTCTGAGGGAGCTTTACAACGCATCAGTGAATGGGTATGAAAAGCTTCAGATATTTCGGCTGCTTGGGCTTGACGTTGAAAACTCTGTGATCCAGAAGTTCATAAATGAAACCTACCATATTGAGAATGAGTTTATCTGCCAGCTTGACCCTGCAAAGTTTGACACAATTCCTGAATATGTCGTGTCTGAATGTGATCGGATTCTGCAGGGGAATCAATGAAACTCCTCCACACCTCCGACTGGCACATCGGGCGCACCCTCTACGGCAGGAAGCGTTACGAGGAGTTCGAAGCGTTCCTGGCCTGGCTGGCGGAGACGATTCAACGGAATGAAGTCGATGCCCTGCTGGTAGCCGGCGATGTTTTCGACACCAGCGCCCCAAGCAACCGTGCTCAGGAGCTTTATTACCGCTTCCTGTGCCGGGTGGCGGCCTCATCCTGCCGCCATGTTGTTGTGGTCGCGGGCAACCACGACTCCCCGTCGTTTCTCAACGCGCCCAAAGAGCTGCTCAGAGCGCTCGATGTTCATGTGATCGGCGCTGCATCCGAGAACCGGGACGACGAGGTTCTTGTTCTCGGCAATGAAAATGGAGCGCCGGAACTGATTGTATGCGCTGTTCCATACCTGCGAGACCGCGATATTCGCGTGGCGGAAGCCGGCGAGAGCATTGCGGACAAGGAACGAAAGCTTATTGAAGGCATACGCAGTCATTATGCCGATGTTGCGGCCTTGGCCGAACAGAAGCGCGAAGCACTCGGCACAGCGATCCCGATCGTCGTCATGGGACACCTTTTTGTTGCTGGCGGGCAAACCGTGGAAGGCGACGGCGTGCGGGAACTGTACGTCGGTTCGCTGGCGCATGTGACTGCCGGAATATTTCCGGAGGGTCTGGACTATCTGGCGCTTGGCCACCTGCACGTTCCGCAGAAGGTGAACGGTTCCGATGTCATACGCTACAGCGGTTCTCCTCTGCCCATGGGTTTTGGTGAGGCGAAGCAGCAAAAAAGTGTCTGTCTGGTCGAATTCGCCAGCGCCACAGCAGCAGTTCAGCTTATCGATGTCCCTGTCTTTCAGAAGCTTGAGCGCATCAAGGGAGATTGGGAAGAGCTTTCGGCCAGGATTCTTGAGTTATCGGCCACCGGCTCCCAAGCATGGATCGAGGTCATATATGAAGGCGACAAAGTGATTGGCGATTTGCGGGAGCGTCTGGATGCTGCCGTTTCCGGATCGGGAATGGAAATTCTGAGCGTGAAAAACAACCGGATCATCGTCCGGGCGCTTAGGCTGATTCATGCCGGGGAAACACTGGACGACCTGAACGTCAACGATGTGTTCGAGCGCTGCCTCGCGGCTCATGATGTGCCTGAAGACCAGCGGACGGAACTGCTTTGCGCCTACTATGAGACAGTGGCGTCTCTCCACGAAGACGACAACCGGGCCGAATAGAGAGGCTGTTGATGCGAATACTGCATGTGCGATTCAAGAATCTGAACTCACTTGTAGGCGAATGGGAGATCGCCCTTACGCATCCAGCTTTTGCGTCCGACGGGATTTTTGCCATTACCGGCCCGACCGGCGCGGGGAAAACGACCATTCTCGACGCCATCTGCCTTGCCCTCTATGGACGCACGCCGCGTCTCAGCAAGGTCACCAAAAGCGGAAATGAAATCATGTCCCGCCGGACTGGCGAGTGCTATGCCGAGGTGACCTTCGAAACGCAGGCTGGCCGCTACCGCTGCCATTGGAGCCAACGCCGCGCGAGAAAAAGACCGGATGGCGAGTTGCAGGCCCCAAAGCATGAGATTGCCAATGCCGATTCAGGGGAAATTTACGAGGCAAAGATCCGTGGCGTGGCCGATCAGATTGAATTCGCCACCGGCATGGATTTTGACCGGTTTACCCGCTCCATGCTTTTGGCCCAAGGCGGCTTTGCGGCATTTCTGCAGGCCGCGCCCGACGAACGGGCTCCGATTCTGGAGCAGATAACAGGAACTGGAATATACAGCGAAATATCCATCCGCGTTCATGAGCGCCGCTCGGATGAGCGCAAAAAGCTGGACGCGTTGCAGGCGGAACTGGCGGGGCTGCAACTTTTAACCCCAGAGGATGAACAGCAGCTCAACGCCGGTCTGGAACAAAAGACCCGGCAGGACATGGAACTCAATCAGCAGATCACCCGAAAGAATCTGGCGATTGCCTGGCTCGGTGGCATCGCCCGGCTTGAAGAAGAATTGAAGCAACTCGGTCTGCAAAAGGATGATTTGCAGACCCGGATCGATGCCTTTGCTCCCGATCAGGAAAAACTTCGGCTGGCCATCCATGCGCTTGAACTGGCGGGCGAATATTCTGCGGTGACTTCAATTCGGCGCGAACAAGAGACTGACCGGCGCAATCTTGGTGAGAGCCGGGAATCGTTACCCTCACACGTAGAGACCACAAAGCTGGCGGAAGAAGCCATGAAAATGGCCGTTGGGCAGCTTGAGACAAGCAAGGCCGATCAGCAAAAGACGCTTCCTGTCATCCGCATGGTTCGAGATCTGACGCTGAAGATCAACGAAAAAGAAGCGCCCGTCAAGGCGGCCACCGATTCCATCGCAGAACTCTCAGCGTCTCTTGATGCGCTCCGCGCCAGGCAGAATGAAGATTGCGCCGATCTGGATAGCAAGCGCAAAGCCCTGGAATATTTGCTGCCGCAGTTGGAGGCAGCGAAAGCTGACGAAGGCTTGGTGGAAAACCTCACGGGGATTCTCGGACGATGCGAGGCTTTGCGGAATCTCCACGGGCAGTTGGCTGGCAAACTTGAAGAGATCAATCAAGCCGATGGCCAGTTCAAGGAGGCTTCACAGTTCTGGCAGGCATATTCGGCAAGCCTGAACACGGAAAAACGTGGCAGGGATGACATTCAAGGCCAACTGGCGGACAAGCAATTGGAATTCAAAGGAATTCTGGAAGGCAAAGAACTGACCGTGTGGCGTGACAGCCTGTCATCGTTGGCAACGCAAAAAGACCTTATGGTCAAAGCCGCCGAAGCAGCCCTATCCATTTCGAAGTCGAAACAGACAATTGATGCGCTCGGCAGCCGAAAAGCATCTCTCAGCGCCGATGATTCTGCACTGGCGGAGCGGCTCAAGCGCCAAACCGGGAAGCGGGCCTCGCTTGAAACGGAAATGGGTCTGCTGGAAATCCAGCTTGCTTTGCTCAACAAGATAGAGGAGCTTTCGGAAGCCCGCCATCAGCTTCAGGATGGCGAGCCATGTCCGCTGTGCGGCGCCAAAGAACATCCCTTTGCTGAAGGGAATATTCCGGCTCCAGATGAAACCAGCCAACGCCTCGGCATGGTCAGAGTCGAGTTGAAGGCTGCGACTGACGCAGTTTCCGATCTGAAGGTCAAATTGGCGCAGGTGGGCAAAGACCTTGAGCATGTCGCATCCGGACAGAAAGAACATGCCGCGATAATCGAGGAAGCACAGCGGCTGATCGTTCAGTTTTGCGAAAATCTCCCATTGGATGCTTCCGATTCCGACCTTGACGTGAGACTGGAGGGGCTTCAGAGCGAGAATCGCCAGGCTCTGGATCACGCCGCCAAGGTTACGCGGGCCGCCGAAACGGTGGAGAAGGAATTAAACAGGCTGCGCGAGTCGCTGGAAAAGGCCACTGAATCGGTTGTAACGGCTGAACGTGAGACACAGGCTGCCGAACACAAGAAGGATTCAGCATGGCAACTGCTCGAACGACTCAAGAAGGAGGCGGAGGGAATCCAAAGCCAACAGGAAGCATCCCACAGACTTTTACAGGAGGTTGTTCAGGCGTTTGGGGTCGAAACCCTGTCCATCGGCAATTTGGATCAGGTTCAAGCTCAACTGACAGAACGGCGCAAACAGTGGATAGCGCGCCAAAAGGAAAAGGCGGAACTCGACCAGAAGATTGCAGCTCTTGCAATGCAGACACGCCACCAGGCTGAGCAGATTCAGAAATCCGAAAACGAGCTTAAGAAGCAACGGGATCAGCTTGATGAAATCCTTCGAGAACGAGAGGCATTGGGGCGTGAGCGGCAATACATTTTCGGAGACAAGAATCCTGATGACGAAGAGTTACGCCTTTCCACCGCTATTAATTCCGCTGAACAAGAGCTGGAAGCAGCCCGTCAAAGACTGAACACCGCGAGCCAGGAACACAACCATCTAAAATCAAGGATTGAGGAGCTGGAAAAATCTATCGCGGCGCGAGACATCCATCTGAAATCGACGGAAGAGGCTTTTCTGGCACAGCTCAAGGGATCGGGTTTTTCCGGTGAAGACAATTACAATGCCGCATGCTTGCCGGAAGACGAACGCAGAACACTGGCGCAACAATCGCAGAAGCTTGCCGATGAGAAAACCGGGCTTGCCTCAAAGGAACGCGACAGAATAGAGATGCTGGAAACCGAGCGTCAGAAGCAGATCACGGATGAGTCGCTGGATGATCTCAATGATACCCTTCCGATCTTGGTCTCCAGCCAGAAGGAACTCCAGCAGGAGATCGGCGGCATTCGCCAGAAGCTTAACGACAACGAGAATCTGAAGCAGAAACAACAGGAACGGGCGCAGGACATGAATGCGCAAAAACGTGAATGCTCTCGATGGGATCTGCTGCATGAATTAATCGGCTCTGCCGACGGAAAGAAATACCGCAACTTTGCCCAAGGGTTGACCTTTGAAATGATGGTTTGTCACGCCAACCGGCAGCTACAGAAAATGACAGACCGCTACCTGCTGATCCGCGACGATGGCCAGCCGCTGGAACTCAATGTGATCGACAACTATCAGGCTGGCGAGATTCGATCAACCAAGAATCTCTCAGGCGGCGAGAGCTTCATCGTCAGTCTCTCTCTGGCGCTTGGTCTTTCCCATATGGCCAGCAAAAATGTCCGGGTCGATTCCCTTTTTCTGGACGAAGGCTTCGGAACCTTGGACGAGGAGGCTCTAGACACGGCACTGGAAACACTGGCGGGCTTGCAGCAGGACGGCAAGCTGATTGGCGTGATTTCGCACGTTCCGGCACTGAAA
The DNA here is from genome assembly GCA_016212095.1 of Nitrospirota bacterium. Taxonomy (GTDB): domain Bacteria; phylum Nitrospirota; class Thermodesulfovibrionia; order SZUA-242; family SZUA-242; genus JACRHH01. The sequence goes on from JACRHH010000008.1 coordinate 44,651, forward strand.
GAGCGCATCAGCACCCAGATTCAGGTAACCACTCAAACGGGGGGGCGAAGCGTCATATCCGGCCCCGGCTGCGGAAGGTCTACGGCTGCAGCGTAGCCAAAAAGTTCTTTCGCGACGAAAGGTGTTTTGGCCATATTTGCCGCCGAGTCCGGCCAGTTTTCCTGCTCCAGCCGATTGGCAGTGGCTATCCGCAAATACAAGCAGCAGGCTTCACCGTCAGGTTTTTTGCCTCGAACCAGTCGTCGAACCTTCGCCACGGCTGTCTTTCTTCAGAAGTCGCCTGATGTATTTCATCAGCTTGCGGCGGCGTTCAATGGGCAGGCTGTCCACCATTGCTTGCATCCTAATGAGCAATTCTTCTTTCGGAATCTGCGCCAGTTCCATGCCAAGTTCGATATTATTTCTTTTCATGTATTGGTATTACCCCGGAGCATAATGCGTCATCGCAAAAACGATCGAAATAATCGGCACTATTTGATATGGTAGAAAAAATGTGCAGGGAGGTTTTTTATGAACGACCGTATCGATACCCGCAGACTTGAACAGTTTGCTTTCAACTTCACAAAAACCCGACGAACCGAGCTTGTTGCGGGCAGGCTATACCGTTTTGCGCCTTGGAACAAAGTGACTGTTGCGCCAATACTCGGCAACGCGGTTCCGGGCGTAACGGTTGGCAAACTGCTCGGCTTTCGGGAATTTGACCCGAACACGCCGATCCCTGAAGACGATGACGCATTTCCGGAAAATCCGGTTGCCGTATTGATGCCGGTGGGATCGGACGATGAAGAAGACGAAATCGAGGTGGATACGTTAGACTTGCTGCCTGTTAAATAACGGATTTTGCGGATAACCTTCCCGCTTCAATGCTGAATCCAAGGTAACGCGTGAGATGCCAAAGTGCTTAGCCACCTCTGTCTTCGTCATAAGCGGATCGAGCAGCATGGCGGCTGCCTTGCGCACATCAGCTTTCGTCAGCTTCGCCTTGCGCCCGCCTTTCCGGCCTCTGGCGCGAGCGGCTGCCAAGCCGGCAACTGTGCGCTCCCGGATCAGGTTGCGCTCAAACTCGGCCAAAGCGGCGAAAATGTGAAAAACTAGGCGGCCTCCTGCGCTTGTGGTGTCGATGCTCTCGGTCAGCGATTTAAAGCCGATGCCTTGCTGCTCAAGGCCATGAACAATCTCAACGAGGTTATTGAGGGATCGGCCCAAACGATCAAGCCGCCATACCACAAGGGTGTCTCCCTTGCGAAGCACTTTCAGGCAGGTTTCCAATTCCGGTCGATCCTTGCCTTGGCCGGAAACCTTCTCATGAAATACCTGTTCGCATGAAGCCGCAGCCAAAGCGTCAAGCTGAAGTTCTGGCCGCTGATCCTGCGTCGAAACCCGTGCATAACCGATGTTCATAAAACGCTCCTTTCATTTACATAGATAATTATACGCGATTACTTTACATGAACAAGGCATCTTTACATGAAATCGGCAACTTGCATGAAATGCAAAGAAAACGGTGGTTTGATTGGCATGGCTTCGCAGCATCAAAGCGGCTGGCTTACGAATAGGGAATAAAGATGCAATGAAAAAAAGGCGGCTTAACCTGCGCCGGTTTCCGGCAATATGCCTCAGCTTCTTTCCAGCTTTTCCTTTGCCCGGATACCACGAATCCGAAGGCGTGTCTTGACCCGCCGCGCTATTTCGGCCAGCTTCTTCGTCATGGCCTTATCTATTGTGTGGTAGTGACAACATAACTTTGCGGCTGTTTTGGGCCTAGCTGTCGGATTCTGGCGGAAATATGCCTCAAACCATTCGTCCATAGCAAACCAGCGCTTATCAGATGCCGTCGCTTGCCGGATATATCGCTGCAAGTCTTTCCGCCGATCTTCGGTCAGGTGATACACCATCTCCCGAATCATCACGCGCCACTCGTCACGCGGGATGCCCAATGCCAGGTTGCGGCCCTTGTCCAGCAGTTCGTTTCTTTCCATGTTTCGGTATTACCCTGGCGCACGATCGCCATAACGCTCACGGCTGGCCTGCGCCAGCAGTGAGCGGAAAACCCGAAAAACAGATACCAACAGAACCGTTGCCGGCGGAATTTGTTTTGCAATATTAATTTCCGGTACAAGAGGGGGGGGAACTATGTAAATAGTTATATGTGTTGCCGTACATTTTTATTTTTCGATATATCGGACGCAAGTGTCCGTTCCGTTTCCGCCACGGAAAAAAATGATTGATGAGGTAATTAACCTCGGAGAGTGAGACCTTTAGGGCGGAGGGTTACGACGGAAAGCGAAAGGATACGTTCTAGATTGATCCAGTCGCAGCTTTCGTTGCCTACTAAAATGATTGTATGGATATATTACCCCACGGCGCTAAAGCTGTCCTTATCTGAGCGGTTCTGAGCGATCCGCATTACTTATTTGCGCTGTCTGTGTCGCAGTGTGCGCTATGTGACTTTTCGGATCTTTTCGCGCCGCAATTGCAGCGTATCGTCAAGCATTGCTGTGTATCGCCATTTTCACCTTCCGGCGTGATGGCATTGCATGACGTTTCGTGTTGCATATCGTTACCCATCGTTATGCAAAGACACTTTCAATTTCAGCGGCGAATTCTCTGATTACCTTCAGGGATGCACGAATTGCCGCTACGTTATCTGTGGGGAATTCGTCTACGCCAACCTCCACGAGATTCACGTACATATTGTTCATCTCGTCAGCCAGTAAACCGAATTTCTTCACGAATCTCCATGGATTCACCATGCTTAACAATTTCGCTTCCCGAACTCCCAAGACATCGCGGAGTTTGCTTTCCACTAATTCGGCATCCTTCCGCTGGCGTTCGGCAGCTTCCTTATCATACCGAGCGGCATCAAGTTCTCCCTGAACTCGTTTGGTAGCCTGAGACATATCGCGCAATTGCCGCTCAAGCTCTTCGATCTCTGCGCGATATTCATCACGTACTTTTTCGCGCTCTTCTTCGATCATGTCTTCATTGTCGGTAGAATTGGCATACTTCGCCTCAAGCTCCAATTCCTTTAGCCGAAGCTTTTCTTCAACTTGCTTTTGAAACTTCGTTGTGATCGCCTTTAATTTTCCCTCGGTATCGGCGTATTTCCGTTCGATGCCAGTCAGCCGGTCAACTTCCCGGCCAAGCTCCATCTCTTTTTTCCGCAATGCCTTGATCTCTTCGGTGGTTCTACGACCTTTCTCATCAGCATCTTCAGCTTCGACAAGAAAGGTCATTTCCCTCACCATCTCCGCCTGCTCCTCTTGGCTCAACTTCGCAATTGCGCGGATTGCATCGATATTTTTGCTGCGTTGCCAAAGCGTTTTCACAGCATTTCGAAGTTCGGGCCGTACATTTTCAAGAAAACCTGCAACGGCGGCTTGCATGGCGGACTCAAGCCTTTCGTTGCGGATAGCCATAAGTTTTATGCGTTCATCTTCTGGTATATGCCGCCGGTATAGTTCTACGTCGTAACTCAGCACCACGTCTTTTTTGGGATCGTCATCGTCGTCGTTGCTGTGAACTAAACACGGCACTTCGTCAATGCCAAGCTCTTGGGCTATGGCGTACCTAGTGCGGCCAGAAAGGATAACATAGCCGCTTCTGTCTTTACGCACATGAAGCGGATCAAGAATTCCGTTTTCGGAGATGCTTTCTTTGAGTCCCTGCCGTTGCCACTCAGACATATCCGGCATTGGCTGATCATCGAATCTTAAGCTCTTTACCGGTAACGTCATTAAATCACCCACGCTGTTTTGACTCATGTTAACCTCCGATTTATTCGGCCTTTAAACGCTCAAGTTCGTTGTTTATGCGCCTGAGATCTTCTTCTAGTTTTTGTTTTTGGGATAAAAGGTGCATCCGCAATGATTGCCACATAATCCCACCATCTGTTCCATTAGACAGCTTGCCGTCACGTGCCATTCTGTTGACATATCGTGCAGAGCAGTTCAATATCTTCGCTGCCTTGGCGACGGACACGCCAGAGTGTTCCCAACGTTCCTGTTTTTTGAAAGAATGGGAACGCCATCCCAGAAAATCAATGTATTGATCAGGATCCTTGAAAACATATATTGGAGAAGAAGGGAACTGCCGCTTTTTGTGCTTTGGTAACGATGAAGGCTTTTTGTGTCGCCAGACCTTGCGATATACGGTCATTTTGGCAACTCGCATGTATGCCGCAGCTTCTTCAAGGCTGACGTGATCGTGAATAAACAGGTACTCGTAATGTTTTGTCGAGTCGAGCCTTGCGGATTTTAGCGTATCCAGATCTACTTTGCCAGCCTTGATCAAGCGATTCATAATCTCGTTGTCTATGCTCATACTCTTGTATTACCTCGCAGCCTGTTAGTCATGTCGTGCCTAGATTCCGAATCCATCAACAGATTTGTTATATAGACGGAATCGCCGTTCCTCATTATATAACATAGCCGGTTAGATATGCGGAACTTTATTCTCGATTAATAACAGTAGAGTTATTATTCTAGGAATTCTGTTCCGAGTTTGACAACATGAATGTAATTTTTACAAGTTGGTTAAATTTCGTTACATTGGAAAATCAACCAAAATCTCCAGCATCCCACTATGTGACAGTTTTGGGACATCATGTCCGGAATTTGTTGGATTACCATCAATTCCAATACTCCCGATCCTCAAGCTCGCGCGGTTTCCGGTCATCGCTTGGCGATACCAATGCGTTTCCCTTCCCTTGCCACGATCCCTGCATTTCTTTTTCATTGCATCTTCATCTTAGGAACACGTCGCAAATGGCATCTCACTTGCATGGCTCTTTACCCGGCACATCTTTCTGGTATTCTTTTCTCTTCATATTTCCATTCCATATTATTTCAATACTTTCCCCCTGCATTTCTGCTTTCTAATCATATAGTTACCCGCTCTATCTGCGACCTTTATACAGGCATCTGCGACCTTTATACAGGTGAAGTGCGACTTTTATACAGAAATGATCGTAAAAACCGATGCAACGGATCGGTGGATAGACCGCGACTATCAGTGCTCTGCAATAAGCTCCGGCAATGCCGTTTTTGCAGCCAATTGCCTGTAAATCGAGTCCATTCCGTCTCACATGCGATAAAAAGAGCCAAATCTGCGACCGCCATGCAGGCAGCGGGGCTAATACTCCATTGAGAAATATCGCAAAGGAGATCCCCGATGGGAAAAGCAGAGGTTCTGCCGATTTCTCTTAAACAGCATAATTATTTCATAGAGGCGAAGTATCGGCTTACGCTTGTCGAGAAAAAGTTTCTGGTTGGTGTCGCATTTTTCTGGCAGCGACAATGCGAACAGGCGGGTCAATACTCCAACGAGGTTACATTAAGCGCATCAGAACTGTGCAGGCTCACCGGATTGTCACTGGAAAGCACACGGCTGTTTCAGAGCGCTATCAAAAAGCTGATGTCCAAAGTGATTACGATGAAACACATCGGCACCAAAGCGAGCTCTTTATTCCATTTCTTCTATCTGGGGCATTACAACAATGGCCTTCTTCAACTGTATTTTGTGGATGAAATGAGGCCGTTTTTTTTCGATCTGAGCCGTGAATTCACTATTTACGGACTGGACTGCATTAAGCAACTGCACAGCGAATACTCAATCCGCATCTTCGAACTCCTGAAACAGTACCAGAACACAAAAAGTCAGCGGCGCGTGTTCCGTGTAGAGGAATTAATGCAACTCCTTGGAATTGAGCAGGGGAAATATCATCGATACAGCGATTTCAAGCGAAAAGTGCTCAATGTGGCTTATAGGGAGTGCAACGCAAAAACCGATATTCGGTTTTCTATTGAGGAACGACGACAAGGGAAGCGAGTTACGGAAATTGTGTTCAACATTGAGACTTGAGCAATCGACTGAACCAATTCATGTGGATACAATAAATCCATGAAGATCGAGTTCGATCCAGCAAAGTCCGAGAACAAACAATCGTGAACGTGACTTGTCGCGAGATCATGGCAATGCTCGCCAACATTGATGCTATGATACAAAATAATCGGCGACAGGCAGGCTTCTTTTTGTTGTTTCCGCTTTGGTTGGAAGTAATACCTATGCGTGAACACGCAACTTTCAATCGAGACAGGAACATTATTATTGGTGTCGCTCTTAGAAGAGGAAAATAAGGGCATGAAGGGACGGGTACGCACAAAACAAACACAGTGCAACTGTGGACAAAAATTCGTCGAAATTCCCGGAACCGGTTACTTATGCCTTGCATGTCGTTGTGTCCCAACAAGGTTTTTCGTCGATTTCTTCTGGTCTGGACAACGTATCAAATTATACAGCGACCAGAGAGGATTGCCACTCGACACCTATTTGCGAGCCAAAAATCAGCTTGCGGTTGTGCAAAACGAAATCGCCAACCATATCTTCGATCCAAGCAGATACATTAAATCGGATATTAAGCAGTATCTTTTCGAAACCGTGGCACAGAAATGGTTTGAAGGCAAAGAGCGCGATGTGGAAAAAGGAAAGATGTCGCCCGGAGGCTTGCACCCAATCAAAAGCCGATTTGCAAATTACATAATTCCGTATTTTACAGGCAGAGATATTCGGGATATTCGCACAATGCACCTGAAGGAATTTTATCGTCAACTTCCAGATCGTCTTTCCTCGCGAACTCATAAGCACATCCTTGAAGACGTGCGGAATTTCCTGAACGACTGCTATCGAGATGAAATCATTTCCAAATTGCCGCTGATTCCTGAGGTGACTGTTGAGGAACCGCCTATCAAATGGTGTCGCCGTGATGTGCAAGACAAAATACTTGCAGCAATTCCAGATCAGGACAGAGCGATATTTTTCTTTCTGACGCGGCAAGGCGTTCGGCCAAGCGAAGGATGCCTTGTTCAATGGGGCGATATAGACTTTGAAAATCAGGTATTAAACATCAACCGCACTTATTCGCGGGATCAAATAATGGAACGCCCTAAAAGTAAAAAATCGCGGCCACGACTGATTCATCCGGAAATAATAGCGATGCTCAATAACGTTCCGAAAGGATTTCCGAAATCCTATATATTCTTCAATCCACGCACCCAAAAACCATACCGACTAAGAACGATCGACATTATTTGGAAACAAGCGACTGAGAAAACAAATATTGACATTACCCTTTACCAAGCTACTCGCCACTCTGTTGCTTCAATGGCGGCATCGGCTGGCATTTCGCTGAAAATTATCCAGAAGTTTCTTGGTCATACCAGTATGAATAGCACCAACAGATATGCCGACCTGGATGTCAGTGCTCAACAGATTATGTTTAGCACTGACTGTCCGCAACCTGTCCGTAGCGTCCCATGCAATAAGAAAAGATGACGCATTATCAATGAGTTACGCTTCATGGCCGTGGGTTCAAATCCCACCCTCTCCGCCATTTAAATGGCGGCGGTAAAGCGTAATTCATGAAGATCAACGCGCTTGCGCCAGCCATGACCTGACGATCCAGCCGCACAGCCAGCCGCTCAGGTTTTTCTGTTCCGGCTCTTCTCCCTGGCATACTTCTGCGGCGGGGTTTCGAAAGGTATGACCGAGATCAGGTGCCGGATGCCAAGCACATCGAAGAACTCCTGTATTTCGGTGCCGACCGAGCCCGACACAACTCCATGATTGTCGTCCACGACCGAAGTCAGCACCAGCTTGCCGTGCTGCTTGAAGCTTTCGCGCACGAGAAGCTTCGCCATGCGAACGATGGTGGTGATAGAAAACTCATGGGCTGAATCGAAGAAAATAAGCGACTCCCGGAGGAACAGATCCCGCAGGAACTCCGGAAGGTTGAATTTTTCGATAATGCGCAGGCCGAACTTGCCGTGATGGATATTGATGTAGGTCTCGGTCATCGTCTCGACGACCGCGCGATCTGACGCATTATTTTGCTTATATAGAAAGAATGGAATCTTGCCGCATTCGCTAAGCATGGCGCAGAGCTGAACCTTCGGCGTCGAGGCGCGATCATAACCCAGAACATTGTGCATTATGGCCATGGATAACCCGGCGGTCGCCAAACACTTGTTCTTCAGCATCACGATGTCGGGGTTGGTGGCCCCAACGCCGTATAGGGCGCTGACCATGATGTACGACTTGATATTCTCCAGCCCCAGGATCGACGACACCTCCCAGAAGTCGGTGGCCATCCTTGCGCCGTCTTTCGTATAAAACGGAGAATTTGCTATCTGGAACAGCTCGTTTCGAACAGTCACCGGCAGATTGTCTTCCAGCTTCAGTATCTGGTGCTTGCTTGCCATATGGGGTTGGTCGAGAACCGCCCGGTCTTCCGGCCCCAGGCTGAATCCGATGTGCATGGAATCGAGCTGTTTTTCCACTCCCTGGAGGATTGATTCGTCCGGCGCACTCATGTTTTGCTCATTTAATCCTGTTCACCCTCAAGCTCGCACCCCGACGAAATCGTTTATACGCGCCAACATCCGCCTCGTCTTTTCGTTGCCCGGCAGATATGACGCTATCGAATCGATATATCCGCGCTCGCGGAGCATCGCAAAGCTCGGGCCGAAATTCAGGTCGAAAACCCAGCTCAACTGTAGCACCTTGAAATCCTCCGTGGTCTTCAGGTCAAGATAGTTCGGAATCCGGCGCTCAAGCACGCAATCCATGATCCTGCCCGAAACATATCCGCTTTCGGTCAGTCCAAGCTCAACCACCGGATTTCTCTCGCCTGCACGGTAATATTCATCGAAAACGCGCCAGATGTCCAGCTTGTCGGCGTCGCGGATCAGGCGGCAGAACAGCAGCGAGCGTTCGCTCAGCCTTTCGGGCAGAAATCGCCTGTTGTGGTGAAATATCGCCTCGCAGACCTGGCGCCGGTCGGCGATGTCAAACCGGTGGAGAATGCGCGCGGCGGCAAGTTCGCGAAGCCCAAGCGCCGCATGGTTCGTCGATTCCGGATCGCGGAACGTGCCATGGTCGCGATACTGGCGGAAGCGCCCAAGATCGTGGAAAAGCGCCGTGGCTTCGGCGATTGCCCGGTCATGCGCCGACAGGCCGATGCCTGCGGCAATGCGGCTCATGGCATCGACAACCCTGTGCGTGTGTTCTTCCTTAAGCGCGATGTTGCGCTGACGCGCGGGATCGTCGAAATAAAAATCGCGCACATAGCCGTCAAACCACCGGCGCAGTTCTGCAAGGTCTTCGAGGGCAATACCGGGAGCAGGCGGAGAAACGCCGCGCCTACATCTCGACACGCGTGATCACGCCGTGAAGTTTATGCGGCGGCAGCTTGTAGAACTGCACGTATGAAGGCGTCAGGCGCTTGAAGATCGAGAATAGCTTCCAGACGACATTCCGCGTGGAAATATCCTCAAGTCCGTAGAATATCGCCTTTTCATCTATTCCGGCCTCATTCAGTATCTCCTCGACGTCGATAACCTCCATATAGCCAAACTGTATCTCGAACGAACTGAGGCCCGGCACGAAGGTCTCCTTGAAGAATCCGGTCACGCCGAACGGATCGTCGCGCCTGATTATCGAAACGATGATGTTCTCGCTGTAAACAATCCCGTTATGGAACATCGTCTGAACCACATAGGGAGGAATCCATTGCGGATCGCGCGCGAAGAAGAGCGCCGTGCCCCTGATTCTGTTGGAGGGCGGACACAACTCCGCGAATCCGGCAAGGAAATCCGTCAGCGGCAGCGGCTTCAGCGAACGATAGAGCCGCTTCTGGCCTCTTGTGTATATGAGTATGATGCCAAGCGGAATCATCGCGATGATGATCGACCAATAGCCGCCATGCGGGATTTTGTACATGTTCGACAGCAGATAGGCGATGTCGATGACCGTAACCAGCAGGGAAACCGCAGCCTTCCAGTTATGCCCGCGCTTGTGGAATATCATTGTCATCATGATGCCGGTCAGCGTCATCGTTCCTGTAACCGCAAGTCCGTATGCGGCGGCAAGCCTGCTAGACTCCCTGAACTCGAACATGATGAACAGAACCGACACCAGAAGGAACCAGTTCACGAACCCGATGTAAATCTGCGACCGAAGCTCCCGCGATGTGTAATCGACCTTGAACAGCGGCATGACATGCGTGGTGATGCCCTGATAGAAGATAGAAAACATGCCGCTTATCATCGCCTGCGACGCGATGACGGTTGCGGCGATGCTCAGGAACAGAAACGGCACATAAAGCGGCGCAGCCTGAGAGAAAATCATCTCGAACAGCACGTTTTTGGTTTCAGGATTGCGAATAAGAAACGCGCCCTGGCCAAGATAGTTGAGCGCAAGCGCAAAAAAAACGAAATACCACGCGCGCAAAATAGGCCGCCTGCCCAGATGTCCCATGTCGGCATAGAGCGCCTCGCCGCCGGTTGCGCAGAGGATCACCTCGGAGAGCACAAAAAAACCGGCGATGCCGTTGTCGAGCAGAAAGCGTATTCCCAGCCACGGATTCACGGCCATAACCACGGATGGCGTTTCAAGAAGCGAATTCACTCCTGAAACCGTAAGCACCAGAAACCAGACAACCATTATCGGGCCGAACGCGCCCGCAACCTTCTCGGTTCCCTTGCGCTGAATGGAGAACAGCATCACCGCGATTATCCCGGCAATGGCAATGAGTATGCCCTGACTCGTCTGCTCAAGGCCGGGAATAAGCAGAAGTCCCTCGACGGCGCTCAGGATGCTGATTGCGGGTGTGATCACGCCATCGCCAACAAGCAGGGATATGCCGATGAACGATAGCATCGAGATTACCGCAACCTGCCGCCCTGATTTCAGAAGCGGAACAAGCAGCTCCCGCAGCACGATAGTGCCGCCCTCGCCTTTCTTGCCCAGGCTCATGGCAAGCCAGGCGTATTCGATGGTGACCAGCACGATGAGCGTCCAGACGATGAGCGACAGCACGCCAGTAACGTTGTCGGCGGTCGGCTTCGTGAGCAGAAAAATTACGGTGAGCGTGTAGATCGGACTGGTTCCGATATCGCCGAAAACCAGACCGAGCGATTTGATTATGCCGCCGAGAGGGGATTTGCCTTCGTGCATTTTTGCCGTCCCGATACATGGCGCCTTGCGGGGCCAGACGCGTTTCTGCTTAACTGTAGCCGGAGTGATTCCATTGCGAAGCGAACATTATACACCGAAACTCATGATCGTGCTTCATGCCCATCTGCCGTTCGTGCGCCATCCGGAGCATCCGTTTTTCTTCGAGGAAAACTGGCTGTTCGAGGCGGTAACCGGCTCATACATCCCGCTTCTGGACATGTTGGATCAACTCGCATCCGACGGCGTGCCGTCGCCTGTCACTCTGTCTCTGAGCCCGACGCTTATCGAGATGATGGGCGACAGGCTGCTTCGGAATCGTTGCGCCGCATACATTAGCGAACGCATCGAGCTGGCAGAACTCGAAATTGCTCGCACAAGGCGTAATGCGCCGCTTCGAAAGCTGGCCCGGTTTTACAGGAAACGCTTCGAATGGATTCGGCATCTGTACGAGGATGTTTACAGGCGAGACATAGCGGCTGCGTTCGGCAGACTGCACAAGGCGGGTGTTATCGAGCTTATAACCACTGCCGCAACACACGGATACCTCCCGTATCTTGCCATGCAGCCGGAATCCATCAGGGCGCAGCTTGGCATCGGCGTCGATGTTTTCCGGCGGAAATTCAAACACAGGCCCGATGGCATGTGGATTCCTGAATGCGGATATTTCACCGGAATCGACGCGCATCTTCGCCGGGCGGGAATCAACTATTTTTTCCTTGACGCTCACGGCCTCATGTTCGGTTCACCAGCGCCGCGTAACGGCTTTCTCGCACCCGTTGTCACACCGGCGGGCGTTGCAGCTTTCGGACGCGATCCGTTTTCATCGCGCCTTGTCTGGGACATGACAGGCTATCCCGGCGACGCCGACTATCGGGAATTTCACCGCGACATCGGCCATGACTTGCCGATTGAGGATGTTGAACGGTTTATCCGCGCCGGAGGCGGTCGCGGACATACCGGCATAAAGTATTACCGCATAACCGGCGGCGAGGTTAAAGAGCCGTACAATCCTGCCGCCGCGCTTGCAAAGGCAAAACAACACGCCAGCCATTTCGTGGATGAACTTGGCAGGCGCATGGGCCAGCTTGAGTTCATGCACTCGCCTCCTCCGGTTTCTGTCTGCACCTACGACGCCGAGCTATTCGGCCACTGGTGGTTTGAGGGGCCGACATGGCTGGAACATGTTTTCCGCGAGATCAAGCGGCGCAAAGACCTGCGAGCTGTCACGGCATCAGATTATCTGACAAAATATGGAGAGATGCTTGAAGCTGTAACTCCGGCACAGTCAAGCTGGGGAGACGGCGGATACGGTGCTGTCTGGCTGGACAAGTCTAACGACTGGATTTATCCGATGATTCACCAGGCTGCCGAAACCATGATCCGCCTGGCAAACGCGCACCCACATCCGGATGGCTTGCTGCTACGCGCTCTCGATCAGGCGGCGCGGGAACTGCTGCTCGCCCAATCATCCGACTGGCCTTTTCTGCTAAGCAGAAACACGGCAGGCGAATATGCCGCATCGCGTGTGCGCTCGCATATTGACAGATTCGGACGAATCGCCGACATGATCGAGCGCGAAGCGGTAAACGAGCGGGAACTTCTACGCTATGAGCAAAGCGACAACATCTTCAGGCGCATCCGATGCACTCATTTTTTCCAACCAGAAGATCCTCAAACGGATATTTCTTCAAGTACTCATAAAACGTCTCGAATGTGCGTGAGAAATAGCTGTTTTTGTTATAGACCAGGCTGAACTCCCTGAGCATTCGCATGTCTCCAAAAGAACTCTGCACCAGCGAGCCGGCCTGAACTTCCTTCCTGACCGCCCATCGCGACAGCAGCGACACGCCAGACCCTTGTTCAACGGCGGATTTTATGGACTCGGTGGATCCAAGAATAAGGGAGATGTTCATCTGCGCGGGTGTTATGCCAAAACCGGCCAAGTGTTTTTCGATCATCTGACGTGTTCCCGATCCCTCCTCACGGATGATGAAAGGCTGATCCTGCAACTCGCGCACAGATATTGATCCACGCCCCGCCCACGGATGATCGGGTGACATCACAATAATCAGCTCATCAGGCACAAGACCCTCCATGACAACCTTCTGACGACTCACCTCGCCCTCCACAAGCCCCAGATCTATTGTGCCGGCGTTAAGCATCTCCACCACACGCCGTGAGTTGCCGACAAGCATGTTCACCTTCGTCTTGGGGTTGTTCCTGCGATAGTCGGCCACAACAGATGGCAAAAGATAATTCGCAATGGTCGAACTGGCTCCTATCGTGACAGAACCCTTCACCAAGCCGGTAAGCCCGCCGATATCGCGCTCCACGGTAGCGTACAAGGCCAAAATCTCTTTGGCATACTTGTACAGAAGCTTACCAGTGGAAGTAAGCACAACGGTATTATTTGATCGGTCGAAAAGCTTTGTGCCGTACACCTCTTCAAGCGCTTGAACCTGAAGGCTAACTGCCGGTTGAGTAAGGTGAATTATTGATGATGCCTTGGAAAAACTCTTGGTTTCCGCTACGGTACAAAAAACGCGTAGTTTGTGATCGTCCACAGGTCAGCCTCCATGGGAACGGATGATTATATCCGAGTGCTTCCGGACATACGTCCGAAATCTCGGAGTGATTGCGCCTTCATCCTCCCCAGGACTGCAACGCTTTGAACTCAGCTTCGCCCAGAATTCGAGCCTTGCTGATTAATTGGTGCCCTGCCCGGCAATAACATATTTTTATCAGGGCTATAAGCAGTCGCGAGACTATACAATATTTTGGTTGGCAATGTAAACAGGGTTTTTTAACGGCAAGAATGCAATAACGTAAAAATTACAAAGGCCCGAAGCTTTCGCTTCGGGCCTTTGATTATTCCCGGCGGCTACCTACTCTCCCACGACCTCGCAGTCGCAGTACCATCGGCCATGGTGGGCTTAACTTCCGTGTTCGGGATGGGAACGGGTGTGGCCCCACCGGCATAACCACCGGAGAAACTATTAAAACATAAATCGTATTGACAAGTCAAGTTAGTGGTTTAAGCGGGATGAGACAGTGATCGATTGTCTGCATTGCCTTTATGTTGCCAGTTTATATCGGCTGCTGCCGATACATATTGGCGGAACAGGCATTCAGTAAGGTCAAGGCACACGGTCGA